>JAFTWV010000101.1 GCA_017465155.1 Clostridia bacterium
CTGACAGCCGGCCGGGCACATACCAAAAGGGCTCCCTTTTGCCTGTATGGCGAAGGGAGCCCTCAGACTGTCAAAAAAAGCTGCACGGGAGGGGTCGGAGGGCCCGCAGGCCCTCTGACTGTAATCGTATCGCGGGGCTTTGCCGCGCGGGCGGGGCGGTTTAGGCATAAGCCGAAACCATTCCTTACATTTTTCACGGCCGTCAGCCTTGGCTGACAGTGAAAAATGCCCGCTTCCGCAGAAGCGGAACCTCTTCCCCTTCTCGAAAAAGTGGCCGCAGCCACTTTTTCGACACACTGAGGGCTCCCTTTTGCCTGTATGGCGAAGGGAGCCCTTGCTGATGCGTTATTTGACGTAGTTGGCGGTGCGGGGATCACGACGGAGACCATCGGCGACCAGCGCACAGATTTTTCGGGCGCCGTCGGCATTGAAGTGGGTCTTGTCGTCGTGCCCGTTCGGGAAATCCGGATTCTCGCCGGGTGCCAGCCGGACGAACAGCTCGGCGGTCTTTTCCTCCCCCAGGGAGAGGTACAGCGAGCGGCTGTCGCTTTTCAGGTCGACCAGCGGGACGTTGCGCTTGGAGGCCAGACGGCGCATGGCGGCGGGGTATTCTCCGTGGGTGTAGAGCATCTCGCCGCCGGGAATAAAGAAACGGCGGCTGACGGCGGTGATCAGCACGGGCAGCGCGCCCTTCTTCTCCGCCTCGTCGCAGTACATGGACAGGAATTCCTGATAGGTGCTGTCCGGGTCGGTGTGGAGCTCCGGCGCGTCCTTCTCGTCGTTGTGGCCGAACTGGATGAGCAGCAGGTCGCCGGGCTTCATCCCCTCTCGGACAGGCTCGAACAGTCCCTCGTTGACGAAGGAACGGGTGCTGCGGCCGGAGAGCCCATGATTGCGGACGCATACGCCCTCTGCTGCAAATTCAGGCATTGCCCAGCCCCAGCCCCGGAACGGCGGCTTGTTGTCTTCCACCGTGGAATCGCCGATGATCCAAATGGTCGGCATGATTTTCACCTCGCTCAAAAATGGTGCATTCATTATAGCAAACTGTCCCTTGTATGGCAAGCGGTGAGGCTAAAATGCTCAAAAAAAGTTGTTTCATGTGCAATAATGTCCAATTAACTCCATGTTCTTGTGTACTATTGACAAATGGAACTGGTTTTAATATAATATGAATTACAGATGAACTGGTGTCATCAGCATCCATCATGGTCGTTCATGGTGAATGCTGGTTTATCATTTGACCCTATATTTTACAGGACGGTTTTGTATATACAAAAGGAAGCTGTATGCATTGCATACAGCTTATACACAACTTTCTATTGTTTCTGCGGAAACCGGGGGTTTCCATAATATACCATACAAGGAGGTCTGCACCGGTGAAAAAAGCAGAACGCGTTGCGCTGTACGGGACAGGCAAGGACTACTGGAAACGGCTGTGGAACGACATCCGCGGCAGCTACTGGCTGTACCTGATGATGATTCCTGGCATCATTTACTTCGTTGTTTTCAAGTATCTGCCGATGTGGGGCGTTGTGATCGCCTTTGAGAATTATTCTCCCTTTGCCGGCATCTTCGGCAGCCAGTGGGTGGGCCTGAAATGGTTCAAATTCTTCTTCTCCAACAAGATGTGGACGCGCTACCTCAGCAATACGCTGATCCTGTCGTTCATGAATCTGGCGCTGTATTTCCCGGCGCCCATCATCCTTGCGCTGATGCTCAATGAGATGCGTCACCTGCGCTACAAGAAGCTGATGCAGACGCTTCTGTACGTGCCGCACTTCATTTCCATCGTTATCGTCGTTTCAATCACCTATGTGATTTTCGGCTCCGACGGTATCGTTTACAAGCTGACCGCTGCTCTGACCGGTACGGAGGTCAAATATCTGTCCGACCCGGGCATCTTCCGATGGATGATCATCGGCCAGACCATCTGGAAGGAAACCGGCTGGGGCACGATCATCTTCCTGGCTGCCCTGACCAGCGTGGATACCGAGCTGTACGAGGCCGCGATGGTTGACGGTGCAAACCGCTGGCAGCGCCTGTGGCACATCACCCTGCCTGCCATCCGCTCCACCATCGTGCTGATGCTGGTGCTGCGCATGGGCAGCGTGCTGGATACCGGCCATGAGCACCTGATCCTGATGTCCAATGCACTGAACCGTTCCGTTTCTCAGACGCTGGACGTGTTTGTGTATCAGCAGGGTATTACCTCCGGCCAGTATTCCTACACCACGGCGATCGGCCTGCTCAAGAGCCTGGTGTCCATCATCCTCATTGTTACATCCAACAAGATCGCTCATGCACTGGGCGAATCTGGCCTGTATTAAGGAGGTGGCGTCATGTCTGAACTGAACAATAATATCGTCACCTCGGAAGACAAGGACAAGGCCATCGTGACGGAAAAGCGTGTCTTCAAGGATACCAGCAATATGAAGATCTCTTCCGGCCCTGTCGGTCAGACCGCGAGCCTGGGCAGCCGCATGTTCGACTTTATCAACTATGCGCTGATTACCCTGATCGCATTCACGACCATTCTGCCCTTCATCTACATCGTCGGCGCGTCCTTCGCGACGGAGTATGAGCTGACTGTCCGTCCCATGTTCCTGTGGCCGCAGGATATGTCGCTGGACGCATACAAGTACGTATTCTCCTCCAACAAGCTGATGCAGGGTTTCGGCAACTCGGTGTTCATCACTGTTGTCGGCACCATCATCAATCTGTTCTTCACGGTGAGCTTTGCGTATCCGCTGTCCAAGAAGAAGGTTCGCGGCCGCAACTTCCTGCTGAACATGGTTATCATCTCGATGTTCTTCTCCGGCGGCATGATTCCCGGCTACCTGCTGATCAGCAACTGGCTGGGCATGAAGGGCAGCTACTGGTCCGTGCTGATTCCCGGCGCGATCAGTGCCTATAACATGATGATCGTGAAGAACTTCTTTGCGGGCCTGCCGCAGGAGCTGGAGGAATCTGCTCACATTGACGGCTGCAACGACCTGATGACGCTGATCAAGATCGTGCTGCCCCTGTCGCTGCCTGTGCTGGCAACCTTCGGCCTGTTCTACGCCGTTGGCCACTGGAACAGCTACTTCTCCGCCATGATCTACCTGTCCAACGCCCGCGACAAGTGGCCGCTGCAGGTTATGCTGCGTGAAATCATCATCACCGCGACGATGAATCCCGGCGATCTGGCGATGATGGATCCCAACTTCCAGGAACCCCCGGCCCAGTCCGTGAAGATGGCGGTTATCGTGGTTTCTACCGTCCCGATCATGTGCGTCTACCCCTTCCTGCAGAAGTACTTCGTCAAGGGCGTCATGGTTGGCGCTCTCAAGGGTTGAGTACGGTGCGGTTTTCCTCTCCCGCAGGGTCTTCGACCTGATTCCGCTGGTTCCCTTGCAGGCGTTACGCCGCATGGAAGGTGCAGCGCGATCCGGCGCCTGGCGATGGAATGACCGCCGGAAGGCTTTCCCTTTGGGAGAGTTGTCAGCGAAGCTGACAGAGAGGGCTGTGTGGCCCTGATTCCCTGTGAGTCCTGACGGAAGGCAATCCGTCAAGATCATATATTAAAGGAGGTACCCCTATGAAGAAGTTCCTGTCTCTGCTTCTGGCTGCGATGATGCTGCTCTCCATGACCAGCTTCGCCGCTGCCGAAGAACCCTTTGTGCTGACGGTCATGCTGCCCGACTTCTACACGGACTATGACTTCAACACTACCGACAACCCCGTTCTGGATGCCATCGAGGCTGCCACCGGCGTTCGTCTGGACGTGCAGTTCGTTGCGAACTCTGCCTATGGCGATCAGACCAGCTATACCCTGGCTGACCCCGCCAATATGCCCATGGTCATGGCGCTGACCGGCGCCCGTGATCCCATCGTCATCACCTCTGCGCAGGCTGGTGCTTTCTGGGATATCACCGACATGATCAAGGACTACCCGAACCTGGCTGCTGGTTCTCAGGGTATCTATGACAACATCTCCGTTGACGGCCGTCTGTACGGTATCTACCGTGCCCGTCAGCAGGTGCGCGGCGGCATCTACTACCGCTCCGACATCGCTGCCGCTCAGGGCATCACTGAAGAGCCCCAGACCATTGAAGATCTGACCAAGCTGGCTTACGCTCTGCTCGAGCACTGCAAGACCACCGAGGCTGATGACTACGTGCTGAACATGGTTAAGTATGTTGCCGGCACCATCGGCATCGCCACCGTCTCCCACGGCGCTCCCTTCAACTGGGGCGTGAACGAGGCCGGCGAAATCTACCCCGCTCACCAGTCTCCCGCCTACCGCGAAGGCCTGAAGTGGCTGCGCGACCTGTATGCCGCTGGCGGCATCGATCCTGACTTCATGAACGTTGAGTCCGGCGAATGGGACAAGATCGAGCGCAATGGCCTGGCCTTCATGCGTTTCGACTGCATGGACAACACCTATCGTCAGCAGGAATGGTTCGAGAAGAACGAAGGCATCACTGACATCATCTGGGCGATGATCCCTGGCGTCAAGGACGACGACGGCGTGATGAAGCTGTGGCCCCAGAATGCTGGCTACTCCGGCGAGATCGTGATCACCAAGGCCGTGAAGGAAGCGGACCTGCCCAAGGTTCTGTCCTTCCTCGACTGGTGCAACACTGCTGAAGGCCAGACCCTGCTGAACTGCGGTCTGGAAGGCGTGACCTACTGGATCTACGACGACGGCTATATGTACACCACTCCCGCTACCGGCGAGGACGTTGCGACCCAGATCCACACCATCCAGGGTTCCCTGAACCAGCTGGGCATGAACGTTATGGGTTCTCTGACCCCCACCGTCGCTCAGACTGCCCTGCGTAAGGAATATGCCGGCTACTACACCGCCGAGTACACCAACCTGATCGTGAACGATCCCTGCCACGCTCTGACCAGCGAAACCAACATCATGATGGGCACCACCCTGTCCCAGATGCTGGAAGACGCTCACGTGCAGTACATTGCTGGCATCATCGACGATGCTGGTCTGGAAGCTGTCTACGAAGAGTGGGCTGCTCTGGGCGGCGACGCGATGACCGCTGAGTACACCGCTGCTTATCAGGCGGCTCAGGCCAAGTAAGATAAACTGACGTCCGTCGGTTGACTTGCTGAACAGTCATCCCAGGGGCTGCTGCTTCCAACCGGAGCGGCAGCCCCGTTTTTGATCCCATTGCAGGAAATCGCCCTGTGCCGGGCGAATCATATCATCAATAAATCTGTCTGGAGCTGATACGTATGAATAAGGTTTATCAATGCTTCCCCGGCGGAAAGCATAAGGCCCTGACGCTGTCCTATGACGACGGCAAGGAACAGGATCGCCGCTTGATTGCGCTGTTCAATCAGTATGGCATCAAGGCAACCTTCCACATCAACAGCGGCCTGTTTGATGATCCGCGGCGCATCAAGCCTGAGGAAATTGCCGGGCTGTACAAGGGCCATGAGGTGGCCTGCCATACTGTGACCCATCCGACCATCGCCCGCTGTCCGCTGCCTGAGGTGGCGGAGGAGGTGCTGGAGGATCGCCGGGCGCTGGAAAAGATTGTGGGCTATCCTGTCCGCGGCCTGAGCTACCCCAACGGTTCTCTGAGCAAGGATATCGAGGCGCTGCTGCCCATGTGCGGCATCCGTTACAGCCGTGTGGTTGGTTCCTCCGGGCATTTTGGATTGCCGGAGAATCCTTACCGCTGGCAGGCAACCTGCCATCACAACACCCGGCTGCAGGAGCTGGGCGAGCAGTTTGTAGGACTGTTCAAGCAGCAGTATCTGTACCTGATGTACGTCTGGGGCCACAGCTATGAGTTTGACGACCGCAACAACTGGGATGTGATCGAGAACTTCTGCAAGCTGGTGGGTAATCGTGACGATATCTGGTACTGCACGAACATTGAGTTTATGGACGCGATGGATGATTTCCAGCGTCTGCAGTTCTCTGCGGACAATACCTTTGTCTACAACCCCAATACCCGCGACTGCTGGATCCGTGTGAACGACGGCGCGCCTGTGTGCATTCCTGCCGGGCAGCTTGTGAACCTGTAAGGAGTGCGTCCCATGATTGAATACTGCGATCCGATTACCGGCTATATGATCCGCCGCTACACCGAGGGCCCGGAGCGCAACTCAAAGCTCTACTTTACCAGCGAGAACTTCTCTGTGGATGACAAGTACTTTTTCTTCAACAAGAACCAGACCCATGGCTGCAACGACGGCGGCTGCTACCGCGTGAACGTGGCGACTGGCGAGATGTCCATGGTGACGGACGCAAGCTACAATGGCTTCGCGCTGGATCGGGAGAAGAACGTGGCCTATGTATGCCGCAACGGTAACGAGGTCTATGCGGTAAATCTGGATGACGACAGCATGATCAAGCTCGGCGATCTGCCTGCGGGCGGACGGCTGACCAGCCATTTCACTGCGGCCAACACCGGTCGTGTGGCCTGCAGCTATCATCTGCCCAACAAGATTTACGCGCTGATCATCCTCGATCCCGGCAAGGAATGTGAGATCGTCTATCGCAGCGACTATCGCCTCGGCCATGCGCAAATCTGTCCCACGGATGAGGATCTGATCTTCTACATCCATGAAACGGAGGGTGACGCCTTCCAGCGCACGTGGATGTGCGACGTCAGCGAACGCTACATCCGCCCCTATTATGTGGAGCATCCCAATGAGTGGATCACCCATGAGGTGTGGGCGGCGGACGGCAGCGAAATGGCCTTCATGAAGCTGCGCGGTCAGATCATCATCGGCGACAAGGATGGCCGGCATTTTGACAAGGCTGCTGAGAGCGAGCAGCTGCTGCATCCCTGCCTGAGCCGCGACCGCAAGTGGATCTGTGCCGACCGAATCAGCTACCTTGGCGTGGATGTGCAGGAGGGCGTGGTGCTCATCGAACGTGCGACGGGCAAGCAGAAGCTCATTGCTGCTACCGGGTCCTGCAAATCCGGCGCGGATCATCAGCATCCGTCCTTCAACCGGGCAGGCGACATGATTCTGTTCAACAATCCTGATGAAAATGGCATCGCACAGGTCTGCACCATTGACCTGAAGCAGGTGCTGAAGGACTGGTAATGCGTCCAACGCATCCGGTTTGCCCGGAAAGGGGAGCCGGGTGCGTTTTTCTGCCGTCTGAGGCAGAACGGAATTGCGGCTTTACAGCGGGAATGTGTTGACAAACCCCTATAAACATGGTATCAATGACATTGGATAAACCAGATCAGATGATACATTGAGGTAGTTCATGCGGAAATGGCTTCAACGACTTGATATGAACATGGTGCGAGTCATCATGACGCTGGCATGGCCTACCATGCTGGAGCAGCTGATGCAGACGGCTGTGCAATACATTGATACGGCCATGGTTGGTTCTCTGGGTACACAGGCGACGGCGGCCGTCGGCGCAACGACGACGGTCGGATGGCTGATCGGCGGCACGGTGTCGGCGCTGGGCGTGGGCTTCCTGTCTTTTATTGCGCAGGCCTGCGGAGCGAAGGACCGGGCGGCGGCTTCCCGGGCTGCTGCACAGGCGGTCATTGCGGCGGCGGCTTCCGGCGTGCTGTTTACGGCAGTCACGCTGGGCCTGAGCGGTCTGGTGCCCGTATGGATGCAGGTGGAAGAGAGTATCCGTCCCCTTGCGTCCAGGTATTTTTTCATCCTGTACCTGCCCATGCTGCCCCGCGCGGCGACCATCATATTCGGTACCATCCTGCGAGCGGCGGGAGATACCAAAACGCCTATGAAGGTCGGCGTGTGGGTGAATGTGATCAATGTTGTGCTGAACTTCTTGATGATCTATCCCACGCGGCCGATGACGTTCTTTGGCCTGACCTTCACGATGCCCGGCGCGGGCTGGGGCGTGGTAGGCGCAGCCATTGCCAGCGCCATTGCGGTGACGGTAGGCGGCATATACATCACGGTTGTGCTGTGGCGGCATCCGTTGGTATCGCCGAGAGGGCAGCGCTTCCGGCCGGATTGGCAGATTCTCCGCCCGACGCTGCGCGTTGCCATCCCGAATATGTTCCAGCGCTTCGGCACGTCGCTGGGTTATGTGGCCTTTGCGGCAATGATCAACGCGCTGGGCGAGGTAGCCACTGCGGCCCACACCATCGCCAATACCGTTGAATCCGCCTTCTACATTCCCGGCTACGGCATGCAGACAGCTGCGGCTACCCTTGCCGGCAATGCCTATGGTGCGAACGACCGGAACCGAATGGAGTCGCTGGCCCGGATGTTCATTCCCATCGAGATCGGACTGATGATCCTTTCCGGCGGATTGCTGTATGCCTTTGCGCCGATGCTGATGGGACTGTTCTCAACGGAAGAGGCGGTGATCGGCCTGGGCACGACTGTGCTGCGCATGGTAGCGGTATCCGAACCCTTCTATGGCTTCTCCATCATTGTCGAGGGCATGATGCAGGGCGTAGGCAGGACACGTCAGCCTTTCGTGTTCAACATCATCGGTATGTGGCTGGTGCGGATCGTGGGAACCTTTGTCTGCACGGCTGTCCTTGGTATGGGACTGGTTTCTGCATGGGCATGCATGATCGCTCATAATCTGCTGCTGTTTGTGCTGTTCCTGCGCTGTTATGTCAGGGGCAGCTGGAATCCGCTGCGTGAGCAGCGCAGCTGAACCAAAGGAATGCGCCGCAATCGGAGATGCGGCGTTTTCTGCATTTATCGGCGCATGTTAACAGTTGCGTCATAGTCGGGACACAATGGCATGATAGAATAACGCTGCAAATCTATCCCGGAAAGGAAAGTAAATCTTCATGAAGAAAATCATTGCGATGCTTCTGACGCTCTGTCTGCTGCTGTCCCTTGCGGCGGCGGAGATCGCTGAAACGCTCATCGTCCTGGACGGCGAGAACATCACGGTCAACGGCGCTGCCATTACCGGGGATTCGGCGGCATCGGTGTATCTTGCCCGCAAGGTTGAAACCCACGAGGATGTTCCTGCTGAGCTGGCGGGCGTGGAAAACCGTGTGATCACCATCACCGATGGCGGCAGCTATCGTATTTCCGGCACGGCCAGCGATGTGCAGATCGCCGTATGCGCCGAGGATACGGACGACGTTCGCCTGATCCTCGATGGCGTGAACCTGACCTGCCGCACCAGCGCAGCCATTGCCATATACAGTGCCCGTGATCCCCGCGTGGCTGGTGAATACGGCGTGACCATCGAGCTGGCAGAGGGCAGTGAGAACCTGATCACTGGCAGCCACAATGCTGCCATGAGCGAGGAAGAGCCTGAGTTTGACGGAGCGATCGGCTCTCAGGTGTCCCTTGGCTTCGAGGGGACTGGCAAGCTGACTGTCGATGCAGACAATGAGGGCGTGGAGGTCGCATATGGCCACATGACCATCAACGGCGGCGTGTTCCATATTGAGGCGGGCGATGATCCCCTGAACGTCTCCGAGGATGGCGTGGGTACCCTGACCGTCAACGATGGATACCTGTACTCCGCAGTGAAGAATGCGCCCGGCGGCGAGGGCGACGGCATTGACTCCAATGGCTGGATTGTCTTCAACGGCGGTACGGCCATCAATCTGGCCCATCCCACCAGTCAGGACGGCGGCATTGACTCCGACATGGGCAGCACCATCAACGGCGGTGTGATTGTCGGCGCGGGCAACATGTACGACCCCATTGAGAGCACCTCCGGTCAGCTGTTTATGATGCTGGAGTTCTCCGAGCAGACCGATGATCTCCTGGTCGTGACTGATTTGTTCGGCAATCCTGTCTTTGCCTACGATTTCCCCTATGATTATATGTACATTGCCTTCTCCACACCCGCGCTGCAGGAGGGCGAGACCTACAATGTTTATCTTGGCGGTGAGATCGAAGGTGAGCAGCAGGATGGCCTGTACACCTCCATCACGTCCTATAAGCCCGGTCGTCAGCTGATGCATGGCGGCGGCGTTGCAGAGCAGCGCAATCCCATGATGGGCGGTATGCAGGGCTTTGATCCCATGCAGGGGCAGCAGCCCGGCGCTGCGCCTGAGATGCCTGCAGGCGGTCAGGGCATGGGCGGAAAGCAGCCCGGTGGCATGCAGGATTTCGCTGCCCTTGCGCAGGCCTATGCATCCATCGACCTGAACGAACTGCTGAAGGAAGCTGACCTGAACGAGCTGCTGGCCGGCAAGGATCTGAATAGCCTGCTGACCGGATTCTCCCTGACGGATCTGCTGACGGAGGAACAGCTGAAGGCGATCTTTGGCGAGAATGCTGATCTGACCCTGCTGGAACGGGCGACTGACATGGGCCGCGGCTTCGGCGGCATGGGCGGAATGGCGCCCCGCGGCATGGAATCCTCTGCAGACGTCGCGACGACCCGCTTTGTCCTGACCCGCGAGAACAATACCTTCTCCAACGTGTCTGCCGTGGATGGCAACGCAAGGTGATCCGCTGAACATCCCGCACAGCCAGCCTTCTGTATTACGGAGGGCTGGCTGTTTTTGGCTGGCCATGAGGCTGAGAAGACGCCCGGAAATGCGCAAAGACGGTTGCACGATCAGGAGAAACCGGGTATAATGATTGCAGCGATTTCTGCAGAAAAAGGTGTGAGACAGTTGAAAAATTATGGTACGTATTTTCAGAATGACCCTGTTCATCCGCTGGTATACGGCGAGGTGGAGCTGATCAATCCCCCCCGGCAGCGTCTGCGCGGGGAACCAGTGCAGGAGGGCGTGCTGGTGCATCCGGTGATGGTAGGCTTTTGCGGCACGGATCATGAGCTGATGGAGATGGGTCGCAAGGGCCTGCTGGGCCCCAAGTTCCCAGCCGGGCAGAAGCGTCTGATCAACGGTCATGAGGGCGTGGTGTGGGTGCCTTCCCAGAACCGCTTTGCCATTGTGCTTATCCGCGGCGGCGACAGCATTGATCCCACCCGCTACACCGAGGATGAAAGCTACTTTGAGTATGGCTGTGATCAGGCGGACGGCCTGTTCAGCGACAGCATGTATGTCAACCCGGACATGCTGCTGCCCATCCCGGACGGCTTCGTGCAGGACGGAAAGCTTGCGCTGTCCTTTGCCAAGAAGATGGTCTTCCCGGATCCCTTTGCCTGTATGCTTTTCCAGCTGGAGCGCATGGAGGATCTGGGCAGCGCGCACTGGTTCCGCCAGACAGCCCGCCGTCATCGCTGCTCGCTGGAGGAAGCCCGCAAAATCGCTGCGGATGAGATATTTGCCCGCACGGTGATCTTCGGCCTGGGTACCACGGGAATGTTCATCGGCGATGTGATCCGGCAATCGCATCCGGACGCGAAGATCGTCTTTGTCGGACGCAGTGACGAGGACAGCCCCAAGGTGAAGTTTGCCCTGGAGCAGGCCGGCGCCATCTATGTCAAGAACAGCTGCAGCGACCCGGCTGACTGTGCAGAGGCCATCATCAAGGCGCTGGGCGGCCGTGCGACGACCTTTATCGGCGTAAGCGGTACGCAGGTGGAGCATGAGCTTGCTTTCCGTCATCGTGTGCTGGGCTGCAACGGACTGTACAACTCCTTCTCCCTCGGTCCGAAGGTCACCTTTGACACGATGCCCTTTGGCTTCGAGAATCATCTGATCTTTGGCTCCATTAACTTCCGTCAGGATCATATGGAAAAGGCCATCGAGATGCTGGCACGCAGCCGCTATGACGAGATTGTGGGCCTGATTGACCGGGATGAGTTTGCTGCCGATCCCATTGATGCCTATGAGAACAGGATATACTGCAAGGCCGCACCCATGAAAACGGCGGTCATCTGGAACAAGGCCTACATCGACACGGAACGCTGAGGAGGAAATGACGATGGCTGTCAAGGTGAGCTATGATCAGGACTGCAGGATGATCATATCGGGCGTGGAATGCGGCTGCGCCTGCGAGCATCATGACATTGATAAGGATATCTATATCGGCAAGGACCTGATTGCCCGCATCCCGGATTATATCCGCCGCCGGGGACTGGGTACGAGCTGCGTGCTGGTTGCGGATGACAACACGTGGCGCGTCGCGGGTGCGCAGGTGGAAAAAGCGCTGACAGAGGCAGGCTTTTCTGTCGTTTCCTGCGTGATTCACCGCGACGGAGACATGCTGCCGGATGATCTTTCCTGCGGCGAGGTGCTTTTGTCCATCACGAGGGAGACGGAGTTCCTCATTGCCGTGGGCAGCGGATCGGTGACGGATACCACCCGCATCAACGCGGAGCGTACGGGCCTGCCCTTTGTGTCGGTGGGAACTGCGCCCTCCATGGATGGATATGCATCGGCAGTTGCGCCCCTGCTGCACCGGGGACTCAAAATCCAGCGGCCTGCCGTTTGTCCGGAGATCATCGTGTGCGATCTGGATGTGCTGGCCACAGCCCCCATGCACATGATTGCCAGCGGCGTGGGCGATGTGCTGGGCAAGTACATTGCCAAGGCGGACTGGGAGCTGGGTGCGGTGATCAACGGCGAGCCCTGCTGCCCGGTCTGCGTGGAGATGGTGACGAACGCGGTCAATGCGCTGGTGGACAATGTGGATGAGATTGCCCGGAAAACCGAGAAGGGTATGCGCATCCTCATCGAGGCGCTGCTGCTGGCGGGTGTGACCATCATGATCATTGACAACACCCGCGCTGTGGCTTCCATTGAGCACAACATTGCCCAGTACTGGGAGATGATCCTTGTGCAGCAGGGCAAGGAGCCGCCCATGCACGGCGCGTCGGTGGGCGTATCCACGCTGCTGGTGTGGCCGATGTTCGAGCGCTTTGCGAAGGAAGACCTGAACTGTCTGAATCTGGAGGATATCCGCGCCCGCCGTATTTCCCGCGAAAAGCGCGAACGGTGGATGCTGCATGCCTACGGCGAGGAAGGCGGAAAGCAGATCATGCGCGAGAATCCCGGCGACTTCCTCACCTGGGAGGAGCAGGAGCGCCGCGTCCGCACGGCACAGGAGCACATGGACGAAATCCGTGCGATCATTGCTGCCATGCCGCCGCTGGAAAAGATCAGGCAGGTCATGCGCAGGCTGAATGCTGAGATGACGCCCGAAGAGGAGCACATCCCCGATGATCTGCTGCGGCGCTCCATGCACTGCGGCAAGGACTACCGCACGCGCTATACCCTCTTCAAGCTGATTGACGAGTGCGGTCTGCTGGAGGATTATCTTGCGGATTATCCCTATCCGTTCGCGTAAAGGAGCTTCGATATGATCGACGCGCATCTTCACCTGTGGGAAAAGCAGCAAGGCATGGTGAACGGCCTGCCTGTATATGACATCGGCGGTGGAAAAAGCCAGTTCGGCGCTGTGGTGCGCCAGATGCTTCCGCCCTATATGACAGATGGTGTGAACAGCGCAGAGCGGCTGATCGCCAACATGGACTTTGCTCAGGTGGCAGGCGCTGTGGTGACGCAGGAGTATATTGACGGAAATCAGGACGACTACCTGCGCCGGGTTCGCCGGCAGTATCCGGAACGGCTGCGGGTGAGCGCACTGTATGAGGAACAGAACCTTCCGGACGTGGCTGGCATGGATGGAATCAAGATTTGTGCAGGCCGTCTGGCTGATCTGGACCTGACAAAGCATGAAGCGGTGTTTGCTCATGCGGCGCAGACGGGCTGCTTCATCGGCATCGACCTTGCCGACGGAGACCGTCAGACGTCCTCCCTGCGCGAGATGATCCAGCAGTACCCGCAGGTGCGCATGGCGATCGGGCACTTTGGCATGGTGACCACCCCGAACTGGCAGGAGCAAATCCGCCTGGCCAGGCATCCCAATGTGTATGTGGAAAGCGGTGGTATCACATGGTTGTTCAACAGCGAGTTCTACCCGTACCCGTCGGCGGTTCGGGCAATCCGCGAGGCCGGCGATATCTGTGGTATGGACAAGCTGATGTGGGGTTCTGACTATCCCCGTACGATGACTGCCATTACCTACCGCATGAGCTGGGATTTCGCCGCAAAGTCGCAGCTGCTCACCGATGAGGAGAAGCAGATGTTCTTCCATGATAATGCGCACCGGTTCTACCGCTTTGGCGAGCTGCCTGAAATGCCCTATGTCGTTCATATGGCGGAATAAGCAGGAGGAATCTGCATGGATTTGAAAATCGGCCGCATGACACGCGGCAAGCTGAATTCTCTCGGCGATGTGCCGGGCGTGCGCGTAGGGCACTGCACGGTGGACAATGACCGGCACAAGACCGGCGTGACGGTTGTTCTGCCCTGCGGGGATGACATCTTCAGGCGGAAGATGGTTGCAGCCTGTCATGTGCTCAACGGCTTTGGCAAAACGGCGGGTTTGATGCAGATCAGCGAGCTGGGGACGCTGGAAACGCCCATCGCGCTGACCAACACGCTCAATGTCGGCCGCGTACACGACGCGATGGTGGAGTACATGTGCCGTCAGGCAGAAGCGAACGGATATGCTGTCACGTCGGTCAATCCGGTGGTCTGCGAATGCAACGATGCATCGCTCAATGATATCCGTCATCGCGCGGTGGGGGAGCGAGAGGTCTTCGCGGCAATCGAGAATGCAGCGCCGTCCTTTGCTGAGGGCGATGTGGGCGCGGGCAAGGGAATGACCTGCCATGACCTGAAGGGCGGCATCGGAACCTCCTCCCGCATCATCGAGATTGATGGAGAATGCTTCACCCTCGGCGTACTGGTGCAGACGAACCACGGTTCTCTCTCCGACCTGCGCATTGACGGTCAGCCTGTCGGCGCGGAGATTGAACGCCGCATTCATGAGGACACGCCGGATCAGGGCAGCTGCATCATGATCGTCGCCACTGATCTGCCGGTGACCTCGCGTCAGCTTGGCCGCATTATCCGGCGGTGCAGCGTAGGCCTTGCCCGGCTGGGCAGCTACATCGGCCATGGCAGCGGCGAGGTGATGGTGGGCTTCAGCACCGCTAACCGGATCCCTGCGCAGGGCGGCTGCATCAGTCTGCGCTGCATCCATGAATCCCAGATCAACAAAGCCTTCCGTGCGGCTGCTGAGGCGACGGAGGAGGCGGTGCTGCGCTCGATGCTGCATGCCTCGGCTGTTACCGGCTACAGCGGCAAGGTGCGCCGGAGCCTGCGTGAATTCTGGCAGCCATAACAAAAGGCGGGACAGCCGTGATTGGACTGTCCCGCCTTGCTTATGTACTTTCAAGCTGCGCCTGGTACAGCGCCCATGTGCCCTGCCGCATCAGATCCTCCCATGCGTACACATCTGTATCGTGCCCTGCGAAGCAGATCACAAACGGCTGCGGCGCGTAGACAATGCCCACGTCGTTGCTGAGCTGATCATCCTCGCCAGTCTTGTGGGCAATGGCGACTTCGCCGCAAATCCGGCCGTTCAGCTTGTGATCGACCTGCTGGAGCAGCAAGGTGTCAATGGCTTCTTTGCATACGGCCTCGCTGACAAATTCATTCCTGTACAGCTTTGCCAGCAGCTCGCCGATTTCCCGGGGGCAGATGACATTCTGCAGCCCCTTCAGCGATGCACTGCGGTCAAAGAGCTTGCGGGTCAGCTGCGTCTTTTCCAGCCCCATGGATCGGAAACCGGCCTGCGCTCCCTCGATGGTTGCATGCTGGATGAGCCGGTTGGTGGCGGTGTTGTCGCTGATGGAGATCATCAGGCGGCACAGAGTCCGCACATCGGCTTCCACATCGCCGGTGAAGAGCGTCAGCGCGCCGCAGATAGGTACCTTGTCTGCTGCGGTGATGGTCAGATGCTCGTCCATGGACATCCGTCCTGCTGCGCTTTCGGCCAGCACATGCAGGAACAACGGCAGCTTGATGACGCTTGCTGCGCCGAAAACCTCCTCCTCATGTACGCCAAAGGTACAGCCGGTGGTCAGGTTTTGGTAATAAAAGCCCAGATGTCCGGGGATGCGCGCCATCTGCTCGCGGATGGTGGTCAGGGCTTCCAGTTCCCGTACGTGAAACATGGTTCAGGCGCCTCCTTTGCGTTGTGGATTTATCATAGCAAAAGACGGACGGAAGTGCAACTGCTCCGCGCAATATTGTTCTTTTGCTGCATTTCCGGGTCGAGAAAAGCGAAAGTGTGCTACAATAGGCCATCAGCAACAGGAGGTTATGATGATGGATATCAACATGTGCGTTGATTCTCTGTCCATGCCGCTGCCGGAAGACATCCTCAAGCGCAAGTGGGCGGGCGATCTGGAGGGCGCAATCCGCGCGATTGACATGCGTCTTGCGCAGGAGCTGCCTGAAATGCTCCGGGCGCGGCTTGCATGCGAGCGGGAACGCATCCGCCGTCTGCCGACCCAGTATCCGTGGAATCGCATGCAGGCGCTTGAAAAGCTGCGCGAGATTGTACCCGGTGTGACAGAAGAGGAGTTTGATACCTGGGAGCTGCAGGGACGGATTGATTTCATTTATATTGGCGGTGAAAAACGGTATTTTCTGCGCTGCCACCGCAGCATCACGAAGCATCCGGAGCTGGTGCGCAGGGCTGGACGTGAAGTGAATCCTGCGAATGAATGGCTTGACCCGATGATCCGCGAAATCAGGGAGAAGGGCTCGCTGACCCGGCGGATCACGCTTGAAACCAGCCTGTATGTGGACAAGGAGGACTTCGTGCCCGGAGAGTATCTGGCGCATCTGCCCTTCCCGGCGGTCACGGCCCAGCAGAGCGACATTGTGCTGCTGGAGGGCGATCCGGACGGAATTGGCCCGGAGGACGCCCCGGCACGGACAGCCTGGTGGCGGCGGAAGCTGACCCAGTGGCAGGAGTTCACGCTGAAATATGCATATACGAGCTGCATCCGCTACGCTGATCCGCTGCATGCGCCTGCGCCTGCTGAGCCGCTGTATCCCAATGCAGCTCCGCCCTGTGAGGAGGATCTGGCTGAGCACGGCGCGTACATCCGCGTCACGCCCTATTTGAAGGCGCTGGCTGCGGATCTGGCAAAAGATGAAACGACCGATGCCGGCAGGGCCTGGCGCTTCTACGAGTTTGTGACCACCAAGGTGGATTACAGCTTCATGCGCGATTACTTCCAGATTGATGACCTGGGCATGTACTGCGCGGTTAACCTGCGCGGCGACTGCGGACTGCAGGCACTGCTGTTCATCATCCTGTGCCGCATTGCGGGCATTCCGGCCCGCTGGCAAAGCGGCATGGCGGTGGAGCCGGCCTACACGGGCAGCCACGACTGGGCACAGTTCTATTTGCCGGGCTGGGGCTGGCTGTTTGCAGACTGCAGCTACGGCGGCAGTGCATATCGCTATGGCAGCAGCGAGCGTCATCAGTTCTACTTCGGCAACCTTGATCCCATGCGCATGGCAGCCAACCGGATGTATCAGGCGCCCCTTGCACCGGATATGACCCAGCTGCGTGTTGATCCCTATGACAATCAGTCGGGCGAAATGGAACGTATCGGCGCAGCGCAGCCCTTTACCATGCGTCAGCTGGACGGACGGGCCAGACTGATCGGCTGCGAAACGCTGTAAGACAGCAGAGTTTCCTCGTTTTTTGCATTTGAATGAGTAAAAGTATGCAAATGAGCGGCGAAAGATGGAGAAATGAACTTCAAATAGTGCCTGAATTTGCATTTTTTATGTATATCAATTGCAATTGCAGTGTTAGTGTGATATGATACATGCTATCGGGAATGAACCGGTATCAATATTAAGGAGGAAATAGCCATGAAGAAGATTTTGGCCCTCGTGCTGAGCATGGTTCTGATGCTGAGCGTATGCGCCGCGCCTGCGATGGCGGATGATGTGGTTGCGTACCGCACGCTGTATTCGGGCGAGATCACTTCTCTGAATTACCTGACTACCGCGACGACCAATGAGTTCGCGCTGGCAGCCAATGTTATTGATACGCTGGTGGAGTACGACAAGTATGGCCAGGTGCAGCCTGCTCTGGCGCTGAGCTGGGAGTATGACGCCGAGAACCTGACCTACACCTTCAAGCTCCGCGACAACGCGACCTGGGTGAAGGCTGACGGCACCGTTTATGCCAATGTGACGGCGTATGACTTCGTGTCTGCTGCCAAGTACATTCTGGACGCTGCCAACGCTTCCTCCACGGCGAATGTCTTCTATTCCGTCATTGCCGGCGCTGAGGCCTACTATCTGGGCACCAGCACCCCCGAGGAGGGCCAGGAGCCCTATCCCGTGATGGACTTTGAGACCGTGGGCGTCAAGGCACTGGACGAGTACACTCTGCAGTACACCCTGATCGAGCCCGTGCCCTATTTCATGTCCATGCTGACCTATGTGTGCTTCATGCCTGTTAACGGCGACTTCCTGGCTGAAAAGGGCGCTGACTTCGGCGTGGCCACCAGCAACGAGAACCTGCTGTACTGCGGCGCGTACATCCTGGAGACCTTTGAGCCCCAGAACATGCGCGTTTATGCCAAGAATGTCCACAACTGGGATGCTGATAATGTCTTCATCGACCGCATCGAGCAGAAGTACAACAAGGAAGCCAGCACCATTTCTCCCGAGCTGTTCCGCGACGGCGAGGTGGACGATGCTTCCATCACCTCCACCATTGCCTCTGAATGGCTGGCCAATGAGGAGACTGCTGATCTGATCCGTCCTGTGCGTCAGAGCAACTTCTACACCTACTTCTGGGCCTTTAACTTTGATCCTCAGTTTGAGGCTGAGTACGAGCCCGAAAACTGGAAGATCGCTGTCAACAATGAGAACTTCCGTCAGTCTATCTACTACGGCCTGGATCGTGTGAAGTCCAAGCTGGTCATGGAGCCTGACTATCCCGAATCCATCCTGTTCAACACCGTGACCCCGCCGGAGTTTGTCTCCATCAACGGCGTGGATTACACCCAGATGGGATCTCTGGCTGCCATCACCGCGCTGGAGACCGATACCTTCAACGAGGCCAAGGCGCTGGAGTACAAGGCCGCTGCGGTGGCTGAGCTGACCGCTGCCGGCGCGACCCTGCCCATCAAGATTCTGATGCCCTACAACGCCAACAGCTCTTCCTGGGCTGAAGAGTGCGTCGTTGTTGAGCAGCAGCTGGAGGCTCTGCTGGGCGCAGATTACATCGACATCATGGTCGAAGCCCGTCCGTCCTCCGGCTTCCTGCGTGACGTCCGCCGCTCCGGCAAGTATGCGCTGATGAAGTGCAACTGGGGCCCCGACTATGCCGATCCCAACACCTACACCGATCCCTTCTATGACGGCACCTACAACTGGCCTGAGAAGGCGACCGCGTATCTGGATGAGAACGGCGTGAGCGAGTACTACAAGCTGGTTGACGCTGCCCGTGCCATCACTGACGATCTGCAGGCCCGCTATGATGCTTACACTGTTGCCGAGGCCTTCCTGATTGAGAACGCGATGATCATCCCTTATGGCTATGACAACGGCGGCTACACTGCGTCCCGTCTGAATCCCTTTGAGTCCCAGTTCGCGCCCTTCGGCATCTCCAACGAGCGCTACAAGGGCCAGACGCTGCTGGATGCTCCCATGAGCACTGACCAGTACTTCGAGGCGATGGATCAGTGGGAAGCTGATCGTGCCGCGCTGGCTGAGGCTGCTGAATAATCGAATCATCAGGTGGTTCATACTGCCCGGGCGGCGCAGGAGCGTCGTCCGGGCTATCGGTGTCATATTGCGGGAATTCATTTTCCCACAGATCGTATTGGCAACTCTCGCCGGAGCTGCTCCGGCAGGCCCGACCGCCCCTGCGGCAGTCGCTGACTGCCATTGCGGAAGGCTTCCTCATACACAAAGCGGTCGTGCCGCAACGAAAAGGTTGTGAGATTTACATGCTGAAGTATTCCCTGAAGCGGCTTGCTTCCTCGCTGATTACGCTGTGCATCATCATCACAGTGGTTTTTGTGCTGCTGCGTCAGATGCCCATCGAGGGTTATTTTGATAATTTTGAAAAGGCGGACGCTGCCACCATTCAGGCAAAGCTCAATCAGCTGGGTCTGAACGATCCTATCCATGTGCAGCTGGTGAATTTCTTCAAGGATCTGCTGCATGGTGACCTGGGCCTCTCTGCGCGATACAGCGCGGGCGCGCCCATCTCGGGGATCATCGCCAAGAAGGCGCCGATCTCCATCAAGCTGGGCGTCATGTCCATGGCGCTCTCCCTGCTGATGGGCATACCGCTTGGTACGGCCATGGCCCGCGGCAAGGGCAGAATCTGGGATAAAATCGGTACGGTGTACATCGTGTTCATCAACGCGGTGCCTGCCGCCGTTTACTACATTTTCATCCAGATGTACGGCTCTGACTGGCTGCGCATCCCGATGCTCTTTGATGAGAAGAACCTCGCAACGTGGATACTGCCGGTATTCTCCATGTCTCTGGGCAGTACGGCGTCCTATGCGATGTGGCTGCGCCGCTACATGGTGGATGAGATGAACAAGGATTATGTCCGTCTGGCCCGTGCCAAGGGCGTATCGGACAAGAAGATCATGATGAAGCACGTGTTCCGCAATGCTTTCGTGCCCATGATCCAATACATTCCCACATCGCTCCTGTACACCATCAGCGGCTCGATCTACATTGAATCCCTGTATTCCATTCCGGGCATGGGCGGTCTGCTGGTGGACGTGATCGGCCGTCAGGATAACCCGATGGTTCAGGCCATCGTTATGATTTACAGCTGTATCGGTATCGTAGGCTTGCTGCTGGGCGACTTGCTCATGGGCGTGATCGATCCGCGCATCAGCTTTGTCAAGAAGGAGGGGGCGCGCTGATATGCTGAGCATCAAGGATACAAAGAGCCAGAAGCTCGAAAAGGCGCTTGCCCAGAAGCTGCAAAGCGATATGGAGCAGCCCGCCGTCAATGAGGACGAGCTGTTTGTGCTGGCCGAATACGATAACACAGCTGCCGAAAAGAGCGGCTATTCCAATTATTCCTACTGGCAGAGCACGCTGCGGGTGTTTTTCAAGAACAAGGTGGCTGTGTTTCTGCTGTTCGTACTGCTGGGCCTGCTGCTGTTCACCGTCCTGCAGCCTTATCTGCCGGGGCAGTATCCTGCCAATCTGATCAACAACCATCCCCAGACGGGCAAACAGATCTCCAACCTTTCGCCCAGCCTGTCCACTGTTTACATCAAGGCGCCTGCCGGCACCCAGTTCAACGCGACTGAGGTGAAGGGCTATGATGGCTGGTATGCAGTGGACAATGTGCTGACGAGTCTCAAGGCCCGTACGAAGTTTGACGTTGTTGAGTACGGCGAGGAATGGTGCAAAATTGAGTACAAGGGTCAAACCGGCTATGTGAAGAACAATTTCCAGACCAAGCTGAAGCTGCCGGACGATCCTTGGCAGGTTCCCTATGAGAGCCGTTCCAACTTCAAGATCGACGTATTCACTGCGCCGGTGGAATACGCCAACAGCGGCAATGCGCTCTATGCCGAGGCATCTGCCTTCACCATCAATGAGGATGGAACCGTTACTGCCAAGGCTGAAACGGAGCTGCGCATCCTGCCCTCGGAGAACGCTTTCTGGTTTGGTACGAACAACATTGGTCAGGATCTGTGGGCCCGCGTCTGGAGCGGTACGCGTACGAGCCTGTTCATTGGCTTCACCGTGGCGATCTGCGAGGCACTGATTGGTATTTTCGTGGGCGTGCTGTGGGGCTATGTGCGCAAGCTGGATCGCCTGCTGACGGAGGTCTACAACGTCATCGACAATATTCCCAACACCATCATCCTGATTCTGATTTCCTACATCATGAAGCCCAGCCTGCAGACGTTGATCTTTGCCATGTGTCTGACCGGCTGGCTGGGCATGGCCCGTTTCATCCGCAATCAGATCGTCATCATCCGCGACCGCGATTACAATCTGGCGTCCCGCTGCCTGGGTACCAGCACGTGGCGCATCATCCTCAAGAACCTGCTGCCCTATCTGGTGTCTGTCATCACGCTGCGCATGGCGCTGTCTATTCCCGGCGCAATCGGCTCCGAGGTGTTCATCACCTACATCGGTCTGGGCTTGCCGGTGGATACGCCCTCGCTGGGCAACCTGATCAACGAGGGCCGCAAGCTGATCACCTCGGCTGCGCTGCGCTATCAGCTGATCTTCCCGGCGATTGTGCTGTCCATCGTGACGATTTCCTTCTACATCATCGGCAATGCCTTTGCGGACGCCGCTGATCCCAAGAACCATGTGTAAAGGAGGTTGAACGGATATGGAAAGAGAAACCATCCTTTCGGTGCGCGATCTGGACGTGAAGTTCAACCTGCGCGGCCGCCGGCTGCATGCCATCCGCGGCGTGTCCCTTGACCTGTACAAAGGCGAGAGCCTCGCCATCGTGGGTGAGAGCGGCTCAGGCAAGTCGGTGTTTGTGAAGACCTTCATGGGTCTGCTGGACGCCAACGGCTGGGTTGACGGCGGTCAGATCCTCTACAATGGCGAGGATCTGGTGACCTACAACACGGAGAAGCAGTGGCTTAAGGTGCGCGGCCGCGAGATCGCCATGGTTCTGCAGGATCCCATGACGAGCCTCAATCCCCTCAAGACCATTGGGGCGCAGATCATGGAGGCGATCGAGCTGCATCAGAACATGCATGGCGAGCAGGCGCGCAAGGAGATGCTCTCCATCCTGACGGACGTGGGCATCAATGATCCAGAGCGCCGTGCAAAGCAGTATCCCCACGAGTTTTCCGGCGGCATGCGTCAGCGTGTGGTCATTGCCATTGCGGTGGCCTGCCGGCCTAAGATTCTCATCTGTGACGAGCCTACCACAGCGCTGGACGTGACCATTCAGGCGCAGATTCTCCGCCTCATCCGCAGCCTGAAGGAGAAGTATGAGCTGACCACGGTCTACATCACCCATGATCTTGGCGTGGTAGCCAACGTGGCGGATCGCATCGCCGTGATGTATGCGGGCGATATCATTGAGATTGGCCTGTGCGAAGAGGTCTTTTACCAGCCCAAGCACCCCTATACATGGGCGCTGCTGTCTTCGCTGCCGCAGATGGGCGTGAAGGGCGAACCGCTGTATTCGATCCACGGTACGCCGCCGAATCTGTTCCAGGAGATCAAGGGAGACGCCTTTGCGCCCCGCAATCCCAAGGCCCTCAAGATTGATTTTGAGAAGCGTCCGCCTTACTTCGAGGTATCGCCGACGCACAAGGCACGCACGTGGCTGCTTGATCCCCGTGCGCCTAAGATTGATCCCCCGGAAGCTGTGATCAAGCTGGCGACGGAAGGAGTGAAGGGCTATGACTGATAACCGCGAAATTCTTCTGTCGGTCAAGAACATGGACGTCTGCTTCGGCAAGCGAAATAATCGCTTCAAGGCTGTCAACAACGTCAGCTTCGATATCTACAAGGGCGAGACCTTCGGCCTGGTAGGCGAGTCTGGCTCCGGCAAGACAACCATCGGCCGTGCCATCATCCGTATCAACCCCACCACTGCCGGCGACGTCATCTTCAAGGGCGAGAAGATCAACGGCAAGATTTCCAAGCAGCTGGACCGGCAGGTGACGCGTCAGATCCAGATGATCTTTCAGGATCCCATGGCGTCCCTGAATGAGCGCGCAAAGGTGGATTACATCATTTCCGAGGGCCTGTTCAGCGGTGAAAGGATCTCGGAGGCGGAGCGCAAGCAGAAGGTCGAAAAGGCGTTGGCGGAGGTCGGTCTGCTGCCTGAATTTGCCAGCCGTTTCCCCCATGAGTTCTCCGGCGGTCAGCGTCAGCGCATCGGCGTGGCTCGTGCGCTGATCATGCAGCCGGAATTCATCATTGCTGACGAGCCCATCTCCGCGCTGGACGTTTCCATCCGTGCGCAGGTGCTGAATCTCCTGAGTGAGCTGCAGAAGGAGCGTGGACTGACCTACCTGTTCATCTCCCATGATCTGTCGGTGATGCGCTTCATCTGCGATCGCATCGCTGTCATTCACAAGGGTGTGCTGGTAGAGCTGGCGGAAACAGAGAAGCTCTTTGCCCATCCGCTGCACCCCTACACGAGGGCGCTGCTGTCGGCCATTCCGCTGCCTGATCCGGCCCGCGAAAAGAACAAGAAGCTGGAGGTCTATGACCCTGCCCAGCATGATTACACCGTGGACAAGCCCCAGTGGATTGAGATCGAAGAGGGTCACATGGTCTGGGGCAACAGCAAGGAAATTGATCAGTACCGTAAGATCCTGAATGCGTGATCCGGGAACTGAAAGCTGATTACGCAGAAGGATCGCCGTGGGTATGCGTACCGCGGCGGTCCTTTCTGCATGTATGGAAAAGAGGGGATGACCATGATGATCTCCTATGAAGAAGCGGTATCGCGCTGCTGGGCGGAGGTTGATCTGACGCAGCTCAAGACAAACTACCGTCATGCGCTGGCGCACCTGCAGGGAAAGACGCAGCTCATCTGCGTGCTGAAGGCGGACGCCTATGGTCTTGGCGCACCGATGGTGGCGCAGCAGCTGTGGCAGGAGGGACAGCGCTTCTTTGCCGTAGCATCCTTCAACGAAGCGGCGGAGATTCGCCGGGTTCTTCCTGACTGCGAGGTGCTGATCCTCGGATTGTGCGGAGAAGCACAGCTGGTGAGGGCGGTTCGCGAGGGAATGCTGCTGACGGTGTTCTCACGGGGGTACGCGCAGACGGTGGCCCGTGCCGCGCAGACGGCAGGCTGCAAGGCCCGCGTGCATATCAAGCTGGAAACAGGCCTGAATCGCCTCGGCTTTGAGCCTGAAGAAGCGGCAGACGCAGTGCAGGACATTCTTGCCAGCGGACAGGTGGAGCTGGAGGGGCTGTTTACCCATCTGGCGCTGCGCAACAGGGAGGCTGACCGGGCGCAGATTGACCTGCTGACCGGCTGCCGCGACGTGCTGAATGCCCGCGGAATTGCCATCCCCATGGTGCATGCGCTGGACAGCATCGGTATGGTGCGATATCCGGATGATCATCTGGACGCAGTGCGCACAGGTGCGTGGCTCTACGGTGTGTATCCGCGCGGCTATGCCCATCCGGAGGAGAGCCGATTGACGCTGACGGTCAAGACGCGTGTCGCTCAGCTGCATCATGTGAAGGCGGGGGAATGTCTAGGCTATGACGAGACGCATCCGCTTACGCGGGACAGCATCGTTGCGACGCTCTCGGCGGGTTACATCGATGGCTATCCGCGCCAGAACAGCAAGGGCTCCGTGGAGCTTCGAGGCATGCGTGCGCCGGTTGTCGGGCTCGTATGCATGGACCAGATGATGGTGGACGTGACAGATATCCCCGGGGTACAGGAGGGCGAGGAAGTCATCCTGCTGGGCGGCGGCATCGGCGTAGACGAGTATGCCGAGGCAGCCGGACTCAACCGCAACGAATCCCTTGCACGCACGGGCAAGCGCGTGCCGAGGGTATACATGGAGAATGGACGGGTCGTCGACATCATCGACGGGCTGGACTGATGGGAGGCGGACATGATGGACGATCGTGAATTGCGGGCGCGGGTGGCGGCCGAAAAGGACTGGATCATCGCCATGCGCAGGAGGCTGCACCGCATTCCAGAGGGCGGTTTTCAGGAGTTCAAGACCCAGCGGGCTGTGATGGATGCGCTGGAGGAGATTGGCATTCCGTACACGACGGAGCGCACGTGGGTCATCGGCTTGATTGAGGGTGCGCTGCCCGGCGAGACCGTTGCCATCCGCGCGGATATGGACGCGCTGCCGCTGGAAGAGCCGGAGGGCTGTCCCTTCCGGTCGGAGCATCCGGGCATGATGCACGCCTGCGGGCATGATGCGCATACGGCCATGGCGCTGGGTGCAGCGAAGGTACTCTATGGCATGCGCGATCAGCTGCACGGCAGGGTCAAGCTGCTTTTTCAGCCCGCCGAGGAGACGGACGGCGGCGCAGAACCGATGGTCAAGGCTGGTGCGATGGAGAACCCGCATGTGGATCGCGTCTACGGCCTGCATGTGATGCCGCATCTGCCCGTCGGCAAGGTGGAGACGCGCCCGGGCACGCTCAATGCTTCGACGGATACGGTGCAGCTGACCATTCACGGCAAGTCTGGTCACGGTGCGTATCCTGAGCAGGGAACTGATGCGATTGTCTGCGCGGCGCAGGTTATTACGGCACTGCAGACGCTGGTGTCCCGCAACCTGTCGCCCCTGCAAAGCGCGGTGCTGACCATCGGCAAGATCGAAGGCGGCACGGCGCAGAACATCATCTGCGACGAGGTGCGCATGCGCGGCACGCTCCGCACGGCCAATGCAGAGCTGCGGGCAATGATGAAGCAGCGCATCGCGGAGGTCGCAGCCTGCGTGGCGCAGGCAATGGGCTGCACGGCGGACGTCAGCATCAACTCCGGCTATGCGGCACTGGTTAATGACGTAGGGGAAGCAGCGCGTATCAAGCGTGTGGCAGCCCGTCTTATGGGCGGGGAAAATGTGGTTGAGAAGGCAGCGCCGAGCATGGGCGGGGAGGACTTCTCCTTCTTCAGCGATTGTGCGCCCGGCGCATTCTTCCACATCGGCTGCGTCAAGCCTGCATGGATGCCTGCACCGCCCCTGCACAGCAAGGATTTTCATATTGATGAGGACTGCCTGACCATCGGTACGCTGATGCATGTTGCGCTGGTACTGGATGGACAGTGAATCAATGATACAGGAGGAACAAAAGCCATGAAGAAGCTCTTTATTTCTGCCGATCTGGAAGGCACCGCAGGCGTGACTCACTGGGATGAGACCGAACAGGGCAAGCTGCTCTATCCGCACTTTGCGCGCCAGATGACCCGCGAGGTCGTTGCAGCCTGCGAGGGCGCGCTGGCTGCCGGATACGATGACGTGCTGGTCAAGGACGCCCATGATTCCGGCCGCAACATTGATCCTGGCGCTCTGCCTATGGAGGCTCGCATTTTCCGTGCGTGGTCGCGTCATCCTTATTCGATGATGTTCGGTCTGGACGATTCCTTCGACGGCGTAGTCTTTACCGGCTATCACAGCGCGGCGGGTACCAATGCCAGCCCCCTGGCCCATACCATGAACCGCCAGAACAACTGGGTCAAGATCAATGGTGAGATTGCTGCGGAACTGATGATCAACAGCCTGACTGCCGCCTACATCGGCGTGCCGGTCTACTGCGTGTGCGGCGACAAGGGCCTGTGCGAGTGGATTAAGTCCGTCAACCCGAATATCGAAACCGTCGCGGTCAGCGAGGGAACGGGCAATGGCTCTTTGTCCATCCATCCTGATCTGGCGGTGAAGCGCATCCGCGAGACTGTTGAGAAGGCTGTGCAGAAGGACGGCAAGGACTGCATGTTCCCCCTGCCGGAGCATTTCCATGTGGAGATCAACTTCCGCGAGCATTACCGCGCCTATGACGGAGGCTTCTACCCCGGAGCGACGCAGGTGGACGAAAAGACTGTTGCCTTTGATGCGGACGACTGGCTGGATGTGCTGAAGTTCATCCACTGGGTGCTGTAAGAGGTGACAGATATGCTGTATGGCAAGAAACTGAAGTTTGGCGATACGATCGGCCTGATTGCCCCTTCCGGCGCGGTACGTACTCCTGGCGCGATTGATGCGGCCATCGCTGAGACCGAGCGCATGGGCTTCCGGGTGAAGGTCGGCGAGAGCTGCCGCGCGAAGTATGGTTATCTCTCCGGTTCGGACGAGGTGCGCGCCCGTGACGTGAACCGTATGTTCCTGGACGACGAGGTGGATGCGATCATCTGCGTCCGAGGTGGCTACGGCACGATGCGCATCCTTGACCAGCTGGACTATGACGCCATCGCCGCGCACCCGAAGATCTTTGTGGGCTTTTCTGATATCACGGCGATGCACATCGCGATCCTTGAAAAGACAGGTCTTGTGACCTTCCATGGCCCGATGGCTGCTTCCAACTGGGCGGGAAAGCCGCTGGGGGACTTCTGCCGGGAATCGCTGTACCGTGCGCTGATGAACGCTGCGCCTGCGGGAGAGCTGCTCAATCCGCCGGAATACCCCAGGCAGACGGTTAATGCCGGTGCGTGCGAGGGACAGCTTGTCGGCGGCAATCTGACGCTGATTGCCGGTACCATCGGCACACCCTGGCAGCTGGATACGACGGGCCGGATCATCTTCATCGAGGATATCGGCGAGCGTACCTACTGTCTTGATCGGATGCTGACACAGATGCGCCTTGCAGGCATGTTCGAGAAGTGCGCAGGCGTGGTGTTCGGCGATTTTGCGGACTGTCCGATTGAGTATCCGGAGTTCGGCTGCTCGCTGGAGGAGATCATCAACGATGTGGTCAAGCCCTGCGGCAAGCCCATCTTTACGGGCCTTCGCTGCGGGCACTGTACCCCCAAGCTGACGCTGCCTCTGGGCGTGAAGTGCCGCATGGATGCAGATCATTGCACCCTCAACGTGCTGGAGAGCGCCGTTACAGAGTAAGGAGCGATACGAATGCAGATCGATATCAAAGCGCTGGACGAGCGCGTGCAGTACCTGATCAAAAAGGAACGTCTGCCGGGCGTGACTGTGTGCGTCAAGGGACCGGAGGGCACGGTGTTCGAGAAGGCCTACGGTTACCGGAATGCAGAACTGACCGTTCCCACGGACATGGACACCATGTTCGGTATTGCCTCCATGTCCAAGTCAATTACCTGCCTTGCGCTGGCGATTCTTGAAACGGAAGGGAAGCTGAGCTACAACGATCCTGTGTGCAAGTATTTCCCGGATTTTCGCGTTCCTGGCGCGGCGCGGGACACTGTGACCCTGCGCACTCTCGCGCAGCACACCAGCGGCATTCCGCCGATGGAGCCGCTTGAATGGTCCATCGCCGTCAACAGCATCAACCGTTCCGGCGAGTGGATCAACGCGATGCGGGCAAGCGCACCCAATCCCATGGCAACCATTGAGCAGATCGTCGAATACATCGCGAGCTGCGAATATCCGACCGTTGGCGCGCCGGGGGAGAACATGTCCTACTGCAACGAGGGCTATGCGATCCTGTCCTATGTGGCGGATCAGGCGGCGGGTATGCCGCTGGAGCAGTTCTGCATGGAGCGCATCTTTGAGCCCCTCGGCATGACGCGCACCATCATGGACGACGACTGTGTCTCTGCCCGGGCTTTGTCCGGCGGGAACATTACCTCTCTCTTTGAACGTGAAAACGGAGAATTGATCTGCGACGACAACTGGAGCGTCCTGCCGCCCTTCCGCGGGTGCGCGATGGTGAAGTCCACGGCACGCGACATGGCGGCCTACTACCGCTGCCTGTCGGAGTACGGCATGCATGAGGGTGTTCAGGTACTGCCCCGCGCGGCGGTGGAGGCGATGATCGGCCCGTCCATCCCGGCGCAGGAGATTGCCTGCTATGGTCTGGGGCTGTACAAGCGCGTAAAGTGCGGTCATACCATTTGCGAGCACTCCGGCGGCCTGCACGGTGTGTCTACCAAGGGCGGGCTGCTGCTGGATGAGGGCTACGGCTTCGCTGTGCTGTGCAACTGCGGCGACGAGGACATGGACGACATCATGTGGACGCTCTATAACGCTGTTATGGGTGAGCCGCTGGACACCTGCCATCGCTGGTTCGTACCGGCGGGGCGTGACTTCTCTGACCCGGAGATGCTGGAGGGCCGCTATGTCGGCCATGAGGGCGTGCCGTCCATTGTGACCGTCCGGATGGAGGCAGGTCAGCTGCGCGCTATCGTCAACCAGCGCGACCTGCGCCTTGTGTACTGCGGCGGACTGCGCTTCTGCGGTATGGATCCGGTGCAGAAGGAACGCGTCCGTTCCCGGCTGGAATTCTTTATCCGCAATGGACAGGCCTGGGGCGTACGCGTGGGAAGCCGCATCTTAGGCCGTGAGGACGAGTAATGGGGGAGAAGGGACGAAGGCTTCTGACGGCCAGGGACGCTGCAAGAGATTTCATCCCTTGTCCCATTTTGCAATCGGGGCTGCGCGTTCCTTTGGGGCTGTGTGTGCATGGAAGCTGAAGAGATGAAAGCGTGGCCGGCCTGTTTGCAGCCTTCCCGTGCAGATCTGAAAATGGACATAAGAAAGCAGCCAGCTCTTCCACTCGGAGGGCTGGCTGCTTTTGTGTATGATGTTTAGGCGGGATGTCCTCAGCCGAGGTCGGGCTCGTCGCGGAGGAAGGCCTTGCCGGACTTTCCCTCGGTCTCGAGGATGAGCAGGTTGTTCGTTCCCTTCTTCAGCAGCGGGGCGGGGATGTAGAGGCGCTTTTGCGGGCCAATTTCCCAGAAGCGGCCGAGGCAGAAGTCATTCAGGATCACTGTGCCCTTACCCCACCCGGGCAGCTCCAGCCACGTGTCGGCAGGCGCATCCACCTCGAAGGTCAGGTGATGCACTGCAGGCGCACCGGCAGGGGTAGTTCCCTCCGGCTGGAAGGAAGCCATGACCTTCTCGTTGCAGACTACCATCTCCCAGCCGAACTTCTGATGGTCGTTGATGACCACGCCGGAGTCAATGCCCTTGCGCTGGTGCTCCAGCTTGAAGGAGTAGTTGACGCGGCCCATGTTCTCCATGAGAATTTCGAGCACCGCACCCTTCCTGACAGGCACGGGGGTCTCGAAGTGGTGAGCCTTTTGCAGATCATGGTCGTACAGGGTGGCAATGATCTTGCCATCCAGCATGATGACCGCGCGGTCGTTGGCCGAAACGAGCTGAATCTTCTTCAGCTCCACCTCGTTGGTGAGGGTGGTGCGGTAGAGGGTGTAGCCATAGTTCTGGCCCAGGCGTTCCATGCTCATGGGACAGACGCTATGCACTGCGTCGCGCTTTGCCAGCAGGTTTGTCACGGATTCGGAGGCCACGAAGGTCGCCTCGCCGTAGGCCTTGCGGGGGATTTCAGGAATGTCGATGACCGGCGCGGGGCCGTTGCGCTTTTCGATCTCGGCCTTGAATAGCCTGTACTTCTCCGTGATGCGGCCGTCCTCGGTGAGCAGCGCGTCATAGTCATAGCTGGTCACGTCAGGAGTCAGCTTGTCATAGTAGTTTGCGCCGTTCATCAGGCCAAAGGATGTGCCGCCATGGAACATGTAGATGTTGATGTGGCCCATGTCCAGGATATCTGCGAACTCTCTGGCTGAGGAAGCAGCGTCCGTGTGGGCGTGCTTGCCGCAGCCCCAGTGGTCGAACCAGCCGCACCAGAACTCCATGCACATCAGGGGCGTGATGCCCATTTCCTTCATGTAGCCGAAGCGCTCGCGAGCATGGGAGCCGAAGTTGCCGGTCTGGAAAACGCCTTCCACCTTGCCGCAGGCGAGCATATCATGCTCCGGCCCGTCGGAGGTAACCAGCGGCACGTCAATGCCGCGTTCGATCATGCCGTCGCGGAGCTGCTGCAAATACACCTTGTCATCGCCATAGGAGCCGTATTCGTTCTCCACCTGCATCATGATGATGGGGCCGCCGCGGGTGATCTGAAGCGGTGCGAGGCGGGGAAGCAGCTCGTCGAAGTAGGCAAGGAACTCCTTCATGTAGGGCTCGTAGCTGCAGCGGAAGCGCATGCCGTCCTGCGCCAACAGCCATGCCGGAAAGCCGCCGAACTCCCACTCTGCACAGATATAGGGGGAGGGACGGATGATGACCCACAGGCCCAGCTCCTGCGCAATGCGGACGAACTTGCATACGTCATGGTCGCCCTCAAAGTTGAATTCGCCCCGGTTTGGCTCATGGAAATTCCACGGAATATATGTTTCAACGGTATTGCAGCCCAAAGCCTTGAGCTTGAGCAGACGGTCGCGCCAGTATTCCGGCACGACGCGGAAATAGTGAATGGAGCCTGAAATGATCTGGAATTTTTCGTCGTTCAGATAAAAGTCATCCTTGATTTCGAACTTGCCCATAGCGGGTATCCTCCAAAGCAGTATGATACGGAAACTGGTTTATCCGGCAGCCCACGCAAGGATGGAAGACAGGTGCTCCCCGCTGACATAATCGCCGCCCTTGATGAGAAGGGCAAGCATTTTGTCCTCATCGGACGTCCGATTCTGCTTTGCGGCCATGCCCTTTGTCAGGAGCCGGATGGCAAGCCTGTACGGGCCGTGAAGCTTCGTCAGATCCATGCCGCCCTGCAGGGTGAACACGGGGAAATCCTCGGGTAAACCGCATGCTTTGCGGGCGGCGGCGTCCTGCGAGCCGGTATCGCCCAGTCCAACGCCGCATACTGCGCGGATGGCAAAGCGCTTTGCGGCTTTCCGGTAATCCTTGACCGTTCCTGCCATCAGCCAGCCCATATAGATCACGGGCGTTCCCGGAGGAAGTTCCCGGCAGGCGGCGTCAAGGGTCAGTGACGGCAGAGCCAGCCTGTCTGCGAGCAGGCTGGCATAAGCGGCAGTGTGGCCGGTGTTGGACACGTAAACAATCGCGCGGGCGTCCATGGCGGAAATTCCTTTCAATGGGGCATTCTTATTTCATGTGAAGCGTGTTCATGCGGAGCATACCGCCGTCTTCAAACACAGGGAAGAACACGGGACGTTCCTCCGTGTGGGTGTTGGGGCTGTGGAGCGTCAGCATCAGCTGACCGTCCCTGGTGCGGAAGATCATGCCGTGGCCGCCGTCCTTGAGGAAGAGCGGATCTACCTGCTTGAATTCGCCGGTGATCTCACCATTGGTGCTGACCGCCAGGCCTTGCGTGTAACCATCCTTGGAGAAAGCGGCCCAGAGCATCAGCAGCGTGCCGTCAGCCGTGCGCCACATGAAGGGGCCGTCGGTAACGAAGGAGGGCAAGCCCTTCACGGGGCGTCCGGGCACGATCCAGTCAGCCTCTGAGGCGGTGAACAGCAGGCGCGGCGGGCCGGCGGGGGCAGAAAGCTCCTCGTTCAGACGCATCGCCCAGATTTCGCCGTCGATGGCCTGCACCCATTCATGGCAGAACACCATCCAGGGCTTCCCATCCTGATCGACATAGAACGTGCCGTCCAGACATTCCCAGTGGCTGGGGGTGACGGGGCCGTCAGAGTGGGGGACAAAGGGGCCGAGGGGGCTCTCTGCTTTCAGGATGGCCGTGCCGCGGCATACGTCGTCATGCTTGAAGGATGCGAACATGTAAAAAGCGCCGTTCCACTTGTGCACCTCAGGCGCCCAGTAATTCTGATCCGCCCAGAAGGTGCCGTCGTTGTGGAAGCATTCATGTGCATCGGACCAGTTTTCAAGGTCGGTACTGGTATACACGTCAAAGCCATCCGCCTTGCCCCAGCAGGTTGCGCCGCGGGTACCGTAGAGGTAATACACGTCCTCGTGCAGCAGCACAAAAGGATCACGAATGTTGATGTCGGCCAATTTCATGGTGTTGACCTCCTTGTGTAATTGTACGGTCTGAAAACCTGTTTCAAGTATACCAGAGGTGCGGGGAAAAAGCAAGCCGCGAGCCTGCTGGACAGGCTTTGAACGCAGCGTCCGCTCTTTTTGGGGCACGAATGACGGTAAAGCAGGGATTGTGCGTCAGACGTCGAATCCCCACCTGTAACGGGAGGTGCGTTCCATCATGAATACCAGACGCAAATGGCTTGAAACCATGCTCCGCATTGCGTCCCCGGTGCTGCGTGCGCTGGCAGAGGATCGGCTGCGGGAAGTCATGCCAATCGAGAGTAAGTCCCCCCGTGAGGATCGGGCACAGTTCACATATCTGGAAGCGTTTGGCCGCACGATGGTCGGCATGGCGCCATGGCTGGGACTGGAGGGGCTGACGGGCGAGGAAGGTGTGCTGCAGGCGGAATATCGTGCGCTGTACCGCCGCTGCCTGCATAATGCCGTCACTCCCGGCACGCGGGACTGCATGAATTTTTCCGCGGGAATGCAGCCCATCGTGGATGCGGCGTTTCTGGCTCACGCGATCCTGCGCGCGCCCGGGGTGCTCTGGGAGGAACTTGATCCAGCGGATCAGCGGAACCTTGTGGTTCGCATGAAGGAAACCCGCACCCGCCGTCCCTACGTGAGTAACTGGCTGCTCTTCAGCGCAATGATCGAGTGCTTCCTGTACTATGCGGGAGAATCGGACTGGGATCCCATGCGCGTGGATTATGCTGTCCGGCAGCATTTTGACTGGTATCTGGGCGATGGGTTCTTCGGCGATGGGCCGGAGTTTCATATGGATTTCTACAACAGCTATGTCATCCAGCCGATGTTGATCGACGTGCTGCGGACGGTTGGACATACGGATGCGGAATGGCAGCGGTTCCTGCCACGGGCGGAGCGCTATGGCGCGAGGTATGCAGCGTTTCTGGAGCGGCTGATCGCCCCGGACGGCTCTTACCCGGTGCTGGGACGTTCAAGTGCGTATCGCTTCGGATGCTTTCAGATGCTGGCGCAGCAGGCACTGCAGAGGCTGCCGGAAAGCGGCCTTACCCCTGCGCAGGTGCGCTGCGGCCTGACTGCGGTGATCGACCGGGTGATGGCCTTCGACAATTTCGATGCAGACGGTTTCCTGCGGGTGGGTGTGTGCGGTTCGCAGCCTGACATGGGTGAAGGATACATCTCCACCGGCAGCCTGTACCTGTGCATGGCGGCGTTTTTGCCGCTGGGCCTTCCGGAGACGGATGCATTCTGGGCTGCGCCGGATGAAGGCTGGACGCAGGCAAAAATGTGGCAGGGGCTTCCGATGTCTGCCGAACACGCGATATAAAAGGAGCATATGCATATGATGATGGAGTATTTGGCAGCACACCCGCTGGCGGCGCGTCCGGTGGTGCAGTTTCCTCCGGCCGGCGATCGTGCGGCGTGGCAGCGTGTTGCTCCGGGGGAGCGGGAGGATCTGCTGGCGCTGGCGGCTGACTGGCGCGGCAAGCCCTACCCTCTGCTGACGGCGGGGATGTATGCATCCTATGTGCGCACGGGAAGCCGCAAGGACTGCGAAACGCCCTATTTCGGCCGCCGGGTGAAGCTGTGCGCAGCGGCGCTGCATGTCTGCCTGACGGGGGAGGATACCGACTTGCCTGCGGTCGAGGACGGCCTGATGCTCATCTGTGAGGAGACCGCCTGGGCGATCAGCGCTCACCTGTCCCTGACGGCGGAGCATCCCTTCCCGGATGCGCGGCAGACGGTGATCGACCTCTTTGCGGCGCAGACTGGTATGATATTGTCCTTTGTGTGCCAGCTGCTGGAGGATCGGCTGCATCCTGACGTTCGCGAGCGTGTCCGCAGCGAAGTGGAACGCCGCATCCTGCAGCCCTTCATGCACAATGACAATGAATGGTGGATGGGCTTTGTCCGCAAGGATCTGTGCAACTGGACGCCGTGGATCGTTTCCAATGTGATGATGGCCGCCAACGTCTGGCAGGATGACTGTGCGGCGCTGTTTACCCGTGCCTGCGGAATGCTGGACCGCTGGCTGATATGCGTGCCTGAGGACGGCGGCTGCGACGAGGGCGCGGGATACTGGAACATGGCCGGCGGCGCGTTCCTGGACTGCCTGATGCTGCTGGAGCAGACCTGCGGCGCATCGCTCTGGGACGTACCGAAACTGCGCAAGATGATGGCCTATCCGGAGCTGATGCACCTTGGCGGCGGTTGGTTTGCCAACTTCGCGGACTGCGACGCCCGGCCATACATCAGCGGCGAGCGCCTGCAGTACGCCGGCGAAAAGACGGGTAATCCGGCGCTGATCCGCATGGGCTGCGAGATGCGCGGCCTGCCCACCCGGGAGCTGTCCGACACGCCCCACCTTTCGCGGGTGCTGATGCGGCTGTTCCATCCGGTGGAGGATATGCGGGCGGTCGAAGCGCCCGGGAAGGACGTGTGGCTGCCGGATCTGCAGATGCGTCTGCTGGACAGTCATGAGCTGTGCGGCAGCAGCAGAGGGGATCCGCGGCTCATTCACACCACCGTTGCCATGAAGGGCGGTCATAACGGCGAGAGCCACAACCACAACGATGTGGGCAGCTTCATCATGGCTGTGGACGGCAAAATGCAAGTGGTTGACGCGGGTAACATGGTGTATACCGCCAAAACTTTCTCCGACCGGCGCTATGAATTGTGGAACTGCCGCAGCATCTACCACAATGTGCCGGTTATCGCCGGGTATGAGCAGCAGCCCGGTGCGCAGTATGCTGCGCGGGACGTGCAGTGCACGGAGTCGGGCATGACGCTGGATATGGCAGCTGCCTATCCGGCGGAAGCGGGTGTGCGGCGGTGCCATCGCGAGCTGATCCTGGGCGGCGCGACTCTCAGCGTGAAGGACGAGATCACACTGGATACCTCCCGGCCTGTCACCTGGGTGTTCATGCTGCGGGACGAGCCGATCATCGAGGCGGAGTACGAATGCTGCCATGGGCGGGAGACGGATTTCTTTGTTGAATGGCGCGAAACTGAACCCTTGACCGCGGCTGTCGAACGCATTGATATCACTGATCCCCGCATGCAGGGCAGTTATCCCGGAACGCTCTGGCGGTTGACGCTCACAGCGGAGCCGGCTGCATACCATAAGGTTCACATCACCATGCAGGCATAACGAAAGAGGTGCGCACATGCATAACAATATTGATGAGGTCGTCGCAAAGGTGGCAGACAAATTCCGCCGTACGGTGCCGGAAGCGGCGAAGTCCGAGCGCGTTCCCTATGGCAGCGGGGCGGGAAAGTGGATCGAATCTCCGTGGAAGCTGGGCAACAGCTGGTGGACGGCAGGTTTCTGGCCGGGGATGATGTGGCTGCTGAACGCTCTGAGCCCCGAGGATGTGTTCCATGCCGAGGCTGTCCGCACGACGGAACTGATGACCCGCGAGATGCGCGTCTTCCGGCACCTGAATCACGATGTGGGTTTCATGTATATGCTGTCCTGCGGCGCAAAGTATAAGCTGGAGGGGGATGAGCAGGCCAGGTGGGATGCGCTCCATGCTGCGGCGTTGCTGATGAACCGCTTCAATCCCACGGAGAACCAGCACAATGGCTTTATCCGTGCATGGGATGGACGCGAACAGCTGGGATATGCCATCATCGACTGTATGATGAATATCCCCCTGCTGTATTGGGCGACCCGGGAAACGGGCGATCCCCGATTCGCGAGGGTGGCGCGCATCCATGCGGATACAGCAGCACGGGAGTTTGTCCGTGAGGATGGTTCCTGCTGCCACATCGTCGAGTTTGACCCCGTCAGCGGCGAAAAGGTACGGGAACACGGCGGTCAGGGCGTTGCTGTGGGAAGCAGCTGGAGCCGCGGCCAGGCATGGGCGCTCTACGGCTTTACCCTGCTTGCTATGAATACCGGCGAAGCGCGTGATCTGGCAACAGCGGAGAAGATTGCCTGTTATTTTGCCCGGAACATCCGTGAGGATGGCCTGACCAACTGCGATTTCCGCCAGCCTGCGGATGTATACCGGCTTGATAACATCGCTGGATCCTGCGCGGCCTGCGGCTTCCTGGAGCTGGCGAAGCTGACCGGCAAGGCGGAGTACCGTGAGGCGGCTGAAAAGCTGCTGGATGGTCTGATTGACCATTGCTGCGACTTTGGCGGCGAATACTGCGGCATTCTGACCCACTGTACCGCAGCCTATCATGACGACAATGTTGGTACCCACACCAACATCACTTACGGCGATTACTTCTTTGTCGAGGCGCTGTGCAAGCTCAAGGGCGTGGATCCGATGCTGTGGCGCTGAGATGAATCTGCCCGAAGATGCATTGGTTCAGCGTGTATAGATGGAATCCCCCGGCCATGATTGATGGTCGGGGGATTTGCTGTATCAGACGTCCCGGGCAAAGATGCTGTCCGTATCGCCGCCATAGTTGGTCAGTTCGTCGATCTTGTGAAAGCCGTAGCGTTCGTAGAAGCCAAGCATGCCCGAAGGAATGTACACCGTTGTGAAGCCGCAGGTGCGCGCATATTCGATGGCGGCGTGGATCAGATGGCCGCAGACGCCCTGTCCGCGGTGCTGTTCGCCAACAAAGATGGAGCTGATCCAGGGCCAGTAGCGGTTTTCGGGGTAGTAGTCCGTTTGCAGGAAGGTGCAGTAGCCGACGATGTCCTCGCCCTTGACGGCGGCAAAGATGCTCTCCCAGCCGGCGAATCGGTGTTCGCGCAGCATGTCCGCCACATGCGGCCCGGCGAGCCATGAGCAGTTCGCAGCGTAGTCGACGAGGGCGTTCCACAGGGGCATATCCGGCGTTACACGGGTGATACGCAGACCCATGTAGGCTTCAAGCGCCGCCATGTCCCGCGCCTGCAGGAATTTCTGCTGGGGCAGTTCGAACACGGGCGTACTGATGTGTTCCCATGCCTCGGACAGCGTGCACCACAGGGCCTGCGTGCCATGCGCCTGCTCGGTGTCGGTGAGATGAGGGCGCAGTGTTTCGTCGCGGGTGGTAACGATGTAGTAGAAGGAGCGCTGCGTATAGTTTGCATGGGCACGGTTTTCGTCCACAAACCCGAGGGGCTCGATGGATTCGATGGAGCAGCCGGTTTCTTCCGCGACCTCGCGCCGAAGGGCGGTTTCGATGTCTTCACCCTCTTCCACACCGCCGCCGGGCAGAGAATACAGATCAAAGTCCGGCGCGTACATCACGGCATAAAGTCTTGATGGATTGCGCAGGATGGCACGGGCTGTCAGCCGGGGGCTGGCAGTGGACAAGCCGGGCTGGCCGAGTATGTCAAGGTCGGTGAGCGTTTTCAGGCGTCGCATGGGAACCTCCCTGATACAGTATGCATTCCGGCTCATGGGCGTTGATAACGCCGATGGCCTGAAGATAAGCGTAAATAATGGTTGTGCCGACGAAGCGCATGCCGCGTTTGTGCAGGTCACGGGAAATGCGGTCGGACAAATCACTGCTGGTTTGATTGTGCTCAAAGCTGATTCTGCTGCCGGTGAAGGATGCGAGGTATGCATCAAAGGAACCGTACTCCTGCTGGAGCTCGCGGAATATCCGGGCGTTGCTGATGGCTGCGCGGATCTTGAGGCGGTTGCGGATGATGTGTTTGTTCTCCAGCAGCGCCGAGACTTTGGCGTCATCGTAGCTTATGATTTGCTGCAGGTCGAAGCCGTCAAAGGCCTCGCGGAAAGCGGCCCGCTTGTTCAGCACGCATTCCCACGACAGCCCTGCCTGAAAACTTTCGAGAACGAGCATTTCGAACAGGCGGCGGTCATCGTGGCAGGGAACGCCCCATTCCTCGTCATGATAGGCGATGTAGAGCGGATTGCGTGGATTGCACCAGCGACAGCGGCGGGAAGATGAGCACTGGTCGGGAATGATCGTGGACACAAGCAACCTCCGGATTCAGCGTGAAAAAGTAAAAAGCGGGTTCTTCCGGAATGATAGCGCATTCCGTGTGGGATGTCAAGGAAGGGGATGCATGGCTGCTGTTTGATGGAACGAGAAAAACAAAAAAACGATCAGCCTTTCGACTGATCGTTTTGAGAGGTGCCACCCAGATTCGAACTGGGGGATAAAGGTTTTGCAGACCTTGGCCTTACCACTTGGCTATGGCACCGCATCGGGCAATGCCCGATTTACGAAGAAGAGCGGTAGACGAGGCTCGGACTCGCGACCTCCACCTTGGCAAGGTGGCGCTCTACCAACTGAGCTACTACCGCATATAAAGTGCCGCGGGGCGGAATCGAACCACCGACACGCAGATTTTCAGTCTGCTGCTCTACCGACTGAGCTACCGAGGCAAAATATGATGGCGACCCGGAAGGGGCTCGAACCCTCGACCTCCAACGTGACAGGCTGGCGCTCTAACCAACTGAGCTACCGGGCCATATTTATATGTGGGAACAACAGGGCTCGAACCTGTGACCCTCTGCTTGTAAGGCAGATGCTCTCCCAGCTGAGCTATGCTCCCGTACCGTCTTCGCGATTTGACCGCGGCGACGTGTTATATATTATCATGCCTTGCCGGGATTGTCAATACCTATTTTGCGTTTTTTTTGAAATTTCTTGAGGAAAGCTGAAGAAAAGCTGGCCGCACCAGCAAGGATGCGGCCAGCAGGGGATGGTGCTTACTTGGCGGGAATCTGGGTGGGATCAGCCAGCTGCCAGAAGGCGTACTTGGGCTGCGCCTTGCTGTCAAACAGCAGCGGATACTCGCTCGCGCGCCAGCTCAGATCATCCACAGTGCCCCAGGTGTGCACGGCGATGATCTGATCAGCGTACTTCTCGTAGATGTTGAACAGGTTGCCGTAGAAGGCGGCCTGCTTGCGCCAGTTGTCTTCGTCGTTGGCGGGGATGCCGACGTCCAGCTCAGACACGCGCAGCAGCAGGGGCGTGCCGTCCTGCAGCTTGCGGCTGGCAATGTTGATCCAGGCAGTGTTGATCATGGACAGGTCGGAGGAGATGGAATAGTGGCTCTGGAAGCCGTAGCCGTCGATGGTGCCATCGGCAATCAGGCTGTCGATGATGTCGCCGATCATCAGGCCCTTGACGATGGAGTCGGTGTTGTAATCGTTGTAGAACAGGAGCGTGCCCTCGGCGGCATACTTGCGGGCATACTCAAAGGCGCGGTTGACGAAGTCATCGCCGACGACCTGCGTCCACAGGGAGTCGCGCAGCTTGCGGCCGCCGTCATTGGCAGCCTCGTTCACCACGTCCCAGGAGACGATCACGCCGGGGTAGTTCTCATTGGTCCAGGTCAGAACCTGCTTGATGTAGTTTTCCATACGGGCCAGCATGACCTCGCGGGAGACCAGAGGCTTATGAGTGGCGTAGTCCTCGTGGAAGAAGCGGGGGGGCGTCTGGGAGTGCCAGACAAGGGTGTGACCATGAACCTTCACGCCGTTTGCCTGTGCCCAATCAAGCAGCGGGATGCAGGAGTCAAAATTCACGCAGACGGTAGTCTGATCGTTGTTCTTACGCATCGCCGCGCGGATCTCTGCAAAGTCGAGCAGGGCGTCGGGCTTCATTTCGTTGCCGGCGGTGAAGATGGTGAACTGAGACTTGTAGAAGTCCATGCGGCTCTCATCCAGAACCTCGGAGCCGACGACGGCGGTACCGAAGTCAAACTTGTCTGCATAGAGTTCCTTCAGGGAAGGCATGTTGTTCAGGCCGAAGGATTCAACCTTCTCTGCGCAGGTGAATTCCTTGATCTGGAACTCGGTGTCTGCAGCGCCGCCCTCGACATACAGGACGTACTTATCGTAACGACCTGCGACATAGGTAGCCTGAATCATCGTCCACTCGCCCTTCTTGGCGGTGCAGGTGCCCAGGTTTTCATAGGACTCTGCGTCATCGCGGGTGTGGGCGATGGAGAGGATAAAGCCGGTGGAATCCAGCTGATCCTGCTTGACCAGCACAGACATGTTGTAGGTCTTGCCGGGCACGAGCTCGAAGTCGCGGCCGGGGGAATTCCACGTGGAGGTGCGGCCGACAATCAGCAGACCCTGCTCATCGGTCACGGAAATGGAGGCGCCGCCGGCGGAGCGGGCGTACCAGCCGTCCGTTCCCTCGGAGAAATCGGAGGTATAGTCAATCGGGGGAGCGGTGGATTCTGCAGCTTCAGGCGCAGCGCCAACCTCAACGACGACATCGTCGATATAGTATTCGGCGTTGTTCCAGTTTTCGGACAGGTTCTGGAAGCGGATGTTCACGGGCTGATCCAGTGCGAACTCAGCGGTGACCTGCGTCCAGGTGCGGCCTGCGAAGGTCGCCTGACCCAGCGTTGCGTAGTCGCCGCCAGCCTTGGCGATGACGAAGGTGCCCTCCTCATCGCTGTCCACATAGACCCACGCGGTGATCCTGGCGGGTGCATCCAGCACGATGCCCATGGACTCGGCAGTCAGGTCAGTGGCGTCCCAGTTGTTGCCGGTGCGGCCGGTAACCCACAGGGAGCTGCTGCCGGAATGGACAACGGCCGTGGATTCGGTGGGAACGCAGGCGCCGGACTGGATGAACTGCGCAGGAACGCCGCCTTCAAAATCGAAGGTGGTAACGGTCATTTCGGCAGCGTCAGCGGAGGGCGCGGGAGCGCTCACCGTCACGGTCACGTCGTCGATGTAGAAATCGACGCTGTTCCAGTTGTCGCCGTAGTTCTGGAAGCGGATGTTCACATCATCCTGCAAGGTGAAGGTGGCGGTCATTTCCGTCCAGGTCTTGCCGGGGATGGTGGCATTGGCCAGCCAGCCGTAGTCGGCAGCGGACTTGGCGATGACAAAGGTGCCTTCCTCGTCGCTGTCCACATAGACCCACGCGGTGAGGGTCACCTGATCGCCCAGCGCGATGCCGGCGGCCTCGCGGCCAAGGTCGGCAGCGTCCCAGTTGTTGCCGGAGCGGTTCGTCACGGCCAGAGCCTTGCCGCCCTCATGGGCAAGCTTGTCGGTCACAGCCACGGAGCAGGAACCGGACTGGCCAAAGGGGCCGGTCTGGCCGTCCTCAAAATTGACGACCAGCGCAGCATCATCCGCCAGTGCAAAGGGAATGCACAGCAGAAGAGCCAGAAGGAGTACAAGCAGTTTCTTCATGAATCGTTCTCCTTTCGTGATGCAGATACGGATGGATTGCTTGTCTGTTATTCAGTATACACAATGGGTTTGTTTTGTCAAGAAAAGGGGTGGAACAGGGCAAAAAACGCCCATAAAATCATGGCTGGACGCAAATTCCGGTTGACTTTTATACAGCAAAACGATAGTATATAGAGGAAGCATATCGTTGCGTCGGCAACGGATCGACACTTCCTGAAGCGAAGGAGGCTGCGTACATGGAGAGCAAGCTGACAGAGCTGCTGGAATGGCTGCATCAGCATCCGGAGACGGGCCTTGAGGAGCATGAAACGACAGAAAAACTGCGGCAGGTGCTTCAAACGCACGGTGTGGAGGTGCTTGACAGCGGATTGCCTACGGGGCTGATTGCCGTCATACGCGGAGAGCGCGGGGACGGGCGGATCATCGGCCTGCGGGCAGATATTGATGCGCTGCCGGTTCAGGAGGATACCGGCCTGTCCTATGCATCCCTGAATGCAGGGAAAATGCACGCCTGCGGACATGATTTCCACGCCGCGTCCGTGATGGGGGCGGCGCTGATGCTCCATGAACGGCGCGGTGAATGGGGCGGAACGGTCAAGGTGGTATTCCAGCCGGCGGAGGAAATCGACGCCGGGGGAAGGCTCGTCATGGAGACGGGCCTTGTGGACGACTGCGAGCTGTTTCTTGCCGGGCATACCTACGCAGGCTTTGAAGCCGGTGTAATGGGCATCAAGGAAGGGCCCGTCATGGCGGCGATCGACCGATTTTCCGTGACGGTGACGGGCAAGGGCTGCCATGCGGCACATCCGCACAAGGGGATTGATCCCATCCCGGCGCTGTCGGCGATGGTACAATCTGTGCAGAGCATCGTCAGCCGGTCGATGGATCCCTTTGCGCCTGGACTGGTCTCCGTCACGCATCTGGAAGCGGGCAATACCTGGAATGTCATTCCTGAAACGGCCTTTATGGAGGGGACGGTCCGCACGCTGGATGCGCAGGATCGTCAGCTTGCGGAGAAGCGCTTCCGTGAAATCATTGCCGGGACAGCCGCGGCTTATGGCGTGACGGCAGGAATTGACTGGCATCACGGATCGCCTGCTGTGGTGAATGATCCGGCGCTGTGTGTTCTTGCAAGAAAGGTGGCGCAGCGCTGCGGGATCACGCCTGCCGTGCAGGAGAATACCCTCGGTGCAGAAGACTTTTCGCTTTATGGACAGGGGAGGCCGGCGCTGTTTGTGCGGGTTGGAACCGGCGGGCAATGGCCTGCACATCACCCGCGTTTCACGGTTGATCCGGCAGCGCTGTACCCGACGGCAGTGTTTTTTGCCGAAATGGCCCTTGCCTGTCTGCGCGGAGAGGCATAAGCAACCGGACATATGCCATAATGGATAGAGGAGCAGCATAATTGTTATGAAGAAACCTGCGCTGATTGCGCTGATATGGATGCTTGCGCTGGCGGTCGTGCTGGCACTGGTGGGACGGCACCAGACGGAGGCAATGGAAGCCGTCGCCGGTGTGCATGTGACAAACGTCACAGCCGTGCCAACTGCAGACCCCACTCCGACGGCCACAGCCACACCGATCCCGGAACCCACTCCGACGGCCACACCGACCCCTGTTCCCACCCCGACGGCCACGGCCACGCCGACTCCGGAACCCACCCCGACGGCCACGGCCAAGCCGACCCCGGAACCCACCCCGACGGCCACGGCCACGCCCACACCTGTTCCGACTCCGGCGCCCACGCTGGAAGCCGTTGGCGGAGCGATGACGCTGAGCGTTCCTGGCTATGCGGGGGACATAACGGTCACCATCGAGACGGACGAACAGGGGCTGATTACAACGCTGATTGTCGATGCGGCGTGTGAGACAGCGGGACTGGGCCGCAAGTGCGCAGAGGAACACTGGCTGGAGCAGTTCATCGGCCAGACGGCGCCTTTTGTGCTGCACAGCAGCGCGGACATGCCCGGAATGACAGCTGTTGACGCGGTGTCCTATGCGACCATTACTTCGCAGGCGGTCGTTGATGCGCTCAATCAGCTGCTGACTCCCCCTGAACAGCAATGACTATCCTATCTTCAAGGAGGATCATCATGAGGAAGCTGGCCCGAACCATTTTGTCGCTTCTGCTGGTGTTGTCGCTGCTCGCAGGCGTGACGGCCTGCGCGGAACAGCCTAAGACGGTCAATGTTGCCGTGACGGGCACACTCTCCAGCCTGAATCCGCTGCTCATCGATGCGACAGAGGTCATGAAGTACGCGATTTCGCTGGAATTTCTGCCGCTGGTGGAGCTTTCCAGGGAGCTGGAGTTCGTGCCGCAGCTGGCCGAGTCCATCACCACGCAGGACAACATCACCTTCACCATTCGTCTGCGCGATGAAGCGATCTGGTCCGATGGGACTCCTGTGACGTCAAGGGACGTGCTCTTTACCCTCCTGCTCATGACGAGCCCGGAGGCAGGCAAGGCCATCCTCAGCCAGTACCTGATCCTCGGCACGGATGACGCAGGCATGCTTCCCTCCGGTGCAACGGAGATTGAGGGCGTGAAGATTGTCGACGACAAGACGCTGACCGTTGCAACCAAGTGGCCGACGGCGCTGTATACCTTCGAGAATAACTTCGGCCGCTACATGTTTATCCTGCCGGAGCATGTGCTGGGCGACATTCCGCGCGACCAGCTGCTGACCCATGAGTGGTTCCAGCGTCCGGACGTGATCTCAGGCCCCTTCTTCATTCAGGAGGCCGACCTGAGCCATTATGTCCGCTACCGCAGGAATGAGAGTTACTTTCTCGGTGCGCCGAAGATTGATTACCTGAACCTGAACATCACTACCTCCGCGCAGCTGCTGGCCGGCCTGACCTCGGGTGAAATCGATCTGGTGCAGCAGACCATGGCCTCTGTGCTGCTGGAGGATTATGAGGCGATTCGCGGCCTGAAGCATGTGACCGCCGTGCAGGGCTCGCCCGTTACGAACCAGTCTATCTTCATCAACGTGAACAACGTGCCGGATGTGCGCATCCGCCAGGCGCTGCTGTACGGCATTCCGCGCGAGCTGATCCTGTCGGAGCTGCTGGGCGGCAGCGGTGAGGTAGTCGATGCGTTCCTGTGCTCCGCCTCTCCCTATTACAGCGAGGCGCTGGGGGTGACGGGATACGACCCCGGAAAGGCCGCGGAGCTGATTGCCGAGGCGACCGCTACGGGCGCGAACACAAGCCTTGTCTGGTATGCAGACAGCGGTGATGCAACCTTTGTCAGCGCGGTGGAGCTGATCGCGGCACTGATGGAGGAAATCGGCTTGTCCATCGAGATCCGCACGGTGGATCTGGACAGCCTCATGGGCGTGGCGGGCGAAGGCTCCTTTGACGTGATGAGCGTGCAGTATACCTACGCGCCCACTGATCCCTACACGGACATGAGCTGGCTGCTTTCTGCAGACGGCTGGACCCGGTACGGCAATTCTGCGCTGGATGCAGATTTTGCCCTGACCCAGCAGAGCGCGGATATTGAGGCCGTGCGCAACGCATATCTGAACATTAACCGGCAGGTTGTTGCCGATTGTCCGATGATCTCTGCCTATGTTATCTCTACCCTCGGCGCAGTCAGCAATCGCCTTGTGAACTGCACGCCGGATGTGTACGGTACCTTCGTGAACGTCCACGAGTGGGACATTGCGGAGTGATACGAATCCACAGCAATATCAGCAGCACCCGACCAGTCCATTGCGGCTGGCCGGGTTTCCGAAATTGACGGGAAAGGAGGCGGTGTATATGCAGGAACCCCTGTTGCAGGTGGAAAAGCTGGATATTTCCTTTGGCCGGGGCAAGCGGCGCGTCCGGTGTGCAGACGGAGTGAGCCTGACGGTTTATCCCGGCGAGATTGTGTGTCTGGTGGGGGAGAGCGGCTGCGGAAAGAGCATCACTGCGCTGTCTGTCATGGGCCTCCTGCCCCGTCAGGGCCATACGGACGGGGGAAGCATCCGCTTTATGGGCCGCGAGCTGATCGGTATGCCGGAAAAGCAGCTGGATACCATCCGCGGCCGCGATATGACGATGATCTTTCAGGATATCATGTATTCCCTGAACCCTGTGCTGACCATAGGTCTGCAGCTGACAGAGGGCATGCGGCGGCATCTGGGTATTTCCCGGGAAGAGGCGGACATGCGCGCTGTCTCTCTGCTGGAAAAGGTGGGAATACCGGAGCCGGAGCTGACGATGTGCAAATACCCGCATCAGCTTTCCGGCGGCCAGCGTCAGAGAGTGATGATCGCCATGTCGCTGGCATGCGATCCGAAGCTGCTCATTGCTGATGAACCGACCACGGCGCTGGATATGACCGTTCAGCGGCAGATATTGCTGCTTCTCAAGCAGCTGCGGAACGAGGGGATGGGCGTACTGCTCATCACCCACGATATCGGCGTGGTGGCGGAGCTGGCAGACCGGGTGGTTGTGATGTATGCCGGACAGTGCGTGGAGGAAGCCGATGTGCACACGCTGCTGACCCATCCGCGGCATCCCTATACGCAGGCGCTGCTGGCGGCGGTCCCGGGTATTGATGACCCGAAGGATCGCCGGCTGTACGCTATTCCCGGTGCGGTGCCCGAGCGGTATGACGACATGCAGGGCTGCCGCTTTGCGCCGCGATGCCCATTTGCAGAGGATTGCGGAAAGCAGCCTGATTACACGCCCGGTAAGCATCCTGTGCGCTGCGAAAGGAAGGTGAAGGCCTGATGACTATGCTGGAACTGCGCGGCCTTCGCAAGCGCTACCGGACGGGCGGTACTGCCGTTGCTCCTGTCTGGCTGGACGCGGTGGACGGTGTTGACCTGACCATTCCGGAGGGCGAGTTCTTCGGCGTGGTAGGGGAGAGCGGCTGCGGAAAATCCACGCTGGCAAAGCTCATCATGGGGATTGAGCAGCCCACAGAGGGCGAGGTGTGGTTCAAGGGGCAGCGCATCGACAATCTGCCTGAACGGGACCGCCGTCCCCTGCGGACGCAGTATCAGATGGTGTTTCAGGACAGCGGATCATCCCTCAATCCCCGCAAGCGTGTGATGGATATCATCGCCGAGCCGATGCTGTATCATCGCCTGACGACCCGGCGGGAGGCTCCTGCCAGGGTGGCGGAGCTGCTGGCGCTGGTGGGCCTGCCGGAAGATATGCAGGCGCGGTATCCCCATGAACTGTCCGGCGGACAGAGGCAAAGGGTATGCCTGGCCAGAGCGCTGGGCCTGAAGCCGAAGCTGCTGATCCTTGACGAGCCCGTATCGGCGCTGGATGTGTCGGTGCAGGCGCAGATATTGAATCTGCTGCGTGAGCTGCAGCAGGAATTGCAGCTGACGTGCATGTTCATCGGCCATGGACTGGCGGCGGTACGCTACGTCAGCCACAGGATGGGCGTGATGTACATGGGGCGTATGGTGGAAATTGGCGATGCACAGACGCTCTTCACTGCGCCTGCGCATCCCTATACCCGCGCGCTGGTGGATGCGGCGCCTGTCACAGATGTGACGCAGCGCAGCCGTCCCCGCACGCAGCTGAGCGGCGAGATTGGCCGCAAACCGGAATATGGATGCCCGCTGATGAGCCGCTGTCCCCATGCAGAAGGCGCCTGTGCCGGACTTTCAGGTGCGCTGCTGCCTGTGCCGGGACCGTTGGGACACTTGTCCGCATGCATGAAGGCGGGAGGTGCATCCCATGCTTAAGTACATCCTGAAGAAGGTGCTGCTGGCCCTGCCGGTGCTTATCGGCATCACGATGATTGACTTTGCGCTGATGTCCCTTGCGGGCAGCCCTATTGACATGATGACCGGTCCACGCATGTCGCAGGAGGCCATTGCGCTGCGTGCTGCTGAATGGGGCCTTGACCAGCCTGTTTGGAAGCAGTATCTCGGCTGGATGGGCGACGTGCTCCAGGGCAACCTCGGTTACAGCTACGAAAGCTACGAACCCGTGACGAAGATCATCGGCGAGAAGCTGGGTCCGACGCTGCTGCTGATGAGCGCTTCTCTGGTTGTGGGTCTGCTGATTGCGATTCCTGCCGGTGTATACAGCGCCATCCACCGCTACCGGAAGCGTGACTATGCCGTTGTGACGGCGTCCTTCCTGTCTTCAAGCATTCCGAGCTTCTTTCTGGCGCTGATCCTGGTGTACATTTTTCATGTGAAGCTGGGCTGGCTGCCCTCCTCGGGTATGACCACGCCCAATACCGGCGGCGGGATGCTGGATGTGCTGCGGCACATGGTGATGCCGGTTCTGGTGCTGGCTGTGTCCATCTCGGGCAGCAATATACGGTATGTGCGCTCTGCTGTGCTGGAGATCCTCGAAATGGACTATGTGCGCACGGCCACGGCAAAAGGCCTCGGCAAGCGGCTGGTAGTAGGCCGTCACGCGTGGCGGAATGCGCTGCTGCCCATCGTGACGGTGATTGGCATGCAGGTGCCGATGCTGTTTGGCGGTGCGGTGATCGTGGAGCAGGTATTCTCCTGGCCCGGACTGGGGCTGGAAACCTTCAGTGCCATCACAAGCCGTGATTATCCGGTGGTGATGGGCGTATGCCTGCTGTCAGCGGTGGTGGTGCTTGCCGCCAATCTGCTGACGGATATTATCTACGCCCTTGTCGATCCGACCATCCGATACGACTGATTCCGACATTTCAGGAGTTATGACATGCGAAATATGGCGACCATATGGAAACGCTTCTGCCGTCACCGGCTGGCAGAAGCGTGCCTTGTGATCCTGCTGGTGCTGGGGACGATGGCGATCCTTGCGCCGCTGATCGCGCCCTATTCTCCTACCGCGCCGGACATGAAGGCCATGAACAAGCCGCCCTCTGCTGCACATATCCTCGGTACGGACAAAATAGGCCGTGACATGTACAGCCGCGTGCTCTACGGCATGCGGGTGTCGCTGATGGTGGGCGCGCTGGCAACGGTGATTTCGACAGCCGTCGGCGTAGCGCTGGGCCTTGTGGCTGGGTATTTCGGCGGCTGGGCAGATCGGCTGATCATGAGCTTTACGGATATGGTGATGTCCTTTCCCTATATCCTGCTGGTGCTGGTAGCTGCGGCGATCTTTCAGCCCGGGCTGTGGACGATCATCCTCATTCTCGGTTTGGTGAACTGGCCAGGCGTGTGCCGGCTGGTGCGAGGAAATGTGCTGAGCCTGCGGGAGACAAACTTCATCCGCAGCGATGTGACGGCAGGAATGCCGCGGCGGTTCATTCTGCTCAGCGAGATTCTGCCCAATACGCTGGCTCCGGTGCTGGTGTATGGTACGAGCGTATTCGCGCTGTCGATTCTGGATGAAGCGGCGCTGTCGTTTCTGGGGCAGGGGGTGCAGCCGCCGATGGCCTCGCTGGGGAATCTGCTGGGGGCGGCTCAGTCCCTGTCGACGCTGACAGGCAAGCCGTGGCTATGGCTTCCTGCGGGCGTGGTGGTGATTGTGCTGGTAGTATGCATCAATCTGGTGGGCGACGCCCTCCGCGACGCAATGGACCCACGCAACAGCCAATAACCCAACACAGCGAAGAAAAGGGTGTCGAGAGGGCCAGTGGCCCTTCGCAGGGTGCAGGGCATTCCGTGGGGAACGAGTCCCCAGTGGGGACTTCGCCGAAGGCGAAAGCGACGAGGAATGTTCATGCGTCCCTGCCCGTCGGAGACCCAAGCCCCATACGCCTTCGATGAATGTCTCGCAGGAGATATTGATTGAACAGTTCACGCGCTCCACAAAAGCAAGCTCATCCCCTCCGCAGCAATGCAACATCCCCGGACAGCGAAAAAAAGGGTGTCGAGAGGGCCAGTGGCCCTTCGCAGGGTGCAGGGACAGAGTCCCTGCCCGTCGGAGACCTTCGTTTCCCTGACTTTCCGTGAAAAACAAAAACAAAGGAGCTGTCCTCCCCAGGCGGGAAGTGACAGCCCCTTTTGCGTTGCGGCACTGGCTGAGTCAATTACAGCACTGTCAGCAGCTCTTCAGCACTTTTGCGCTTGGGTGCATTGGGCGCTTCTGCCGGATGCCCCAGCGGGATCAGCACGGACACGCTCTGTCCCTGCGGCACGCACAGAAGCTCTGCAACCTTTGCCTCATCGAAGATGCCAAGCATAACCGTGCCCAGTCCCCGGGCGTGGGCGGCCAGACAGAAGGTCTGGGCGGCAATGCCGGCATCGAAGGATTGCCAGTGTGTGCCCTTGGCCGTGGTGAAGGAGCCGTCACGCTCATAACCGCTGCGGCCCTCCATGGTGGTCAGCACCATCAGGACAGGCGCGCCGGCGATGATGCCCCGGTTGTGTTCAAAGCCCAGCGTGCATTCATCAGCGATCCGGCTGATGAGTGCCTTGTCGGTCACGGCGATGTACCGGGTGGTCTGGGTGTTCTTCCAGCTGGGGGCATAGGCGGCGGTGCTCACCAGGGCGGTGATGGTTTCGGCCGGGATGCATTCGTCAGTAAAGCGACGGATGCTGCGGCGGGTGGTCAGCAGGTCAGACATGGCAGGAGCCTCCTTCGTTCGGCAGGGATGGGGAGGATTCCTCCGGCGGGGATGCTTTGCCGCCGGTCAGGCCTGCAAAGGTGTCCGGCCATTGGTCGTAATCCTCCAGATAGCTGTAAGATTTGCCGTGAATCTTCCAGCCGGGGAATGTGTCCAGCGTGACGGTATGGATGCTGTTGAAGATGCTCTTTTCCACGTCGGGATTGTTTTCCTTGAGCTGGCGCAGGAGCATTTTGATTTCCTGACGCTTGCTGTCACCTACGCCGTCAAGGCTGTGATCGCGGGCTTCCACGAACCGGCAGGCGCACTGGATGAAGGTCAGGCCATTTGCAGCGCACCAGTCCTTGATGCTGTCCTCGTGGATCATGTACATGGGACGGATGAGCTCCATGCGCTCGAAATGGAGACTGTGGAGCTTGGGCAGCATCGCCTGCAGCTGGGAACCGCAGAACATGCCCATCACGGTGGTTTCAATCACATCGTTGAAATGATGGCCGAGGGCAATTTTGTTGCAGCCCAGCTCCTGCGCACGGTCATAGAGAAAGCCGCGGCGCATGCGGGCGCACAGATAGCAGGGGTTGCGCTCGGCGTTGGTGGCAGCGTCAAAGATGTCGCTGTCAAAGATGCGGATGGGAATCTCCATCAGCGCTGCATTGTCGATGATCTTCTGCCGGTTGATGGGGTTGTAGCCCGGATCCATGACGATAAATTCCAGCTCGAAGGGCACGGCTGTGTGCCGGTGCAGCACCTGAAAGAGCTTCGCCAGCAGCATAGAATCCTTTCCGCCGGAGATGCATACACCGATGCGGTCGCCCGGGTGGATCATGTCATAATGCTTGACGGCAGCAATGAAGGGCTTCCACAGCGTCTTGCGGAAATCTGTGAGGATGCTGCGTTCGATACGCTCGCAGGGGGACAGTGTACGGGCCATGAGGCACCTCCCGGAAAACAATGGTTGAAATCCTATTAACCTTGTGGTATAATGGCATAGAAACGATAGGGAAAGAATCATCAACAGGAGGCGGGCTATGAAAATCTCCACCAAAGGCCGCTATGCGATGCGGATGCTGCTGGACATGGCGCAGCATCAGAGTCAGGGAGCGGTGGCGCTCAAGGACATCGCAGCACGGCAGAATATCTCGAAGAAGTATCTGGAGCAGATCGCGCTGGTGCTCAGTCAGGCGAGGATTCTGCACGGCTCCCGCGGACATCAGGGCGGTTACCGGCTCATCGGCGAGCCCGCGCAGTATACGATCTGCGATATTCTGGAGACGATGGAGGGGTCGCTCCATCCCGTGGCCTGCCTTGATCAGGCGCCCAATGCGTGCGACCGCTGCAATGGCTGCGAAACGCTTTACATCTGGGAAGGACTTGATCAGGTGATCCGCAGCTACCTGAACAGCATGACGCTGCAGGATGTGCTGGACAAGATGGAAGCCAGTCGGAAAAAGACGGACGCGTGAAAAGTGACATGCAATCAGCCGGCGTATCTCCCCTGAAGGGAGAGACGCCGCAGCGTGTCGAAAAAGTGGCTGCGGCCACTTTTTCGAGAAAGGGAAGAGGTTCCGCTTCTGCGGAAGCGGGCATTTTTCACTGTCAGCCAAAGCTGATGGCCGTGAAAAATGTAAGGAATGGTTTCAGCTGAAGCCGAAACCGCCCCGCCCACGCGGCAAAGCCCCGCGATACGATTACAGTCAGAGGGCCTGCGGGCCCTCCGACACCTCCCGTGGAGCTTTTTTGACAGTCTGCGGCGTATCTCCCCCGAAGGGAGAGACGCCGTTTTTTATGTTGTGGGCTTCATGGCTTTGCCAAAGGCAAGCTGCCGCACGACATGGCTGGCGATCAGCAGCCCCATGGCGGAGGGGACAAAGGCCGTGCTGGCGGGGATATCCTTGCGGCGGCCGTCATCTGCATCCGTGACCAGCGCAGGGCGGATGGGTTCCTCGGTGGAATAGGCGACGGTCAGCCGCTTCACGCCCTTTTTGCGGCAGACGGTGCGCATGGCCCGGGCAAGGGGACAGACGCTCGTGGCGTATATATCCGCGATGCGCAGCTGAGAGGGATCAAGCTTGTTGCCTGCGCCCATGGCGGCAATGAGCGGCACGCCCAGCGCATCGCAGCGGACGGCCAGCTCGACCTTCGCAGCTACGGTATCCACTGCGTCAATCACGTAATCGTATTGGGTCAGATCAATCGTATCGGCGTTTTCAGGCAGGTAGAACATGCGATGCATCCCCACGGCAACCTGGGGATTGATGTCCCGGAGCCGGGCCGCCATGACGGTTACCTTGTCCTGACCGATGGTGGAATGCAGGGCAATGATCTGACGGTTGAGGTTGGTGATGCTGACGTCATCGTTATCAAAGATATCGATGGCCGCGATGCCGGATCGCACCAGCGCCTCACAGACATAACCGCCTACGCCGCCCACGCCGAAAACGGCTACGCGGGCCTTGTGCAGGCGGGAAAAGCCTTCCTCGCGCAGGAGGTTGATGGTGCGGGAAAACTGCTCGGACATTCTGCGTCACCTCGTTGGATTGGTTGGAGACTCTCCTATGATAATGGGGAAAGCCGGGGTTGTCAAGAACATGAAAAGCTGCTGCATCGTTCTGGCGCAGCAGCTTCATGTTATGTCCAGCTTTCCGTGATGTCAAGGATTACCTGAGCAATCTTCGGGCTGCCCGCGATGTAGCTTCCGTGACCTTCGCCGTCCAGCAGAATATATCGGCAGCCGGGGATGCAGCGGGCGATGTGCCGCATGTGGCTTTGCCGGAGCATATCCCTGCTGCCGGCGGTCAGCGCGGCCGGAACCCGGATGGAGCGCAGCTGTTCATCCGTTATGTCCGGCTCGGTGAGCATCAGGCGGAACAGCGGAGATCGGTTGAAAAAATACATCATCCGGAAAAGCCACAGCCAGTGTGCCTTCAGTCCGGAAGGACGGACATTCACGCCGCTGGCAATGATCCCGCCTGTCAGGTCGGGCTGGCCGATGGAGAGCAGCAGGGCGACAATACCGCCGTCGCTGAAGCCGTAGACGATAGGCCGATCAAGTGCCAGAAGACGGATGAAGTCCGCCATATCCGCCGCCATATCGGCATAGTGCAGCTCCCGGACGGGCGTGCTGCCGCCGTGGCCGCGGCTGTCGACGGCATAGACCGTGAAATGCTCAGCCAGCAGGGGAATCGCTGCGCGGAAGATATCAAGGCTTTCGCCGTTGCCGTGCAGAAGGAGCAGCGGGCGGCCGCTGCCTGCAACCTCATAATGCAGCGAGATGCTGCCGGTATCCAGGATCATGCGCAGCCCTCCTGCAGCAGGAACAGTGCCCGCTTGTACAGGGGATCCAGATCGCAGCCGCAGGAGCCGCACTCCATATCCGCCTGCATGAGGGCGGATATGAGATGACTCCGGTCATAAGCGCCGGACAGATACTGTGCGGCGGGGAGCGCAATCAGGGCCCAGCCGGAGGCGGCGAAGCGGTGCATGATGAAGTCGAGCTCGGACATGAGATGCCTCCTGTGTTACTCGAACCAGCCCTTGGGCAGATAGGCTTTCTGATTCTCCAGCATGTCGTTGAACAGCGTTTCACCGTCGGACAGGGAGACCCGGGCCATCTGCGGATCGTTCATGAAGGTGGACAGGCCCAGCTTCCGGTCGCAGGTCATGGCGGCGCGCAGGGCATTTTCCTGATTGTACACATGACGGGCAACCAGAGGCAGTACGTTCTCAGGTACCTTGCCGGCGTGAACCGGCTCAATGCGGTCATAGCCGAAGAAGGCGTTGGTTTCCACCACAGCGCCCAGCGGCAGATTCTCAATCTGCCCGCGGTTGGGGATGTTCACGTTGGATACGATGTCGCCAAGACCGAGAATCGCCTTGATCAGCAGATGGCCTTCCTCGCCGGAGCCCTTGAGGCTGATTTCCTCTGCGCCGCTGATGAGATCATCGGAGCGCTTCATGCGGCGGGCAAGATCCTCCACGCGCCAGTCAACGGTGGTCAGGCCGTATTTCCATTCGCGGACAACCTCGGGGCTGCTGTTGTACCAGGGGGGCAGGAATTCCACCAGATGGCGGTCGCCGGCGGCAGCGATTGCGCCATAACGGTTGAACAGGTCGAACTTGATCCGGTGTGCAAAGGCGAAGGAGGAGTTCATCCAGTTTTTGTCTCCGCCATCCTCAAAACCGTCGTAATACTTCTTTGCAAACTCAGCGTACAGGGGCATCAGATCGACGCCCTTCCATGTGGCGCGGGTTACCCAGGTAAAGTGGTTCACGCCCACGACCGTGGTGTAGATATCCTGACGCTTCACATCGTCGGCCAGCCCCATATCCTTGAGCATTCCGCACAGGAGCTTCTGCGTGCCGAAGACCTCATGGCAGCAGCCGAAGGCCTTGATTTGCGGGAATACCTCGTACAGCGTGCGTACGCAGAGCGTCATGGGATTGGTATAGTTAATGACCCATGCGTCGGGGGCGTAATCGCGGATGGCTTCGCAGATCTCGACAAACATGGGGATGGTACGCATGGCACGCATGAAGCCGCCGGGGCCGACGGTATCGCCTACGGGCTGCCATACGCCCACGCGTTCGGGCAGATGCACGTCGGAGCGCATCTCCTCGAAGGTGCCGGGCAGGATGGAGATGATGACGAAGTCTGCGCCGGCGAGGGCCTCCTGCAGGCTGGAGGAAACCTCGAAATCCCAGTGGGATTTGGCGTCAGGGTGCGCATTGATTTTTTCGCCGATGATCCTGTTGCGCTCGGCGGCGCTGCGGTCGATGTCGTAGAGACGGACGGTACCGCTGATCTGCTCGTCGCAGGCAATATCAGTCATAAAGCCCCACGCCCAGCCGCGGGAGCCGCCGCCGATGTAGGCCACTGTCAGTCCGGTAACGCGGTTATCGTGATGCTGAATCATTTGTTGGAACCCCTTTCACGGTTGCGTTGCTTCTATTATACCGACGGCTGCAGCGTTTGTAAAGATACTTCCGGAAGCCCTGCGCATATAAAAAATCAGCCGGCCCGCTGGAAAAGGCGAACCGGCTGATATCACAGGTGTTTTGCTGGCATATGGATTATTTTACCGTTACGACCCAGCCTTCGGGCGCTTCGATCTCGCCCATCTGGATGCCGCGCAGGGTGTTGTAGAGCTTTGTCAGCACCGGGCCCATCTTTTCCTTGCCGGAGGGGAAGACGATTTCCCTGCCGTGGTCGCTGATCGAGCCAACGGGGCTGATGACCGCCGCCGTGCCGCACAGGCCGCACTCGGCAAACTCAGGCACCTCGGCAAAGGGAACCTCGCGGTGCTCCACCTCCATGCCCAGATACTTCTCCGCCACGATCATCAGGCTCCGGCGGGTGATGGAGGGCAGAATGGAATCCGACTTGGGGGTGACGAGCTTGTTGTCCCTGGTGACGAAGATGAAATTCGCGCCGCCTGTTTCCTCGACCTTGGTGCGGGTGGCAGCGTCAAGGTACATATTTTCGGCAAAGCCCTCGCGGTGCGCCTCCATGATGGGATGGAGGGACATGGCGTAGTTCAGGCCTGCCTTGATGGCGCCGGTGCCGTGGGGGGCTGCACGGTCATAATCGGAAATCTTCAGGGCGATGGGCTTTACGCCGCCCTTGAAGTAGGGGCCTACGGGCGTGCAGAAGATGCGGAACTCGAATTCCTCCGCGGGCTTTACGCCGATGACGGAGTTGGTGCCGATCATGAAGGGACGCAGATACAGGGATGCGCCGGTACCATAGGGCGGTACGTAGGCAGCGTTGGCTTCCACAACCATCTTCACCGCTTCCACGAACTTTTCCACCGGGAAGGCGGGCATTTCCAGACGCGCGCAGGTATCGGCCATGCGCTGAGCGTTCAGGTCAGGGCGGAAGGTCACGATGCGGCCGTCCTTGGTGTAGTAGGCCTTCAGGCCCTCAAAGCAGGCCTGGCAGTACTGGAAGACGCAGGCGCACTCGTTCAGGGTGATGTTCGCGTCGGTCTCCAGACCGCCTTCCTCCCATTTGCCGTCCTTAAAGCGGCATACATAGCGATAATCCGTCTTGATATATCCGAAGCCGAGGCTGCTCCAATCGATGTTCTTGTTCTCCATGATGAATCACTCCTTCGTGATGATTGCCATCCTGCACGGTTCAGGAAGGTGCAGGGCTATTTTGTTATTATAGGACGTTCAGAACGGTATTTCAAGCGGAATCCTGCACTTATCGTGGTTTTTTCATGTTTTGGCAGACACGGGGAAAATGACGGAAAAGCTGGAAATGACCAGATTCAACATTGACAACTGACTGTCAATCTGAGTACAATGAGACCGGATTAAAGTGAACGTGTTCATAAAAACAGGGGACAGCTTGTGGATAAAGGAGGCATCATGCCGAAAATCATTGACGCTCTGCGGGAAAACCTGCTGCGGGAGGCACGTGCCATGCTGCTCAGAGACGGCGGCAGGGAGCTGACCATCCGCAACATCGCTGCCGCCTGCCATGTGGCCGTCGGCACGGTGTATAACTATTTCAAATCAAAGGACGAGCTGATGGCTTTCGTGATGCTGGAGGACTGGCAAACAGGCGTGGCGGCCATGAGTCGGGCTGCGGCGGAATCGCCGGATGTCCTCAGCGGATTGCGCAGTATTTACGACGGGCTGCTGGCCTTTGAAAACCTCTATCGCGAGGCATGGCGGCATTACGCGGCGGATCACGATGCTGTCACGCAGATCGATCTGCGGCACCGCCTGGTGATTGAGCAGCTGTCCGTGATGGTTTCCGGGCTGCTGGTGCGTCATGATGCGCTGTGGACGGCGTATCTGCCAACCTTTCTGTCTGAAACGCTGCTCAGCGCTGCCGGACGCGGCGAGGGCAGCTTTGAGGAGCTTGAACCCGTTCTGAACCGACTGATCGCATGATAAAGGAGGAATCCCCCATGTCCAGCTTCAAGGATCTGCGAATTGTGGACAATTTCTATCAGACCTCGGCGTACTATCCCATGCCTACGGTGCTCATCTCAACGCTGTCGCCCGACGGCAAGACCAATCTCGGCCCCTACTCTCTTGTTTCGCCCTACTACATCGCGGGCAAGGATTACTATGCGATGCTCCTGTGCTGCCGCAATTCCTCCAACACGGCGCAGAACATCCTGCGCGGCAGCAAATGCGCCCTGAATTTCATCACCGATGACCGCAAGACCTTCAAGGAAGCGGTTCGTCTTGGTTTCCCGGGCGACACCACCGAGGAAAAGATGAAGGACTGCCCCTTCCGGCTCGAAAAGGGACTGGCGGAGGGCTCCGATCGCCCGCAGGTGATGTCGGACGCCTATCAGGTGTTCGAATGCACGTGGGTACGCGAGCTGGACGGCGCGCAGGATGATCAGCCTGGTGAGCTGAATGGCTATCCGGAACCCTATCACGACTTCAACGGCATCACCAGCAAATTCGGCGCGCACTTCATTCTCAAGGTTGACAAGATCCTGATGAAGGAAAAGCAGTATAACGGTATTATCAACGGTGTGAAGGCGAAGGATTTCCCGCGGGTGCCGGTAGATTACGGCTATCGTGACTCGAAGAATTTCTGGTACACGAAGTTCCGGCGTCCGATTCCGGAGCTGCTGCCGGTACGCGAGGCGTCGCTGGAGAGTGTGCGGTATGCGGCGGACCGCATTGACGATACGGTAAAGTTCACGGATGCGGCATGCATGAAGCTGATCAAGGTACCGCGTATTTTCCTGCCGACGGCTTTGAAGGGCTGCGTAAAGTGGGCGAAGGAAAACGGCGTGACATTGATTGACGAAAAGGAAATGGACATCATCAACGACAAGCGAGCCAAGGAGAAGATGAAATAAGGGGATCAAGCAACGGAGTAAAAAAGGGGTGTCGAGAGGGCCGTTGGCCCTTCGCGGGGTCAAGGGGCAGGGCCCCTGCCGCCGGAGGCCCCGCCGGAGCGGAACCGAACCATACGCCTTCGATAAATTTCACGGAACGTGAAAAGCATCGAACAGTACGCCACTCCCAAGAGGATCATCCCCCAGAGAAATGCCTCCCGGAGAACCATCGCTTCCCAAAGAACTGTCCTCCCCGAGATCGCCTCCCGACCATAACGCTGTTTCCCCTGAAAAGTCATCATACATACCCCCTGTTGTTCCCCACTGCTGCAAGGATTCCATGACATGAAGAGCTTCAAACAAGGAGGAAAAAACGATGAAAATGCTCATTGCCGGCGCATACGGCAAGCTCGGTACAGACGTCCTGACGCAGGCTGTTGAGGCCGGTCACGATGTGCTGGCGATCGACATGGTGACCCGTGACATTCCCGGCATCGAAGGAAAGTACCAGAAGAAGACTGTTGATGTGACGAAGCCTGAAACCCTCAAGGGACTGTGCGACGGCGTCGAATGCGTCATCACGACCGTCGGTCTGACCAAGACCAGCGCGACCACCACCAACTATGAGGTGGACTATCAGGGCAACCTGAACCTGCTGAACGAAGCGAAAAAGGCCGGTGTGAAGCACTTTGCCTATGTGTCCGTCCTCAAGGCGGATAAGGCGCCAAAGGTTCCCATGCTCCACGCCAAGGCCATGCTGGAAGAGGAGCTGAAGAAATCTGGTCTGACCTACGCCATCTTCCGTCCCACGGGTTATTTCTACGACATCGCGAAGGTTTTCAAGCCCATGATCGATAAGGGTGAAGTCACGCTGCTGGGCAATGAGCCCGTGGCCTGCAACGTCATCGATACGACGGAGCTGGCGGAGTTCATCCTGCTGCACTGCATGGACAGGAATGTCACCATCGACGTGGGCGGCAAGGAAACCTGGACGTATGAGGAGATTGCGAAGATGTTCTTTGCCGCTGCGGGCAAGGAGCCGGTCATCAAGCGTGCGCCGCCCTTCCTGTTTGACGTGCTGGCTTTTGTGAATCACTTCAAGAAGAACGGCAAGGAAGCGATCCTGCGCTTCTCCAAGTGGACACTGACGGAATCCATGGTGGCGGACGTGAAGTATGGCAAGCTGAGCTTCAAGGAATACATCGAAAACTTCGGAAAGTAAGGAGAGAAGGATATGGGTCTTGAACTGATGTGGATTGTTCTCGTCGTCTGCGCCATCGCCTGCGCTGTCGGCTTTTACAAGTATGTGTACTTCCTGTCCATCGGCTATGGCTTTGCCATTGCTGCAGGTGCTGTGGCCACGGCTGTCATCTTCGCCGGCCGCATGGACTGGGTGGCGGCGCTGCAGATGGTGCTGTTTATCGCATACGGCGCACGCCTGAGCGGTTTCCTGCTGGTGCGCGAGCTCAAGAGCGCATCCTTCAACAAGGCCATGAAGAGCGTCATGAAGCCTGAAAAGCCACTGCCGATCTTCGTCAGCGTGAGCATCTGGGTGTGCGTGGCTATCCTGTATACGATGCAGGTCAGCCCCATGTTCTATCGCCTGTACAACAGCACGGCGGATGTGACGATGCCCGTTATTGGCGCGGTGATCTCCGTGCTGGGTCTGCTGCTGGAGTCTGCGGCTGACAAGCAGAAGAGTGAGCAGAAGAAAAAGAATCCGGACATGGTGGCGACTGAGGGACTGTACCGGATCGTGCGCTGCCCGAACTACCTGGGTGAGATTATCTTCTGGACTGGCGTACTGGTGGGTGCGTTCACGGCGCTGCAGGGCGCGGGCCAGTGGATTGTTGCCATTCTGGCGTGGGTGCTGATTGTGTTCATCATGTGCAATGGCGCGCAGCGTCTGGAAAAGCGGCAGATGGCCCGCTACGGCAAGGATAAGGCTTACAGCGATTATGCCAATAAGACCCCCATCATCTTCCCCTTTGTTCCGCTGTATCATCTGAACAAGCAGGACTGAGCGGAAGAGCTGCAAAAGAAAGGGAGATTCGCATGACCATTCCCATGGCACTGGTGGACTATATTCCGGTGATCTGCTTCGCCGCGTCCGGCATGCTGCTGCTGCGCTGCCTGTACCGGGCGATGAGCAAGGGCGCATATGCCCTGCTGGCTGCGGGCGTGATGATGATTGTGTGCGCGGGCTTCTTCAAGGCGGCGTGGAAGCTGCTCTATGCGGCGAATATCTGCAACTTTGAACGACTCAATCAGGTGTTCTTCCCCATGCAGGCCACAGGCTTTGTGCTGGCAGGTCTGGCAATGGTGAGCCTGCTGGTCTTCCGGCAGACAAAGGTGTACAGCGCAGCGGCTGCGCCTGCAGTATTTTCGGGCACGATGATTTTCGTGGCAATGATGGTGCTGGGTGCGGTGGGCCTGTGCGGCTCGCTGGCAGTGATTGCCAAGCGGATGAAGAAGCCTGCAGCCGTCGTACTGTTCATCGTGGCGTTCGTGTTCATGATGGGCATGGGCTATCTGTCCTCGAAGGACTTTGCCGATCCGGGCATGAACTGGATCGCGGAGTGCGTGAATGTTGTGGGGCAGGGCTGCATGCTTTGGGGCGTGCAGATGCTGCATAAGGCAGGTCTTGCGCAGGTGGAGGATGTGCGCAGGATTGCGGCGTGAGCCATGCTGTCCGGACGGGGAAACCTGCCCGGACACTTTTTTGCTTATGTGGCAGGGATGGAGCGGAATACGGCGAATCCTGTACAACAATGCTTTTCCCAAGGAGGCGTCCGAGATGAAGAAGATCACCGTAGCCATTGCCGGGATGGGCTCCCGGGGGATGAATACCTATGCCCGGTGTCTGGAAAGGTACGCCGGCCGTGCGGAACTGGTTGCCGTGGCGGATATCCGGCCTGACCGGGTGAAGGTTGCGGCGGAAAGATACGGCCTGAAGCCGGAAAGGTGCTTTGACAGCGTGGAGAGCCTGCTCAGACAGCCGAAGCTGGCGGATGTACTGTTCATCTGTACGCCGGACGATGTGCATTATCAGCCGGCCATTGACGCACTGAAGCTTGGCTATCACCTGCTGCTGGAAAAGCCGGCGGCCCGTACCGTGGCTGAGTGCCGCCATATTGCGCAGCTGGCGCAGGAGAAAGGCCTGCATGTGATTGTGTGCCATGTGCTGCGGTATACCGTGTTCTACCAGACCATCCGTGATCTGATCGGGCAGGGCCGCGTGGGCGATATCATGACGGTAGAGGCTATTGAACGTGTGGCATACTGGCATCAGGCGCATTCCTTCGTGCGCGGCAACTGGCATGTTGCGGCGGATACCACGCCGATGATCCTTGCAAAGTGCTGCCATGATATCGACATGCTCCTGTGGCTGACGGGGAAGCGCTGCGAACGCGTCTCCTCCTTTGGGCACCTGACGCATTTCACCGGAGCCCATATGCCTCAGGGAGCTCCCGAACGCTGCGGCGAGGATTGTCCCGCTGCGGCAGACTGTCCCTACAACGCAAAACGGTACTACCTTGACATGTTCCGGAAGCATGGCGATGCATGGCCGGTCAATGTGGTGGCGCCGGAACCGACGGAGGAGAAGATCCTTGCGGCGCTGGCGGCAGGGGACTACGGCCGCTGCGTATACCGCATGGACAACGATGTGGTGGATCATCAGGTGATGACGATGCAGCTGGAGGATGATGTGACGGTATCCCTCACAATGACGGCGTTTACTGCTACCGGCGGGCGCTGCATCCGTCTGATGGGTACGGGCGGCGAGATCTATGCAGACATGGAGAGAAACATGATTCGCGTGCATTCCTTCGGCGGGGAAGCGGAGGAGATTGACGTGCGGAAGCTGACGAAGGACTTTTCCGGACATGGCGGCGGAGACGCGCGCATGGTGTCCGATTTCCTTGACGTGCTGGCAGGGAAGCCTGCAAGCGCTGCACTGACAACGATTGACCGCAGCGTGGAGAGTCACTATGCAGCGCTGGCTGCAGAGAAATCGCGCCTGCAGGGCGGGCAGGTCGTCGTGCTGGACGAATTTGTACAAAAGGAGCAATAAGCATCATGGCGGAAGCACGGATGCAGCTGGGGACAAGGCAGGAAAAGCGGGCGTTTTACCGCAACGCACTGGCGATCATGCTGCCTATCGCGCTGCAGAACCTGATGGATACAGCGGTCAGTTCTGCTGATGTAATCATGCTGTCCTATGTCAGTCAGGCGGCGCTGAGCGCATCCTCTCTGGCCGGTCAGGTGGCGTTTATCATGTCGAACCTGATCTACGGGCTGTCTTCTGCTTCGGCGGTAATGGCGGCGCAGTACTGGGGCAAGGGCGACAAAACGGCGGTGGAACGTGTGCTGGGCATGGCGCTGCGGCTGGCACTGCTGGTCAGCGCGGTGTTTGCTGTGGCAGCCGCGGTGTTTCCGGCACAGATCATGCGGATATTTACGCCGGACCCCGTGCTGATTGCCGAGGGTGAAATATACCTGCGGGCAGTGAGCGCATCCTATGTGCTGGGCGCGTTTGCGCAGATTTATCTGAGCGTGATGCGCAGCGTGGAGCGGGTCGTGATCACCGCTGCCGTGCATGGCGGTGCGGTGCTGATGAACGTGGCGCTCAATGCCTGCTTCATCTTTGGCGTTGGGCCGTTCCCAGAGCTGGGGATTCTCGGCGTGGCGCTGGCAACGAGCATCACTCGTGCGGCAGAGACGCTGGTGTGCATCATTGACGGCAGACTGTGCAGGCGTATCCGGCTGCGTGTGAAATATCTGTGGGCCAGAGGCGGTCAGCTGATGCGGGATTTCGTGAAGCTGGCGATTCCGGCGGCAGCCAACGATATCATCTGGGGGCTGGCCTTCAGCGTGTATTCGGTGATTCTCGGACATCTGTCCAGCGACATTGTGGCGGCAAATTCCGTGGCGTCTGTGGTGCGCAACCTGGGTACGGTCATGTGCTTTGGTACGGCGAGTGCAGCGGGGATCGTGCTGGGAAAGACGATGGGCGAAAACCGCCTGACAGAAGCGAGGACCTATGCAAAGCGCTTTATCGGCATGGCGGTCTGGACAGCGCTGATCGGCGGTGCGGCGATTCTGCTGCTGCGTCAGCCAGTGCTGGATTTCATGCACCTGTACGTCAAGGATGCGACACAGCAGGCGAAGGACGACCTGGGGCTGATGCTGTTCATCAACGCCTATTACATCATGGGCATGTCACTGAATACGATGCTGATCTGCGGCATATTCCGTTCCGGGGGCGATGTGCGCTACGGGCTGATCTGCGATACGGTCGCCATGTGGGGCTATGCGGTGCCGATGGGGCTGCTGTGCGCGTTTGTGCTGAAGCTGCCGGAAATGTGGGTGTATTTCATCCTCTGTCTGGATGAATTTGTGAAGCTGCCGGTGAATTTCTGGTATTACAGGAAGCAGCGCTGGGTCCGGAATATCACCCGGCAGGAGGCATAACAGAATATCGTGATTGATTTCCATGCTGAGGGGTTCTCCATTGCGGAGAATCCCTCAAAGTCTTGCCGGCTCTTCACACCCGATTTCCTGTGCGGGAATTGAAAAACTTCTTTGTTAGCCTTTGTAAACGCATTGAAAAGTGAAGGAAGATGTGCTACAATGCCCAGTAGAGGTAAACGTTTGCGTTCGACGTGACGTATGCTCTCGAAAACGATTTAGCTATCCCGACCTGTAATACGCTAAGGAGGAAATCAACCATGCAGTATGGTTATTTCAACGACGCGGCGCGTGAGTACGTCATCACTGACCCGCGTACCCCCATGGCTTGGGCCAACTACCTCGGCAGCCCCGAGTACGGCGCGATCGTGACGCAGAATGCCGGCGGCTATTCCTTCGTCAAGTCCGGTGCGGCAGGCCGCATCCTGCGCTACTCCTTCAACCAGTTCGACGAGCCCGGCCGCTACGTCTACCTGCGCGATGACGAGGACGGCGATTTCTGGTCTGCCAGCTGGCGTCCGGTGGAGAAGGATCTGAACGAGTACAAGACCATCACCCGCCACGGCACCTCCTACACGGAGATCGAGAGCGAGTACAAGGGCATCAAGTCCGCTGTGCTGTACTACGTCCCCATGAACGCCACCCACGAGGTCTGGCGCGTGAAGGTCACCAACACCTCTGACAAGGTGCGTACCATTTCCGCCATGTCCTACTGCGAGCTGACCACCGAGAGCAACTACGAGCAGGATCTGGTCAACCTCCAGTACACCCAGTTCATCACCACCACCACCTTCCACGGTGACTGCATCGTCGAGCACATCAACCAGTTCTGCGGCGTGAACGAGCAGAAGGAAAACTGGCGTGAGCGCGTCTTCGCGCTGGCGGGTGCTCCCGTGAAGAGCTACTGCGGCCGCCGCGAGAAGTACGTGGGCATCAACCGCTTCAACAAGCCCCAGGCGGTCATTAACGGCGATCTGGGCAACATGCTCAACTTCAACGGCAACCCCTGCGGCGCGCTGCACACCCAGCTGGAGCTGCAGCCCGGCGAGAGCAAGACCATCGCCTTCATCCTGATGCAGAAGGCTCCCTCCGCCGCCCGCCCGATCATCGACCGCTATGCCGACACCGAGAGCGTTGTCAATGCCGAGCTGGCTGAGCTGATCGCCTACTGGCACGGCAAGCTGTCCGGCCTGACGGTCAACACCCCCGACGCGAACTTCAACACCATGATCAACACCTGGAACGCGTTCCAGTGCTTCACCACCTTCGTGTGGAGCCGCGCCGCAAGCCTCATCTACTGCGGCCAGCGCAACGGCCTGGGCTACCGCGACACCGTGCAGGACATCCAGGGCATCATCCACCTCGATCCCGAGATGGCCAAGGAGCGCCTCGTCCACATGCTGAGCGCGCAGGTGCATCACGGCGGCGGCCTGCCCCTGGTGAAGTTCACCCACAATCCCGGTCATGAGGATTCCCCCGAGGACGACAGCTATGTTCGCTCCACCGGGCATCCCCACTACCGCGCGGACGACGCCCTGTGGCTGTTCCCCACGGTCTACAAGTACATCGCCGAGACCGGCAACAAGGACTTCCTGAACGAGGTTGTGCCCTACGCCACCCACGGCGAGGATACCGTGCTGGAGCATCTGAAGAAGGCCATCGACTTCTCCATGAACCATCTGGGCGCTCACGGCATGCCCGCGGGCCTGCACGCCGACTGGAACGACTGCCTGCGTCTGGGCGCGGCGGGCGAATCCTCCTTCGTGGCGATGCAGCTGTACTACGCCACCGTCGTGCTGGACGAGCTGATGCCTGATACCGCTGAAAACGCCGAGTACCGCAAGTACCTGCGCGAGGTCGGCGAGACCCAGAAGAAGCTCATCAACGAGCACTTCTGGGAGGACGACCGCTTCCGCCGCGGCTACAGTGAGGCGGGCGCGATCATCGGCAGCAAGAACGATCCCGAGGCCTCCATGTGGATGAATCCCCAGTGCTGGGCGGTCATCTCCCGTCTGGCGACTCCCGATCAGGCGGAGAAGTCCATGCAGAGCGTCTACGACCTGCTGAACACCCCCTGGGGCGTTGAGGTCATGGGCCCCTGCTACAAGGAGCATGCCTTCGACGGCGCGAACATGCTGCTGTTCAACCCCACCACCAAGGAAAACGGCGGCATCTTCTGCCAGCCCCAGGGCTGGGCGATCCTGGCCGAGTCCCTGCTGGGCCACGGCGGCCGCGCGTTCGAGTACTTCACCGAGTCCTGCCCCGCGGCCTACAATGACCGCGCGGAGCTGCGCGAGATCGAGCCCTACGTGCACGGCCAGTTCATCGAGGGCCATGAGTCTCCCCAGCCCGGCCGCAGTCATGTGCACTGGCTGACCGGTACTGCCTCCACCGTCATGGTCGGCTGCGTCGAGGGTATCCTCGGCCTGCGTCCCACCCCTGACGGCCTGGTCATCAGCCCCGCCATCCCCGCCGAGTGGGACGGCTTCACCATGGACAAGACCTTCCGCGGCAAGCGCCTCCACATCACCGTGGACAACGCCGCCCACAAGGAAGGCATCCCCTCCAAGGTGCTGGTGAACGGCGTGGAAGTCGCCGGCGTCCTGACGGATGACGTGCTGACCGACGGCTGCCAGATCACGGTGGTCATGTAATTCCATATTTCCTGCAGAGTCTTTCGTAAGAGGGACTCTGCTTTTTTGCCTGCAGATGGATGCTTTTGACAGCCGAGTGCGCATTCCGTGCACTTGATTGTCTGCTGCCCCTCCCTTAACCGGCAGGAAAAAGCGCAGACAATGCCGAATCAATACGGAAGACCCTCGCAGCGTATGCTGTTCAAGTATGAAAGGAAGTGCCCGTTATGTCCCTGACCACCGGTCAGAAGCTCCATGGCTTTACCGTCACCCGCGTGCGTGAGGTTGCGGAGCTGAATGCAAACCTCGTCGAAATGACCCACGACAAGACCAACGCCTCCCTCGTCTGGGTGGACAATGGCGAAACCAACAAGCTTTTCTCCATCGCCTTCAAGACCCTGCCCGAGGATTCCACCGGCGTGTTCCACATCCTGGAGCACAGCGTGCTGTGCGGCAGCGATAAGTACCCCGTGAAGGAACCCTTTGTGGAGCTGCTGAAGAGCTCCATGAACACCTTCCTCAATGCCATGACCTTCCCGGACAAGACCATGTATCCCGTGTCCAGCCGCAATGAGCAGGACTTTATGAACCTGACCGAGGTGTATCTGGACGCGGTGTTCGCCCCCGCCATCCGTACGAATCCGAACATCTTCTATCAGGAGGGCTGGCACGTCGAGATGGAGAACGCGGACAGCACGCCCACCTACAAAGGCGTGGTGTTCAACGAGATGAAGGGCGCGATGTCCTCTGTGGACGAGGTGATCATGGAGGGCATGCTGGCTGCCATGTACCCCGACACCTGTTATGGTTTCAACTCCGGCGGCGATCCCCGCGTGATTCCCGAGTTGACCTACGAGCAGTACATGTCCATGTACAACCGCTATTATCACCCTTCCAACAGCCGCATTTTCCTGGATGGCGCGGTGCCGCTGGATCGGGTGCTGGCGCTGATCGACGGCTACCTCAGCCGCTTCGAGCGCAGCGATGAGAAGCATGTCATCGCCCATCAGGCGCCCATGGCGGTGGAAAAGACCCAGTATTACGAGGTGTCCGCCGCCGATGGCACAGAGAACCGTGCGATGCTGTCCATCGGCAAGATCATCGGCGGCTGGGCGGACGTAAAGCGCGTGACGGCGGCGGATATCCTGGCGGATGTGCTGACCGGCTCCAACGAGGCGCCGCTCAAGCGAGCACTGCTGTCCTCCGGGCTATGTCAGGATGTGAAGATGGAGGCGGACGGCTCCATCGCCCAGCCCGCGATGATGCTGACCGTCAGGAACATCGACCACGCTAACGCCGGCGCAATCCGTGAGGTCATCCGCAAGACCTGCACGGAGCTTACGGAGAAGGGCATCGATCGCGATATGCTGGCGGCGTCCATCAATCGCTACGAATTCCGCGTCCGCGAGCCCAACGAGCCTGCCGGTCTCATGCGCTGTATCATGGCGCTGAATACCTGGCTGCACGACGGCGACCCGCTGACCTGCCTGGTTTACGACGAGCTGATGGGTGAGATTCGCGTAATGGCCGAAAACGGCGGCTTCGAGGCTCTGCTGTCCGATCTGCTGCTGAAGGAGGACGACATGGTTCTCCTGCATACGCTGCCTTCCACGACGCTGGGCGAGGAACTGCGTGCTGAGGAAGCTGCGAAGCTGGCCGCCGCTGCATCTGCGTGGACGGCGGAGGATAAGGCCGCCATCCTCGACCTGAACGAGAAGCTGCATGCCTGGCAGCAGACGCCCGACAGTCCCGAACAGCTGGCGACTCTGCCCGTGCTGGATTTGAGCGAGGTCAGCCCTGATCCGGTGCTGCTGCATACGGAAGCGTCCGCCGTTGACGGCGTGACTGTGCTCTACCACAAGGCTGCCACCAACGGCATCGTGCACCTGAATATGTACTTCAACCTGAGCGACTGCACGCTGGATGAGCTGTGTGAAGTGAATTCGCTGACCCGTCTGCTGGGCGTGCTGCCCACGGCGAAGTACGGAGTGGTGGAGCTGCAGCAGGCTGTGAAGACCCATCTGGGCCGCCTGAACTTCTCCGTGGAAACGAAGGAGAAGATTAACTGCGGCGAAAAGTGTACGCCCGTGCTGCGGGTGAACTGCTCCGTCATGGCCGACAAGATTGACATCGCCCGCGAGCTGATCGTCGAGATCCTCACCGCCACCGACTTCAGCGATACTGCCCGCATCCGTGAGATTGCCCTGCAGGCGGACGAGCAGGCTAAGCAGCTGTGCATCATGGCGGGCCATGTGCTGGCCATGACGGCGGCGCAGGCGCATTATAGCGCGGCCTGTGCGGTTAATGAGATGCTGCGCGGCTATACGGGCGTACAGTGGCTGCAGGGCTTCGTGGCGAACTTCGATGCAAAGATCGGCGCACATGTGGCACTGCTCAAGGCTAAGCTGGCTGCTGCCGCCTGCCGCGCCCGGTTGACGCTGTCTGTGACGGCGAATGCTCATGTCGATGTGTCTGAGCTGATCGCCGCGCTTCCTGCCGGCGAGGCCTGTGTGCCCGATGCAGCCTACGCCATCGACCTGCCCATGAAGCAGGGCATCCGCATCCCCGCACAGATCGGCTACGGCATCCTCGCTTCTGATCTGGGCTGTGCATGGAATGGCTCTGCACTGGTCGCTGCAAATATCCTGAGCCTTGGCTATCTGTGGAACGTAGTTCGCGTGCAGGGCGGCGCATATGGCTGCGGACTGCGCTTTGGCCGCCGGATTGCAATTGCCTACTCTTACCGCGACCCCACTCCTGCCCGTTCCCTTACGATGTACCGCCAGGCAGCGGACTTCCTGCGCTCCTTTGTTGATTCCGGGGAGCGCATCGACAAGTTTGTCATTTCCACCGTCGCGGAAACCGAGCCCCTCATGAGCCCCCGCGACGAGGGCGCCCGTGCCGACGGCGAGTGGTTCTCAGGCAAGACGGAAGCTGATCTGCGACAGGAACGTGCCGAAATTCTTGCCACCGACGGCAAGGCGCTGCTGTACTGGTGTGATGCGCTGGAGCACATGGCGTCAACGGGTGCGGTCTGCGTCGTTGCCCATGAGGAGGCGCTGAAGGCCTGCGAAAAGGAAAATCTGGTCATCGCGGATTGATGACGTATCTGTGCCCTGCATGCAGTACGCGTGCAGGGTGCTTTTGTATAACGGTGATAGAATGAATGCGACAAATCCGAATTTGTTTTGTGGATATGCATTTTCTACCAGGCAGGATTGATTTGCAGAAAGGAGCCGCTTTCGTGCGTCGAAAGCGGCGCAAAGCCGCCGGGGGGGAAGCAAAAAAGTGCTTCCCCCCGGACCCCCCTCTGTCCTCTTGGAAGTTGGTCGCGCGGCTGCAAAGCGGGGCGGCTCCGGTTGCAGAGGATTGCCTGAATTTCCGCTTGCAGCGGAAGCAATCCTCTGCAAAGTCGCCGCATTGCTCCTTTGTGGGTTGAGCGGCAGCCGCACCGGCTTGGAAGAACGCATGCGGTGCATGGAATGCGGAAGCACTGCTCGTGCATCGAATTGATAAATCTAAATTTGTTGAGCTGTTGCACAAGCGAGCAACCACCACATCTGCTTTGCTGCGCTCAGACCCTTTCGCAACATACCCGCCCAGCCGCACAGGAGCGCGTAGTTCCGGCCGCGCCGCGACGCCGAAGAGGAGCGGCGCACCGACAAACAAAGGAGCCATAGAGAAACGGCACGCCCCCGCGAGGCCCATGTGGGAAAGACAACTCCGGGCAAAGTCTACCATGTGGGGCGGGGAGTCCAGAGGGGGTGGCAGTCCACAGGCACAAGTCTGACACCCCCTCTGGCTCTCTTTGCTTCTTTCTCAGAATTGAGTAAGAAGAAGCAGCACGAATGCCAGGATGCAAAGGTAAAGTCAACAAACAATACAGATAAAACCATAGCTCCCGATTTACCGCTTCGATTAAGGAATAAGGGTGCACTCACTTCCTCTATGGACGGCGGCAAGTGCGCTCTTGTTTTTTTCGGGTGTTCGCTTTCATTTTCCGGTGATAGGGTGTACAATGGGGACATTGTGTAGGAAAGGAGGCCCCCGGATGGACAAGTATCAGGTGCTTCGGCATTATTTTGGTCACGAGGGCTTCCGCGTCGGGCAGGAAACAATGGTGGATGCGCTGCTTTCAGGGCGGGATGCGCTGGGCGTGATGCCCACGGGCGCGGGCAAGTCGATGTGTTATCAGGTGCCTGCGCTGATGCTGGAGGGGATCACGCTGGTGATTTCGCCGCTGATCTCGCTCATGGCCGATCAGGTAGCGGCGCTCAAGAGCGCGGGTGTTCCAGCGGCGTACCTCAATTCGACCCTCACACCTCGACAGATGGAGCTGGCGCTGGAGCGCGCGTATCAGGGGGCGTACCGGATCATCTATGTTGCGCCGGAAAGACTGGAGGCGCCCTCCTTCGTGCGCTTTGCGCAGAGTGTCCGGATTGCCATGATCGCTGTAGATGAGGCGCACTGCGTTTCCCAGTGGGGGCAGGACTTCCGACCGGTGTATCTGCGCATTGCGGATTTTGTCGATCAGCTGCCGCGCCGTCCGGTGATGGGCGCGTTTACAGCCACGGCGACGGAACGTGTGCGGCAGGACATTGTGCGGCACCTGCGCCTGATCAATCCCGCGGGAGTCACCACTGGCTTCGACCGGCCCAACCTTTATTTTGAGGTGCTGCGGGTTAAGCAGAGAGATCCTGCGCTCCTGCGTGTCCTGGAGAAGAAACGGGGACATTCCGGCATCGTCTACTGCGCAACACGCAAAGCGGTCGAGGAGGTCTGCGACAAGCTGAATGCTGCGGGATATGCGGCAGGCCGCTATCATGCGGGCCTTTCGGATGAGGAACGCAGGCAGAACCAGGAGGATTTCCAGTACGACAGGGTGCAGATCATGGTTGCGACAAATGCCTTTGGCATGGGGATCGACAAGTCCAACGTCCGCTTTGTGATCCATTACAACATGCCCAAGTCCATGGAGGCGTACTATCAGGAGGCGGGGCGTGCGGGGCGCGATGGCGAGCCGTCGGAATGTGTCCTGATCTATCACCCGCAGGACATCATCACCTCCCGCTGGCTCATCAACAACTCGCCTCCCAACGACGCGCTTTCTGCAGCCGAGCAGGCAAGGGTACGCCAGCTGGATCTTCAGCGGCTGCAGAGCATGATTGACTACTGTACAAAGGATCAGTGCCTCCGCACGTATATTCTGCGGTACTTTGGCGATATGACAGGCGGGAACTGCGGAGACTGCGGCTTCTGTACCGGCGGACGCTACGGCGAAGCGGCGCAGGAGAGCAAGCCTGTAAGGACGAAGCGGCCCGCTGCGGATACCGCTGCAGCGACAGGTAAGATCGAGAGCGCCGGCGATCTGTTCGAGAAGCTCCGGGCCGTACGGACGGCACTGGCCAAACTCAACCGGGTGCCGCCCTATATCATCTGCTCCGATGCGACGCTGAACAGCATGTGCCGTGTCAAGCCGCAGACGAAGCAGGGGATGATGACCGTCAGCGGTATGGGTGAGGTCAAAACAGGGAAGTACGGCGAGGCGTTCCTGCAGGTAATCCGTGAGCATGAAGCCATTGCCCGGCGGGCGAGGCAGCAGGTGGGTGCTCTGGCACGGCAGGCGCAGTCTGCGATACACCGGATGTCAGAGAAGCCCGCAGTGAAAAAAAAGGATGTGCCGCCGGCGCGAAAGCCTGTGCCGCTTCCGGCGCGTCCTCCGCTGGAGGATGATGACGAGGCCCTTGCGGATGCGTATCTTTCGGGGGTGACGGTGCAGGAAATGGCGGATGAGCTGGATGTATCGCCGTCTGTCATCCGGCAGCGTCTGCGGGATATGGACTTGATATTCTGACACTGCTGTGATATGATGACAATAATGATTCCGAAAACATAAAGGAGGTCGACGACCTTGATCGAGAAGTATTCCGATGTGCTGATTCCTCAGCGTGCTGACCCCTGCATCCTGCTGGCGGAGGATGATGGAACTCCTGCAGGCGGCTGGTACTACTTCACTGCGTCTGTGCCTGCCTTCGACCTGATCGAGCTGCGCCGCGCGAGGACCATCGAGGAGCTGCCGAATGCGCCTACCCGCGTCGTCTGGCGTAAGCATGCAGAGGGCCCCATGAGCAAGTACATCTGGGCGCCGGAGATTCATCTGGTGGACGGCGTGTGGTGCATCTACTTTGCCGCAGCGGCAGAGGAGCCGGACAATCTCGGCGTGTTCAGCCATCGTACCTACTGCCTGCAGTGCAAGGGCGACCCCATGGTGGACGAGTGGGTCGAGGCGGGCCAGATGAATACGGGCTGGGAGTCCTTCTGCATTGATTCCACGACCTTTGTGGCCAATGGAAAGCGCTATTTCTGCTGGGCCCAGCGCGATTATGATATCCCTGGCAATTCCAATCTGTATATCGCCGAAATGCTCTCGGCAACGGAGCTGAAGCTGCCGGCGACCCTGCTGACAGTCCCGGAGTATGACTGGGAGTGCATCGGCTATCTGGTCAACGAAGGCCCCAGCGTCCTGAAGCACAATGGCAAGCTGTATCTGACCTACTCTGGCTCGGCGACGGACGAAAACTATGCCATGGGTATGCTCACTGCCGATGAGAATGCTGATCTGCTGGACAAGGCCAGCTGGACGAAGAGTCCTGTGCCGGTCATGGTGACCGACCCCGCTCATAAGATTTATGGCCCGGGGCATAACTCCTTTACCAAGGATAAGGAGGGTCGGGATCTGCTGGTGTTCCACGCCCGTCCCTATCCGGGCTTTGTCGGCGACCCGCTCAGCGATCCCAACCGCCATTGTCATGTCTGGCCGGTGGAGTACGACGAGAACGACCGCCCCATTTTCAACTGATCTGCGGGACTGCTGCTTTCAGGCGGCAGTCCTTTTCTCTTGCGCAGGTGCGGGGGATGATGTATAATTGTTATAAAACCCGCGTGATTCAAAGGAGGTTCATTCATGCATATTCTCGTTCTGAACGGCAGCCCCAAGGGCCAGAACAGCATCACCCTGCAGACGGTCGAGTACCTCAAGCTCGTCTGTCCCGGACATGAGTGGGAGACTCTGCATGTCGGGCAGAAAATCCGTGCGCTGGAAAAGGATTTTACGCCTGCATTACAGGCTGTTTCCCGGGCCGATCTGCTGCTGTTCTGCTATCCGGTGTATACCTTTATCGCGCCCTGTCAGCTGCACAGGTTCATAGAGCTGATGAAGGAGCATGCTGTGGATGTACGCGGCAAGTGGGCCAGCCAGATCAGCACGTCCAAGCATTTTTATGATGTGACGGCCCATCGCTACATCATGGAGAACGCGCAGGATATGGGACTCCGGTTTGTGCGCGGCTTGTCTGCCGATATGGATGATCTGACCATGGAAAAGGGACGTAAGGAGGCCGTTGGTTTTTTCCGGTATCTGATGTGGAGCATCGCGCAGGGACGCTGCGAGCCGGATCTGCTGCCGCAGCCTGAACCTGCCCGCGTGCCGGTCACCCCCGTCGAAACGGATATGACAGACAAGCCCGGCGACGTGGTCATCATCACCGACTGCAGACCTGAAGACACGCAGCTTGCTGCCATGATCGCCCGATTCCAGGCGGTCTGCCCGAAGAAGACACGTGTGGTCAACATCCGCGAATATCCCTTCCGGGGCGGCTGCCTCGGGTGCTTCAGGTGCGCAAACTCCGGCAAATGCGTGCACAAGGATGGCTTTGACGAGTTCCTCCGCAATGACATCCAGAAGTCCGATGCGGAGGTGCATGCCTTTACCATCAGCGATCACGGCATGTCCGCAGCCTTCAAGCGGTACAGTGACCGCCAGTTCTGCAACGGACACCGCACGGTGCGGATGGGCGCGCCGATCGGTTACATCGTCAGCGGCAATTACCGCTGTGAGGAGAACCTGCGCATGATCATCGAGGGTCGTGCGGAGGTGGGCGGGAATTTCCTGTGCGGCGTCGCGACGGACGAAATCGACACCGATGAGGCGATCGACCGGCTGGCGGCGTCGATGGCGTATGCGCTGGACAACCATCTTACGCAGCCGAAGAACTTCCTCGGCGTGGGCGGCATGCGGATCTTCCGAGATCTGATCTGGCTGATGCAGGGGCTGATGCGCGAGGATCACCGCTTCTTCAAGCGCCATGGACAGTATGACTTCCCACAGAAGCAGCGAGGACGGATGCTGGCCATGTACGCCGTGGGTTTTCTGATGGGAAACAAAACCCTGCAGAAGAAAGCAGGCGGCAAGATGACCGAGGGCATGCTGATGCCTTACCGGAAGGTGCTGGACAAGGCCCGCAGAGAGAGCAGCGGTACATAAAAACGGCAGGGCAGGACGCATGTGCATCCTGCCCTGCTCAGTGTGTCGAAAAAGTGGCTGCGGCCACTGTTTCGAGAAGGGAAGAGGATTCCGCTTCTGCTGAAGCGGGCATTTTTCACTGTCAGCCAAGGCTGACGGCCGTGAAAAATGTAAGGAATGGTTTCGGCTGAAGCCGAAACCGCCCCGCCCGACTGGCAAAGCCGGTCGATACGATTTCAGTCTGCCGACGGCGAATGCGCGACCCAACTTTTTCGACATGCAAGGCAGGGCAGGACGCATGTGCATCCAGCCCTGCTTTCGTTTATACGGGCTTCACCGGCACCCAGATCTCGCAGTAGTTGTCTTCGGGCTTCTCGGCCGGCGGGGCGTACACTTCGATGTTATAGCTGCCGGCCAGCTTGTACGCCTTGCAGCCGGGCACCCACTCCGCCCAGATGCGGGTGTTGACGCTCTGCAGTGCATCGGGGAGCGCGCCGCGGCAGGGAAACACGGCCCATGTGCTGCCGGGGATGACACGGGTTACACAGTCGGCAGGAATCTCCTCCCATGGGACGTACATATCCGCGATCAGGTAGTCAAAGTGCTTGCCGTCGGAGTCGAAGCAGACGCCGAATGCACCGGTGATCCTGCTCTGCATTTCCATGACCTCTTGCCAGTAGCGGGGGATCTCCTGATAGCTTGTGTCGGTTGAAAACTTGCGTGTGTAGCCCACGACGGTGAACGGGGGTTTTTCAACGATCTTGTATTCCAGCATGCTTCCACCCTCCGGTTTCAGATTGATGTTCATCGGCGAGAAGGATTGCAGCACTACCCCCGGCTGTCCGGCCTGAGAAGGCAGTACGCCATGGAAGCGGCGGAACGCGCGGGCGAAGCTGTCAGGGCAGTCATAGCCGTACTTGACGGCCGCGTCGATGACCTTCATGCCTTGTGTGAGGTCGTGGGCTGCGAGGGTCAGTCTGCGGCGGCGGATGTACTCGCCCAGCGGCATGCCGCACAGCCCGGAAAAGATACGCTGGAAGTGGAACGCCGAGACGTACGCGCGCGCTGCGACGGCATGGACGTCCAGCTCCTCGGTCAGGTTCTCCTCGATGTATGCGATGGCTGCCTGAATGGTATCAAGCCATGACTGCATGGATGCTGCCTCCTTGCTGCTGATGTGATGCCAGTATAGCATGCATTGGCGGCACATGCCCGACTTTTCATGCTTTCAGGGACGTAAAAACGGCAGGACGCTGGTGCATCCTGCCGGGGGGTAGCAGATTACCGGTGCTTGAGCTGGGACGCGGCGGCCTCGTCCAGCAGAAACACCACATCGGGGTGGGTGCGCAGGATGGAAGCCTGCCACTGGGGCGAAACGTCCTCTTCCAGCGCACGGCGGACAGCCTCTGCCTTGTCCTCGCCGGTGGCGATGAGCAGCACCTGACGGGCCTGCATGATGCTGCCAATGCCGAGGCTGACGGCATGACGCGGCACTGCATCAACAGAATCAAAGAAGCGCTTGTTGGCTTCGATGGTGCTTTCGGACAGAGAAACCTTGTGACAGCCGTAAACGAAATGATCGCCGGGCTCGTTGAAGCCGATGTGACCGTTGCGGCCAATGCCCAGCAGCTGCAGATCAATACCGCCGGAGGCCAGGATGGATGCATCGTACTTCTTTGCGGCAGCGGTCAGGTCTTCGGCGTTGCCGTCGGGGATGTGGACGTTTTCGGGCTTGATGTTGATATGGCTGAAGAGGTGCTCCTGCATGAAGGCATGGTAGCTGCAGGGGTGATGGGGATCGATGCCGACGTATTCATCCAGATTGAAGCTGGTTGCCTTCGAGAAGTCAAGCAGCCCCGTGCGGTACATGCCTACCAGCGTCTCGTAGGTGGGGATGGGAGAGGAACCGGTGGCAAGACCCAGGACACTGTCCGGCTTGCGCAGCAGCTGCGCGGCGATGAGCATGGCGGTCGCCTGACCGACCTGCGCGGCGGTGGAGAAAATATGCGTCTGCATGGAAACACCTCCGTTTATATTAAGACGTATTATCGTCTGCGAAAACAGTATAACCTATAAACCGCACAATTGCAACATCTAAACGATCAATATGACAAATTTGTATTAGTGACAATATAATACGTCTTATGCTTCTGATGCAAAGGAAAAGCCCCGCGCCTGACAGACAGGTGCGGGGCGGATATCACGCCTTGATCCGGCGTCATCCGGGGAAGATTACTTCGCGGCAGCGTCCTGTGCGGCGGCGGTACCGGCGCGGCGGCCCATGGTGGTGTACAGGCCCAGGGAAGCAGCCAGAACGTAGTTCTCGTTGTAGAAGTAGCGGTTGCTCATTTCGCCTGCAGCATACAGGCCGGGGATCACGGTGCCGTCCTGACGGGTCACGCGGCCATCCTCAGTGGTGGTCACGCCGCCGGCAGAGCCGAAGGTGGTGGGATAGACCTTCACGGCGTAGAAGGGAGCCTGTGCAATGGGCTGCAGGAACATGGCGGGCTTGCCGAACTGCTCGTCCGCACCGGCGGCCACGGCGGCGCTGTACGCGTCGTAGGAGGCCTTCAGGTTGGCGGTGTAGACATGCATGTTCAGGGCCAGCTCCTCGATGGTTTCGCCCTTGGCGACCACGCCGGCGGCAGCGCCGTTTTCAAGGATCGCGGCGACGTCGGCATTGGCAGAGTCATAGATGTACCAGAAGGGAGCGTTGCCGTCCTGAATCATGTCGGAGGCGGTGTGATCCATAACGTCCCAGCCTGCCGCGGCAGCTTCGTTGGCGAAGCGCACGCCGTTGGCGTTCACGCCCAGCTGGCTGTAGATGGTCAGACCGGCGCCGCCCTCCAGCGCAGGATCAACAACGATGTTGAACAGGGGAGTCGCGAACACGTCGAAGGTGCCTGCGCCGGCCTCAAGGGCCATGAGGAAGCCTTCGCCGGTGTGGCTGACGGAGCTGGTGGGCACCAGACCCGCGCGGGCCAGCTTGGGGCTGTACTTCTCGACCAGCTCCTGATTCTGGGAGATGCCGCCGGTCGCCATCACGACGGACTTGGCATGGAAGGTGATATTCTCATCGGCGGTTTCGGCCTTCACACCCACGACGGCGCCGGTTTCATCGGTGATCAGGGAGGTAGCCTTGCAGCCGGTGATCAGCTTCACGCCGCGGCTCTCCACGGAGGCCTGCAGCATGGCGATCAGACCCGCGCCGCCGCCGTTTGCCAGCGCCATGGGATAGGCGGTGGAAGCCGCATAGGGCTCGGCAGAGAACTGTACGTCATTGGCAACCAGCCAGTCAACGGTCTCGCCGGTGTCGGCCAGCACGCTGGTCAGACGGTCATAATCGGGATAGCCGCTCTCCACGCCGCTCTTGGACTGACGGGCCTTCCAGTAGGCCAGTACGGACTCGAGGTTGTCGGTCTCCAGACGGTTCTCAGCGAACAGCTCGGAATCAACGCTCACCAGAATACCGCCGGCCAGGAGGGTGGTACCGCCCGCTACGGCCATCTTCTCGATGACGATGACGTCAGCGCCGGCTTCCTTGGCGGCCAGTGCAGCAGTCAAACCGGCAACGCCCGCGCCTACCACGACCACGTCAGCGGTCTGCTCGGTCTCGGCCTTGGCGGCGGTCTCACTGTCAGCGGCGACGGCCTTCAGGGCAGCCACGTCAGCGCCGGCCTGCACAGCAGCGGCCTCGACAGCAGCCAGAATGCCCTTGGAGGTCAGGGTCGCGCCGGCCATCGCGTCGATGGCCAGGGACTGCTTTTCCACGATCGCGCCGGGGATGGCGGCGAAGGCGGGGTCAGACAGACCGGCAGTTTCCGCATGGGAGATGACCTTCACGTCGGTGATGGCGGTCTCGGAGAAGGTGACCTCCACCACGATGGGGGTCTCGGCGTTCATACCGGTGCCCTCGCCGGTGTAGACGCCGGGGGTGTAGGCTGCGGCGAAGGCCGGAACAACCAGCATCGTCGCGAGCATGCTCACGCACAGCAGCAGAGAAATGATGCGCTTCATGTTCTTGATACGCTCCTTTCATGATTCGCTTGTTTATTTCTAAACAAACATTTGCTTATATATTACTGTACTGGTGGGTATTTGTAAAGTGGTTTTTACGGCATAACAGATGTATACAAAACACGCCGCTCCTCCGGTGTGGGGCGGCGTGAGGACCGCATGGCTTGTTCAGGGGGTCAGCAGGTGATACAGGTTTTGCCCGAAGTTATGAAACGTCTCAGTCCAATGGGGATAGATCGCGGCCAGCGCAAGGAGGACCACAAGCGCAATGGCGATATTTCCAGCCTATGTAAAAAGATCCTTGCTGCGCTGTGCTTTCGGCACGGTCTGTTCATTGCGCTGCGCCAGCTGTCGGGCTACGTCGCTCAGTGCTGCGGGCTCCTGCGGCTGCGGTTCATCCGGCAGCACATGGGGATACGGTCTGGCGGACAACGTTCAGCAGGACGGTCAGCTGTTCCTGCGGCATGTCCCTGTTGATACGTGCTTTCTTCAGATTCTCGTGCAGCATGGTAAGCATTCTGAATGTTTTTGCAGGAACATGATAATACACCGGCGTCTGTCTGACAAGCAACGGGTATGAACATCCGGCGGCAGCCTGAAAAAAAGCGCTCCGGCTGCCCGGAACGCTCTGTTCAGGTCTGGTCACCGCCCGGCTTCATTCCACCGGGGGCAGGTGGCGCTTGCTTTCGGAGAAGCCGCGGCCGCTGACGCGCGTGACCTGCGAGAGAATCATGAAGGCGTGGGGATCGATCTTTCGGATCAGCTGCTCAGTGCGGTGACGCTCGCGGGGGGAGATGACGCAGATGAGCATGTCCGTCTCCTGGCGGCGATAGCCGGTCTGGGCGTGGAGCATGGTCACGCCGCGATCCACATCGGTCAGAATCGCCTGACGGATCTCGTCGGCCTTCTCGCTGACGATCTCCAGCTGGAAGCGCTGGTCACCCAGGGCCATCACCTTGTCAAGCACCATTGTGTACACCACCGTCAGCAGGATGCCGTAGAGCAGCCGTTCCCGGTCGGTGAAGACAGCCTGCAGCAGCAGGATGAAGGTATCGAAGACATACAGGCTTTTTGAAACGGGAATGCCGAGGAATTTCTGCAGCAGCAGCGGCGGAATGTCCATGCCGCCCGTGCTGGCGCCGAGCTTGACGATCATCGCGATGGAAGCGCCGATGCAGAAGCCGCCGAAGAGCGTGCAGATCATCAGATCATCCGTCAGGACAAAATCCCCCACGATCTCCTGCAGCAGTGCGAGGAAGACGGGAGAAGCGATGGTGCTGACCAGTGTCGTCATTGCAAAGGGCTTGCCCAGCAGGAACAGCCCCAGCAGGTACATTGCCGCGTTGAATACGGCAACGAACACGGAAATCGGGAGATCAAGAAAATGCTTCAGCGCGAGGGCAATGCCAGTCGTACCGCCGGTGATCAGGCCGGAGGGCAGGATGAACAGCACGATGCCCAGCTGCATCAGGAAATTGCCGAAAAGGATGATGGGAAGAGACTTGAGAGCTGCTTTCATGGGTGGTGCTCCGTTTCTGGAAGTGCGTGGGGGTGTTTCGGGATTGATGGAGAGCGCGGCAGGGGTCAGCAAAGGTTCTTTTCGAGCTTGCCGTTGAGGAAAACGGCCTTGACATGGTCTGCGTGGGCGAGAACACGGATGTCCTCCAGCGGGTTGCCGTCCACAAGCACCACATCCGCCAGCTTGCCGGCTTCGAGGGAGCCGGTCTCGTGGCCGGCCAGCATCAGGTGCGCAGCGTTGATTGTACCTGCGCGGATGGCTTCCATGGGAGTCATGCCGGCGCGGGTCATGGCGACAAACTCGCTGCCCAGCTCCAGATAGGGAGAGTTGCGGGAGTTGCTGTAATCCGAGCCGAAGGCGATGCGGATGCCGGCTTCGCGGGCCATTCGGATGGTCTCCTTGTTGGCTTCGGCGCAGTCGCGGGCTTTCCTGGCCATCCAGTCGGGCAGGCCCGGGATATTGGCCACGCCAAGGGACACTGCAAGGGTCGTGACCAGCGTTGCGTCCATTTTGGCCATCAGGTCGATTTCGCGCTGCGTCAGCATCACGCCGTGCTCGATGCAGCTGACGCCTGCCTTCAGGGCTGCATAGGCGCCCTCGTAGCCGGTACAGTGGGCGCAGACGTAGGTGTGATGGCGCTTGGCTTCCTCCACAATCACACGCAGCTCCTCGTCGGAGAAGGCCACGTCGTCTACGCGGTCGGTGGGGGAGGATACGCCGCCGGTGGCGCAGATCTTGATGAACTTTGCGCCCGTTCGGAACTGCTCGCGCACGCCGCGCAGGCAGTCCTCGGGACCATCGATAAGATAAGTGGTGGAATCGTCGCGGTTGAACTCCTCTTTGGACTTGCTCACATCAAAGTCAGAGTGGCCGGAGGTGATGCCCAGTACCCGGCCGCCGGGCATGATCTTTGGGCCGCGCAGCACGCCGCGTTCCACCGCGCGGGAGAGAAAGCAGCCTGCGCGGCTCATGTCACGGATGCCGGTAAAGCCTGCGTCCAGCAGCAATCCGCACTGGTATGCGCCGCCCAGCAGCTGATCACCGAAGAGCTTGCCGCCGCAGAAGGATCCTGCGTCCTGATGACCGGTCAGATGGGCGTGGCAGTCGATAAAGCCGGGCAGGATGGTGCCGTCTGGAACGGACAGCACCTGAGCCTGGTCGGGAATTTTCGCCGGATCATAGGAGCCGACGTAGCTCAGACGGGTTCCTTCGATCACAACAAGTCCGTCCTCGATGGGCGAGGGCGATACAGCATCGATGATGCGGCCGCGAATGGCATATGCGTTCATGGCGGGCCTCCTGTGCATTTCGTTTTTCTACATCATAAATCGACGGACGGGTCTTGTCAACAGCAAAAGCGGCTAAGATCAACAAACTGTCACCCCTGAAGACGGGACGATACAAAATAAAAACAGAGATTTCCTTGCTTTTTGGCGGATGTTGGCAGGCGTTCACCTTGACATTTTGACACCTGTCGGGTATAGTAAAAATGGCATTGCTGCTACCGTTGAAAACATCACACCCTTAAGGAGGATACCTGTATGAAGAAGCGCATCGTGGCGATCCTGCTGGCGCTGGCCATGCTGCTGAGCACTGTGGCCCTGGCAGAGACCGCGGCCTATCCCGTAGAGGGCGAAGGCTCTCTGACCTTTGTGGCGACTGAGCCCAATACACTGAACATGGTGCAGGCCAGCTCCAACCTGGACTCTGCTGTGTTCTACCTGACCTCTGCCATGCTGTACCGCCCTTATAACGGCAACGTGTATCCCGAGCTGGCCGCCAAGTGCGACGTGAGCGAGGACAAGCTGACCTATACCTACACCCTGAAGGATGCCGTGTACTCCGACGGCACCCCCATCGTGGCGGCGGACTTCGCCTACTATATGATCGCTACCATGGACGGTACCTCTGCTGCCTACTACAAGAATGGCACAAAGTACATGAACGGTGAGTGCACCGCTGCAGATGTGGGCATCTACGCCAAGGATGAAAAGACGCTCGTGGTGGAGCTGGAGATGCTGACGGCGGACTTCTCTCCCGAGCTGGAAATCTATCCCCTGCAGCAGGCCTTCGTCGAGGCCAAGGGCGAGCAGCTGGGCGGCACCCCTGCCGACCTGATGTACTCCGGCCCCTATGTGCTGACCGAGTGGGTCTATGGCTCCTACATGACCTTCAAGAAGAATCCCTCCTATGTGGACGCCGCTGCTTCCTTCCCGCTGGCTGAGCTGCGCCTGATCCACAGCGTGGATGAGTCTGGCCGTTACAGCATGTTCACCTCCGGTGAGGCTGATGTGCTGACCTTCATCAGCGAAGAGACCCAGCAGATGATCCCCAATCAGGCCAAGCAGTATGTTTCTGACGCGATGCAGGGCCTGGAGTTCAACACCACCGGCATGATGTTCGACGCGGCTCAGGGCACCTTCCTGCCCCGTGACGCTGAGGTCACCAAGGTGCTGTCCAACGAGAACTTCCGCAAGGCGCTGTCCTATGCCATCAACCGCGAGCTGCTGGTGATGGTCATCAATCCCTCCGGTCTGCCCGTGAACCGTCTGGTCACGCCCATGGCGGAAGGCAATACGGACGGCTCCAGGTTCGTTGAGGATTATCCCCTGACGGCTGACTACGCAGCGCCCATCACCGGCGACGCCGAGGCTGCCAAGGCTTACCTCGCCAAGGCTCTTGAGGAGCTGGGCTATGCTTCCGTGAAGGATCTGCCCACCATTAAGTACCTGTGCTTTGAGAATGGTGCGTTCCGTCTGATGGCCGAGACCCTGCAGTCTGAATGGAAGTCCATTCTGGGCCTGGAATGCATCGAGATCGAAATGAAGCCCGTGCAGGACGCTGTCATGTCCATGGTGTTCCTGAACTACGATATCTATTTCCAGTCTGTGTCCTCCTCCAGCGCCACGCCCCGTTCCTTCCTGGAGCAGTGGAAGACTGGCGGCGCGATTTCCGACGCCATGCAGTCCGGCGCTCCCTTCGGCTCCGTCTATTCCAATGCGGAATTCGACGCGCTGGTTGAGCAGGCCATGTTTGAGTTTGATACCGCCAAGCGTCAGGCGCTGATCGCGCAGGCGGAGCAGATCATGATTGAGGAGCACATCTTCGTCCCGATCCTGCTGCAGGGCGGCTACTATGCGGTGCAGGATTACGTGCAGGGCTTCGTCTCTGTGGGCAATCAGGAAGGCTACATGTTCAACCACACCACCGTGACCAAGTAATTTCCCCTCAATATCAAAGGATGCAGCAGAGGCTGGAGGCAATCCGCCTCTGCTGCTTTCGCTTATTCCGTGGAGGTTTCCCATGACGAAATACATCCTCAAGCGTCTGCTGATTTCGATCCTGACGATCTGGGCGGTGGCGACGGTCTGCTTTTTCCTCCTGCGGCTGCTGCCGGGCAATCCCTTTATCCTGCAGAATCCGCTGGACATGAAGAACGCTGAAAAGATGATGGCCTTCTACGGGCTGGACAAGCCCCTGTGGGAGCAGTATGTGTCCTACCTTCAGAGCCTGCTCCGGCTGGATTTCGGCTATTCTCTGACTCACGTGGGCCGCAGCGTCAACGATGTGATTGTGCAGTATTTCCCCATCACGGCGCAGCTGGGTATTCAGGCGCTGCTGCTGGGCATGCCCATCGGTATGGCGCTGGGCATCGTGTCGGCTGTACGGCGGGGCGGCGCGTTTGACTACGGCTGCCAGATCGGCTCGGTCGTTTCCACGTCCATTCCGTCCTTCGTGCTGGCGGCAGTGATGCAGCTGGTATTCGGCGTGTACCTGAAGTGGTTCCCGGTCAGCCAGTGGCTCAGCTTCCGGCATACGATCCTGCCTACGATTATCCTGAGCCTCGGCATCATTGCGGGCCACTGCCGCTCCATGCGTACGCTGATGCTGGAGGTCGGCCGTCAGGATTATCTGAAAACCGCCAAGTCGAAGGGCATCAGCAATGTGCGCATTGTGGTGTTCCACCAGATCCGCAATGCCATATTGCCCATGATCACCGGCCTTGGCATGGAGATCGCCAGCCTCCTGATGGGTTCCTACATCATCGAGAAGGTGTTTTCCATTCCTGGTCTTGGCGCGTATTTCGTCACGTCCATCACAGGTCTTGATTACACGATGACCATGGGCCTGGTGGTGTTCCAGGCGGCGATTGTGGTGTTTGCCAATTTCGTTGTCGATCTGCTCTACGGCCTGATCGATCCGCGCGTGCGCATTGTATAAAGGAGGGTGCTTATGGAAGAAATCAAGCTCACCGGCCATCCGTTTGACGACGGATTGACCGACGATGATTTTGCCCCTGTGCCCGACAGGAGCGCGATTGTGGACAGCATCCGCCCCTCCATGCGCTACTGGCCGGAGGTCGGCAGAAGGCTGATGAAGAACAAGGTTGCGGTATTTTCGATCCTGCTGCTGACGGTGATTGTACTGATGGCAATCCTTGTGCCCATCCTTTCGCCCTACGAGTATGATGCGACCAGCCTCATGTCTGCCCGTAAGCCTCCCAGCTGGGAGCATCCCTTCGGCACGGACAAGGTCGGCCGTGACATGTTCACCCGTGTGTTCATGGGTACGCGTACGTCGCTGATCATCGGCGTAGTGGGCGCGTTTCTGCCCTTTGTGCTGGGTATGGTGATCGGTGCGGTTTCCGGCTGGTTCGGCGGCAAGGTTGATATGATCATCATGCGGGTGGTGGACATCATGCTGTGCATCCCCTCGATGATCTACATGATCCTGATCCTCGTGGTGCTGGGCGGCAGTCCCACGTCGCTGATCATCGCGCTGGCGCTGTCGGGCTGGATGGGCTCTGCGCGCAGCTTCCGCGGCCGCATCCTGCAGTTCAGGAACCGTGAATTTGTGCTGGCGGCCACCACCCTCGGCGCTCGTCCGGGCCGCATCATCGTGCGTCACATCCTGCCCAACATTCTGGGCAATATGGCCGTGGGCCTGTGTTCAGCAATCCCCGGCGCCATCTTTGCCGAGGCCGGCATGAGCTATATCGGCCTTGGCATCAGCCCGCCCATGACGTCCCTTGGTCAATTGTCCAGCGACGGCATGCAGGTATTCCTGACCCAGTTTTATCTGTTCTTCTTCCCGTCGCTGATCATCTGCCTGATCGTGTTTGCGCTGTTCCTGTTCGGCAACGCGCTGCGCGATGCGCTGGATCCCAAGCTCCGCGACGAGGATTATTTGGCCCGTATGTACCGCAAAACCCGTCGCCTGACGATCCGCAACACGAAGAAGGAGGCTGCAGCGAATGAGTGAGCATCTGCTTGAAGTGAAAAATCTGCATGTTTCCTTCCGCAACGTGGTGGGCGAAGTGAAGGCGGTGCGCGGCGTGGACTTTTATCTCGACCGCGGCGAGACCCTCGGCCTTGTGGGCGAGAGCGGCTGCGGCAAGTCTGTCACTGTGCAGACCGTCATGCGCCTTAACCCTGAGCCTCCTGCCGTCATCAAGCAGGGCAGCATCGTCTATGACGGCGTTGACCTTGCAAAGCTGGATGACAAGGGTATGCGTAAGTATCGCGGCAAGGAATTTTCCATGATCTTTCAGGACGCGATGACGTCCCTGAACCCCACCACCAGAATCGGCAAGCAGATGAAGGAAATGCTCCGCGCTCACCGCGATATTTCTGACGCGGAGGCAAAGAAGATTATCCTCCGCATGCTGACGATGGTGGGCCTGCCCAATCCTGAAACGATCTACAGCCGCTTTCCCCACACCCTTTCGGGCGGTCAGCGCCAGCGTGTGATGATCGCCATGGCAATGAGCTGCGAGCCGTCCATCCTGATCGCTGACGAGCCGACCACAGCCCTTGATGTGACCATTCAGGCCCAGATTCTGGAGGTCATGAACAAGCTCAAGAAGGAAATGAATACGTCCATCATCTTCATTACCCATAACATGGGCGTGGTGGCCCGCATGGCAGACCGCCTGGCGGTGATGTACGCCGGTCAGATCATCGAGAGCGGGACGGCGCAGGACGTTTTCTACCGTCCGAAGCATCCCTATACGTGGGGACTGCTGGGCTCCATGCCGAGCCTGAAGGGAGACGTCCCGGAACGGCTGATGTCCATTCCCGGCACGCCTCCTGACCTGTTCGACCCGCCCAGGGGCTGCGGCTTTGCCTCACGCTGTGAGCACTGCATGAACGTTTGCGTCAACCGTGTGCCGCCGGAAACGGAGGTTGCGCCGGGGCACCGGGTACGCTGCTGGCTGCTGGATCCCCGGTGCAAAACGGCTGTGAAGCCGCCCATCGGCCGGGACAGCGAGCTGATCCCCGGAAAGGAGGACGCATGATGCAGCAGGAATATCTCCTTGAAGTCGAAGGCCTGAAGAAGTACTTTCCTCTGGGCAAGGGCCGTACCCTCCACGCGGTGGACGACGTATCCTTTGCCATCCGTCCGGGCGAGACGCTGGGGCTGGTGGGTGAATCCGGCTGCGGAAAGACCACCGTGGGACGCACGCTGCTCAAGCTGTACAAGCCCGACGGCGGCAGGATCATCTATCGCGGCGAGGACATCACGAAGGTCTCTGGCCGCCGCCAGCGGGAGCTGTGCACGCACATGCAGATGATTTATCAGGATCCCTATGCCTCCCTGAATCCCTTCATGACCATCGGAGAGATCGTATCGGAGGGCCTGGAAATCAACAAGATCGGCGCGAACCGCATGGAACGCACCGCCATGACCTACGAGCTGCTGGAGCGGGTTGGCCTGTCCAGAGAGCATGCGAACCGCTTCCCGCATGAGTTCTCCGGCGGTCAGCGCCAGCGTGCCGGTATTGCCCGCGCATTGGCTGTGAATCCGGAATTTGTCGTGTGCGATGAAGCCATTTCCGCGCTGGACGTGTCTGTGCAGGCCCAGATCATCAACATGCTCATGGATCTGCGTGAACTGATGAACCTGACATATCTGTTCATCGCTCATGATTTGTCCGTTGTACGCTACATTTCCCAGCGTGTGGCAGTGATGTACCTTGGCAAGATCGTGGAGATCGGCAAAGCCTCAGAGGTATACGTGCATCCGGCGCATCCTTACACGCAGGGCCTGCTGGGCGCGGTTCCCGTGGCCGATCCCGACTTTGAAAAGAGTAAGACCTATCAGGCGATGGTGGGGGAGGTAACCAGCCCCATCAACTGCAAGCCGGGCTGCCGCTTTGCCAACCGATGTCCCTATGCCACGGAGGAATGCCGCACGGTTACGCCGGACATGAAGGCAGTGGGCGCCGACCATTTCGTAGCCTGCCACCGGCTGTGAGGGAGGTGAAGCGTATGCAGATGAACTCCTCATTCGATCAGCGTGTCGAACGCATGGAAGGCGCATGCTGGCTCAAGGATGTTTTCACGCCGGATGAGACCCGCGCAGCAGGTCTTCTGTCCTATGCGGGCGCGGAATTCGAGTTCCCGACTTGCCCGGCGCTGCGCAGAGGAATTGCAGAGGCAGCGGCGCACGGAAGCTTCGGGTATATGCTGCCCCGTGGAAAGTACCTTGAGCGCGTGCAGTGGTGGATGAAGCATGTCCGTGGATATGAGATTGATCCGGAATGGGTTGTGGCGACCCATGGGACCATCTTTGCGCTGGCGACGGCCATCCGGCTGCTGAGTGTTCCAGGGGACAGCATCATCATCCTCACCCCCGGTTACAACCGCTACGAGCAGGCGGCGACCCGCCTTGGACGCGGCACCGTGCACGTTCCGCTGACGGAAATGAACGGCTGCTATCAAATGGATTGGACAGCGCTTGAACAGGCGATGTCGGCGCCGGAGAACAGGCTGCTGGTGCTGTGCAACCCCAACAATCCCACCGGCCATATCTACCGCCGGGAGGAGCTGGAGAGAATCGCCGGACTGTCGCAGAAGTATGGTACAGCGGTGTTCTCTGACGAAATCTTTGCGGAGATCGTCTTTGACGGAGGGCAGGTCACGCCCTATGCCGCTGTGGCTGGAAAGGCTGCGCTGGCCATCACCTGCACCTCCCTTGGTAAGGCCTTCAGCCTGACCGGCGTGAATCATGCCAATGTCATCATCGAAAATGATGCGCTGCGGGAACGCTATGTCACCCAGCGCAACGCCGATCATTACGGCAGCATTGACCCGATGCACTGCGCGGCACTGACTGCTGCCTACACGCCGGAAGGCAAGGCCTGGCTGGACGAGCTTTGTGCCTATGTATGGGAAAACTATCGCATTCTTGCCGGATTCATCAAAAAGTGCCTCCCGGAAGCCGTCGTAACGGAACCGGAAGGCACCTATGTGGTATGGATTGACTATGGCCGGACCGGCATGTCTGGCGAGGAGCTGCAGCGCCGCCTGATCCGTGAGGGCTGCTTTGCGGGCGATGCAGGCGACGAATACTATGGCCGCGACACCTGCATGCGCTATTCGCTGGCTGTACCGCGGCAGGAACTGCTGCGTTCGCTGGCATATCTGGAAGCTGTACTGGACAGAGCAGCGCTCGAATAAAACGCTGCAAGCTCTGGGTCACACCGCCACCGCGCCGCAGGCGCGGCAATGGGAGCCCAGAGGGGCTTTGTCCCTCTGGCGTTGTGCAGGGGCAGAGCCCTTGCACAACGTGTCGACAAAGTGCTTTAGGCACTTTGTCGAGAGGTTGCACTCCGTCACTGGTCGGGCCCAAAGGCCCTCCCGGCCGGTCCTCCGTGTAAGGAATGTTTTCGGCTTAAAGCCGAAAACGCCCCGCCCCGGCGGCAAAGCCCCCGGATACGATCGCAGTCAGAGGGCCTGCGGGCCCTCCGACACCTCCCAGAGAGCTTTTTTGATAGACTGTGCAGGGGCAGAGCCCCTGCCGTCATCGGAGTTCCTTGAGGTTTTTGTAAACCGTGTGGCGGGATATGCCGAGACGCTCAGCCAGATAGGGGACAGCCTTGTGTTGCTCGAAAAAATGGTTTGAGGTCAGACGGGTCATGAGGGTCAGGCGCTCGTCTCTGGTAAGGGCGGCGGCGGGCTTGTCGAAGCCCTGCATGGCTTCCTGAAACAGGGAGTCGATGTGGGGCGTCTGGCTGAGGCGGAGATCCTCGTACAGGAAGCCGTTGATCGCCGTGAGGGACTTGATGGCCTGCTCTGCCTGTTCGAAGGCGGTGTAATCAAAATTGATGCCCAGCCCCAGCACGCCGTCCTCGGCGAAGAAGGGGATGGTGGTGGATTTGAGATGCTTGTTCTCCCCGGCGGCGAGCATGTTGACATGCGGGCTTTGGAGCCTTTGCAGGTCAAGGTCGTAGGAGGAGGGTGCGCCGTCGCTGATGCTGGTGGTGGAGCCGACGCTGCGGCCGGTTACATGGCCGTTGTAGATGGCGAGAATCGGATGCTTCAGCGTGTCCAGATCGTGAATCAGCGTTTCACAGTTTGCACCGAAGGTATCCGCGATCCCCTTGGCCACCGTGTCCAGTACGGGGAAGAGTTCAGCCTTTTTCATGCATGCTTCTCCTTGCAATGTTCCTTGTGCCATTATAAGGGATTGCGCAGAAGAAATCAATATCAAAGGAGCGTTCATCATGATCATCATCGAAAAGGAACAGGTGCGCAGTTTGCTGACGCCTGAAAAGTGCATTGCGGCCATGAAGGACGCGTTCATGGACCTGGAGCAGGGCAGGTATGCCATGCCTCTGCGTTCCATCCACATCATGCCCAATACGGCGAAGTTCGGCTTTATGCCCGCCTATGTGGGCGATTTTTACGGCGCGAAGGTGATTTCTGCCTATGCCCCCAATATGGGCACGGAATATCCGTCTCATATCGGCTATGTGATTCTTTATGAATCGGAGCACAGCACGGTTGCTGCGCTGGTGGAGGCTGGCACGATCACCGAGATCCGCACCGGCTGTGCCAGCGCTGTCGCTACAGATCTGCTGGCCCGCAGGGACGCCCATACCCTTGCGTTGGTCGGTGCGGGCGCACAGGCGCGTTCTCATCTGGCGGCTATCCGTCTGGTGCGGGATATCACGGCGATCACCGTGTATGATCTGAACCGTACTGCAGCAGAGAAATTCGCCGCTGAGGCTGAGAGGCTGTACGGCATTCCTGTGACTGTTGCGGAAAACGCCGCGGAATGCGTGGCGGAAGCGGATATCATCTGCACGCTGTGTCCGGCGAAGGAGCCTTACCTGACCCGCGATATGGTGAAGCCCGGAGCGCATATCAACGCTGTGGGTACCTTTACTCCGGCAACCCGCGAGGTAGCCTCCGATCTCGTGGCTGCCGGCCGCCTGTACTCCGATTTCACGGAGTCCACCCGCAAGGAGAGCGGCGAGTACCTTGTGCCTCTGCAGGAGGGCCTGATTGGCGAGAATCACATCCTCGGCTCCGTGGGCGAGCTGCTGCTGGGCAAGGCGGAAGGCCGCGTGTGCGAGGAGGACATCACCATCTTCGATGCGTTGGGTCTTGCGGTTGAGGACGTGGCCAGCGCGAAGCTGGTGTATCTGGAGGCTGTAAAGCAGGCCTGATGAAAGGGGGCGTTCCGATGCGCTGTGAGATTACTCTGCGGCCCGTCTGGCATGCGGACGCAGTTGCTTCCATGGATGTGAAATATGCTTTTGATGCGCTGGAGATCGGGGCAGGGGAGGAACTGTGCCGTTTTCAGCTGCGTACGGTATCCATCCCCGGCTGCGAGCCGGAAAATCTGCGCGCAGCGGACGCGGCGGGCGACGTCCCTCTGTCGGCTGCGGACAGCGCGCCTTATCCATATGAGCTGCGGCATTTTACGGCACAGCGGGCTGTATCCGGTGCAGTGAAGGTGGAATATACGGTGCGTCCGCGCGTGCTGGAGCCGGAGGCCATCTGCGGCCCCTATTTTGATCTGCGTGCGGAGGAAGGCGGCGCGAACAGCGCTGGTATCTCCTTCCTTGCGGCATTCGAGGGCTGCGCGGGTGATATCTCCCTGCGGTGGGACATGTCGGAGATGCCGGAGGGCAGCATCGGTGTGTGCCCCTTTGGCGAGGGCGACGTGAGCTACACCGGTGCGCTGGATACGCTGCGCAACAGCTACTTCGCCTTTGGCCGTGTGAAATGCCTGACGGAGGGGGAATTCGGCTTCTACTGGCTGACGGAACCCTACTTTGATATGCCGGGCATCGCGGCCTACACCCGTTCGCTGTTTGCGGTGATGCAGCGGTTCTTTTCTGATACTGATCCGACCTATCGCATCTTTGTGCGCAAGGACCCCTTCCTGACCAGCGGCGGTACGGCGCTGCACCGTTCCTACATGTTTGGCTGGAATGATCATCAGCCGGTGTCGGTGGAGGCCAAGCAGACGCTGCTGGCCCATGAGATGGTGCACAATTGGCCCCGCCTGAATGACGCTCCCTACGGACGTACCACCTGGTATGCCGAGGGTACGGCAGAGTTCTACAGTCTGATGCTGCCCCTGCGCGCGGGGCTGATGACTCCGGCAGCTGCCCTGCGCGAGCTGCAGCAGCGCACGGATAACTACTACACAAACCCCACCCGGCACATGGAGAACGAAGCGGCGGCAAAAATCTGCTGGCAGGATCGCCGGGCGCAGCGCATCGCATACGGACGCGGCTTCATTTTCCTTGGCAACGTGGATGTAATGATGCGCAGAGCTACTGGCGGACGGCGTTCCATCGACGATGTGGTGCTGCGGGTGCTGGAGATCGACCGTGCAGGGGGTGAGCTGGGCAACGAGCTGTTCCTGTCTCTGGTAAAGGAGTACAGCGGTCTTGACGTGACGGCTGAATGGGAGGCCATGCGCACGGGCGAACATATCGTGCCCATGGAGGACAGCTTTGACGGCCTGTTTACTGTTCGGGAAAAGACGATCCCTGAGGCCGATACGGGCGCGATGGTCACGTCCTACGAGTGGAGCCTGAGGAACAAGGGGGACGCCTGATATGACAAAGGAATTTATGCCGGACACGCTTAAGTGCTTCCGGTATGTATCGTGGCCCATGCTGTCGCCAGACGGCGCCAGGATCGCCTATGTGGTCAAGGAGGCCGATGAGGAAAGCGGGCTGTTCATTCCGCAGCTTCGGCTGTATGACCTGTCTTCCGATGCAGACACGGTTCTGGCAGAGGATGCACGCATGCCGTATTTTCTCCCGGACGGAAACCGTATGACATGGATCAGCGGACAGTCCGGTGAGGATCAGGTGTGGCTGCATGACCTGACCACGGGGGAATCCCGCCAGCTGACAACCCTGCGTCACGGCGTGCAGCGCTACCGTCTGTCTGCGGATGGCACAAAGCTGGTATTCGAGGCGCTCCTCTGGCCGGAGGAGGTCGAGGGAGCGATTGCTTTCACGGAGATGTCCGCAGAGGAAAAGCAAGCGTGGGAGGAAGAAATCGACCTGCGCCCCTACTACGTGACCGAGCTGGTCTACAAGATGGACGAGTGGTACGGCATGCGCAAGGGGGAGTATGAGCACATCGGCGTGATCGACCTTGCGACCGGCGAGGGCCATATTCTGCCTACGGGTATGGCTTCCATTTATCCGGCCTTCTCGCCTGACGGCAGCAGCGTGGCCTTCTATGGCTATCCCTACCACAATGCGTATGGCTATGCGGTGGAACTGCAGCTGTGGAATCTTGAAACGGGCGAAATGACACAGATCAGCGAGGGGCTGTCGATTGCGAAGGATCACTGCCCGATCTTTACCCCCGATGGCCAGGCGATCATCACCATGGCTTATCAGGGCTCGGTGCTCGCGCCGTACCGCATCTCCCTTGCAGACAGGAAGGCAGAGTCCCTCCTGAATGCTGATGACGAAGCAGTGACCCACGGCGTGCATCTGCTGGTCACCAGCCGAACGGAGAATGGAGAGGGCGATGCATACGCGTACCTGTCCGAAGACGGTGAGTGGCTGTATTTCCTTGCCGGCCGCCACGCGCGCAGCAGCATCTGCCGTGTGCCGGTGAAGGAAGCCGGCTGCGTCGAAATGGTGCTGCCCGGGGATACGGATATCCAGTACTTCTGCCGCAATGGCAGGGGCGATATGGCCTATGCCATGGGCGATCTGCGTACGCCTCCGGAAATGTACTTCTGCGGAAAACGGCTCACTGATCACAATGCGTGGCTGCGTGAGTACCCGCAGGGCGAAGTGGAGGAGCACTGGATCCGCAGCCGTGATGGCAAGGCAGAGCTGCACTATTTCCTGATGCATCCCGTGGGGCAGGAGCACGGCGTCAAATACCCGGCGGTGCTGGACGTCCACGGCGGTCCGACCTGCATGTATTCGGCGGCGTACTGGCACGAGTTCCATGCGCTGTCGGCACGGGGCTTTGCGGTCATCTACGGCGATCCCCGGGGCAGCGTTGGTTACGGCAAGGATTTCTGTGCCGGCGGCGTGTGCTGGATGCCGGAGGCCATGAATGATCTGGAGGACATGCTTGCGGATGCGATCAGCCGCGGCTTTATCGACGAGAAGCGTGTCGGTGTGACCGGCGGCAGCTACGGCGGCTATATGACCAACAAGCTGATCGGGCGTACGAAGCATTTTGCTGCGGCAGTCACCCAGCGCAGTCTGATCAACCCTGCCACCTCCTATGGCACGGGTGATATCGGCTTCATCTCCGCCGGGAAGATTCCGCCGCGCTTCCGCATGCTGGACTATCTGGAGGATCGCGCCCGCGGCAATCCCATCACTTATATTGACAACATTGATATCCCGGTGCTCATTCTCCATGCCTTTAAGGATTACCGCTGCTCCTTTGAGCAGGGCGAGCAGTTCTTCATCGCCATGAAGGAGCGGCACCCGGATGTACCTGTGCGGCTGGTGATGTTCCCGGAGGAAAATCATGCCCTGACCCGTACCGGTAAGCTGCATAACCAGATCCGCCACCTGCAGGAGCTTGTGGACTGGTTTGATCAATACCTCAGGAAGGAGGAAGCCAGTGATGAATAAGCGTCTGCCAACCTTTCAGGACTGCATTGATCTGGAACGATTTACCGGCGCTGATTACTGCGAAAGCCGCGGTCTGCTGGCCTATGCTTCCAATTGCTCCGGCGGCGTGATCCTCAAAAGACTGTCCGATGGAGAAAAGAGTACCGTGACCCTCGGCGGCAAAAGTGAGGGTACGCCCCGCTTCTCCCATGACGGCAGGTACCTGCTGTTCCTGTCCACCCTGCCGGAAAAGGGCTGCCAGATGTACCGGTACGACCTTGAAACGCAGGAAATCGATCCGCTGGGCAGCTTTTTCGGGCCGATCATCGATCCCATGTGGTCGCCGGACGGAACGCATGTGCTGTTCGCTTCCACGCAGAGTGCGGCCAAGCCCGAAAAGCGCCGCAGCGACGAGCCGGTGGTCATCGAGGACTTCGGCTACAAGTTTGACGGCGCAGGCTATATTCGTCCTGACGGTCATACCCACCTGTTTGTGCTGGACGCCGGGACGGGTGAGATCACCCAGCTGACCCACGGCGTGCGGGATGAGATGCACCACAACTGGTCGCCGGACGGCCAGCATGTTGTCTACTGCGGCAACGAGAACCGCCCGAAGGAACAGTCCATCGGCTATGATCTGTTCATTGTGAACCTGAAGGGTGAAAAGAAGCAGATTTCTGAGCATCTGTGGATGGTGTCCTACCCCAATCCCATCCGTCCGGTCTTCACCCCTGACGGCAAGAGCGTCATCATGGGCGTGATGAATCCCTTTGCGGATACGTCTCTTGGCTATCCGGATATTGTGTTCTACCAGTTTCCGGTGGAGGGCGGAGAGCCGCGCTGTCTGTTTGAGAAGAGCGACGAATGCTACCAGTGCGTGCAGTTCCCCTACAATGCGGGCTGTGGCTGGGGTATGGATAAGGTGCAGGTCACGCCGGACGGCAAGTGGGTGTACTTCGTCAGTGGCTGGAAGGGTCAGGGCAATGTCTACAAGGTCGCGCTGGAGGGAGATGACCGCCATGCGGTTCCCGTGCTGACGGGCAGGCATGTCTGTCACGGCCTTGGACGCATCCAGAATGGAAAAATGCTCATCAACAAATCCGAAACGGATCTGCCGGAAGCGTATTATCTGCTGGACACGAACGTCGATGCTCTGCTGTGCAAGGCTGCCCAGTCCGCAGAAGAGCTCTGCAGCAGCGTGTCTCTTGCTGCGGCGGAGGATTTCTTCTTCGATACCATTGACGGCGAGAGCTCTGTTCACGGCTGGGTGCTGCCGCCGGCGAACAGGGAGCCCGGCAGGAAGTATCCCGCTATCCTCTATATCCATGGCGGGCCCCACCCCTTCTATACCTATGGCCTGACGATGGAGTTCCAGTGCCTTGCCGCTGCGGGCTTTGCCGTCCTGTACTGCAATCCGCGCGGTTCCAGCAGCTACGGCCCGCTGCATCAGAACGTCAAACGTTCCAAGGACGGCGCGGCCTATATGGATCTGCTGCAGTTCGTGGACGAGGCGCACCGGCGCTGCGATTGGATCGACTCCGACCGTCTCGGTGTGACCGGCGGCAGCTACGGCGGCTACATGACCAACTATATCGCAACCCATGCGCACCGCTTCAAGGCGTATGTTACCCAGCGCAGCGTGGTCAACGATCTGATCGGCTATGCCAGCTCTGACATGCAGGGTCAGAGCCGTCATTATAAGTGCTTTGAAGAGTTCATGGTCAATGCGCTGAAGGAATCTACCGTCTCTTATGCCGAGCGCATCGACAAACCACTCCTCATCCTGCATGGCATTGATGATTACCGTACGCCCGTGGAGGGGGCGCACCAGCTCTTTGTTGCGGTGAAGGACCTGCATCCCGATCTGCCGGTAAAGATGGTGATCTTCCCCCATACCAGCCATGATCAGCCCCGGCATCCCAGGCTCCTGAAGCTGTATTATCAGGAGATGCTGGATTGGTTCAGAGCATATCTGTGATTCAAGGAAGAAGACGTTCGGCTGCTCCGGACGTCAAAACAGCCTGACAGCGGGTAAGATTCCCCCGGATATGGAGGAATGCCGCGGTCAGGCTGCTTTTTGATACCGGTCAGGCATTATTGTTATTATTGTTGGTGTTATGGTTATTATTGTTATTGTTGTTGTTTGAGCTGCCGCCGCTGAAGCGGTCGTAGCTGCTGCTGCTTCTGCTTGAGGGCTGGACGGGATAGTTGTATTGTGCCAGCGAGGCGGTCAGGCTGACGCTTGTCAGGGTGTTGGCCAGCCTCATGCCGTCGGGCTGATCCTCATCGGTTGTTTCATTGCCGCTGTAATAGACGATGCGGCCGGGGATGATGCGCACCTGATTGGCCGGATCGGCCAGCAGGAAATGGTACATTTTGACCAGCGTTTCATTTGGTATGTCCTGTACGTGCGGATGCAGGCCCATACAGTTGCACAGACAGACGACCTCGCGGTAGGTACGCGGCTTGATGTCATTCATTGCTGGAATCCTCCTGAAATGGCACGCAGATGAACTCGAGGTTCTGGAAGGGGAGATTCATCGCGCGGATGTGATAGAAGCCATTGCTGCGCTGCTTGGCATAGTGGTAATCGCGCAGGGCGGTGGTGGTGAAGAAGATGTTGCAGGGCTTGTCGGCAGGCAGCGCAGGGTAGTACAGGCGCAGCAGAGGGGAAAGAGGAACCTTGTGGTAGCCTTCGCGGTCGGAGGGATGGCGAAGAACGGCAGACCGGTAAATCATATGGGTCATGACGTGCTCCTGCTTCTCACGGCGGTCATCGCCGTATACAACGGTGTTGCTGCTGAGCAGCTGGATGTACAGGGCGTTGTTGACCGGATCGTCTGCGAGGGCTTCAAGCGTGCCGCAGCGAATGTAGAGATCAACCTGACTGGGCGGGGCAAGATAGGCAACATCCCGGAAGGCCTTGCGCAGCTGGGAGGAGAGGGAATGATCCACACCGTCAATGCAAAGGACGAATATATCGTCAGCATAGACCTGCCGGAGCTTGTCATCCGCCTCGAGAAGGGAGGTCAGGGTCGGATATCCGTCGTCGGCATGCTCGGCGGGCGGGTACTGATCCGCAAGTGCGGGATTGACCAGAGCAAGGTATTCCCGCGCATAGCCGGCAGGGGAGGGTTCCAGACCCATTTTCTGATAGAGACGCTGCTGCAGCAGACATGTGTAGGACTTGCTTTCTCCGTACACATGTTTGACGAAGGGGCAGCCGGTTTTGCACAGGTGCAGGTAGCCGCACTGGGCGCAGGCGGGATCGAAGCCCGCCTGCTGGTGGACGGCAAGGATCTTTTGATGGGCTCTTGCAAGGATGTCCTCCACGCTGTCCGTATAGATGTTGCCGTAGCAGAATGCAGGCATACCCTGCCCGCGCACGCAGGAATAGACGTCGCCCGAACGCTCAAGCAGGAAGAATTTATCGCCGCAGACATCGCAGTTGGTACAGTAGGCGGGGGAGAACTCGGCAAACCATGCGCCGTCCAGACCGGGCTGGAGATCGGTGCCGGCAAAGGCTTCATGCATGCGGTCAAACAGGGTGAGCTGCTGCTCCTGTGTCATGGGGGTCAGTCCGGGGCTCCGCGGATCACGGAAGCCGATCATAAAGTTGAACTGATTCATGTCCAGGCAGGTGTTTTCGTGCAGGTAGCGGATATCGCTGATGATCTCGTCCATGTGTTCGATATGCTCAGCAAACAGGGTGGCGGAGACCTTCTTGGGGTTTTGAAGCCGCTCCATCAGACGGACATTGCACAGAATCCTGTCCAGCGTATCGCCGCCGCCGCGGGTGACACGATGCTGCCTGTGCATGGAGAGGGGCAGATCAATGCTGCCGCTGACGCTGACGTCGTAGCGTTCAATGGCGTCGATGTGCCTGTCCAACCCGAACAGATTTGTTTTGATGTGCGGCCGGCCCACCCGGAAACCATGGCTGGTCAGCAGCAGGCGGTGACGGTCATAGTACTCGCTGACATAGGCGACCAGCTGCCGGAAGTCATCCGGGGGAAGCGTGGTTACCTCGCCGCCGTGCAGTGAAATGTTGAAGGGGACGACGCTGGCAGCGTGAAGCTTGCCCACTGCGTATTGCAGCGTTTCCAGATAGCCGTGGGGACTGCGTGAATCGCAGGCGCTATCGCCCAGATAGCAGTAGGTGCACTGCATGTTGCACTGCATCGTCGGGACGTAGAGCAGATGAATGAAACGGAGCTGCTGCGACATTACTGCTGTGCCTCCGTGGGATCAACATAGGTGATGTGAGGATTGGTGCTCTTGAAGGTGTTATCGGCCAGTTTGATGCCCTTGGGGAGCGTGACGTCGTCCAGGGACCAGCAATTGCGGAAGGCAGAGCTGCCGATTTCCTTCATCGACATCGGGATGGTCAAATTTTTCAGACTGCCGCACTGGCGGAAGGCGTGGGCGGAAATGCGGGTAATGCCCTCGCCTACCTCGACAGAGGAGAGCTTGCTGCAATAACGGAAGGTGGCTTCGCGAATCTCGCGTACGGTGCCGGGGATCTCTGCATGGGTGATTGCCGTGCTTTGGAAGGCGAAGGCGCGCAGCTCCGTCAGGCCCTTGGGGAGGTCGATGCCTGCCAGCGCCGTGCATCCGTCAAAGGCATAGGCTTCAATGATCCGCAGGCTTTCGGGCAATTTGACAGTATGCAGATTGACGCAGCCCTGAAAGCAGCGGGCGCTGATGATGTTCAGCGTATCGGGGAGCGTGACGGACTGGAGGAAGTACTGACGGGCGAACACGTCTGTGGCGATGCCGGTGACGGGCTGGCCGTTGACCTCGGCCGGCAGGGTAACGGACGTCATGGACAGGAGCGACGGCTGATACCGCGCAAGAACTGCGCCGTCATCGGTGGTTTTCCATGTGAGATGAGGCATGAACAGATAGAGGACGGAAATGGCGAAGCATACCGCTGTGATGAGTCGGGGCTTGTCGGACAGCGGTGTACGCATGAAATCATCTTCCCGGTTATCGTCAAACATGCGCTTCACGATGGCGGAAATCTCCTCGTCCGGATGCGCGGTGCACTCGCGAATAACGTCGTCCCGCGAGTCCTGACAGCAGTAGTGAACAATATGAACGCAGATGATTGTCGGCGCGACAAAGAAGAAGGTCAGGCTGCCCCACAGCAGGAAGATGCTCATCAGCAGGAAGATGCTCATCAGCAGCAGCGCACGGGAATGACGCAGGCGGCACTCGACCGATGTGGCGTTGAGCGGGACGTCCTGCTCCGTCATGGCGTCCTGAATGGCCTTTGATAAGAAACGCTGCCGGAGGTTGGCGCGGGTTGCCGCCAGACGGAGATAACTGGTAGTTTGGGCGCTTTGCTTATGAAGTCTGCGGGAGGAAATGGTTTTGCAAAGCAGAATGAGCGACATAAATGCGATAATCAGCAGGGCCGGTGCGTATTCGGCCATTTTATGCGTCCGGAAAACCAAAATCACAAGCGTCCAGACGACGCAGTAAATCCAAAATGTCCGGTTCAGTATTCGTTTCATTTGCAAATTCCGCCTTTCGCAAGGGTCGTGAAGGATTTGAATTCATTATAACGCATTGATTCAATGTGTGCAAGCAGTATGTATGGTGTAAACGTAAGGTTTTATCCGTCACATGACATCATGACTGCGGTTTGTTTGTGGTGTGTGGAAGCAGTCAGGTATTACAGTGAAAAATGAAAGCGATAAATCCGGATTTGGCGAGCCGGTGCACAAGAGAGCAACCACCATATTCGCTGCGCTCATACACCTTTCACACCCACCCGTCAGCCGCAAAGGAGCGCGTAGTTCCGGCCGCGCCACGACGCCGAAGGGGAGCGGCGCACCGACAAACAAAGGAGCCGCGGCGAAATGGCACGCCCCCGCGAGGCCCATGTGGGAAAGACAACTCCGGGCAAAGTCTACCATGTGGGGGCGTGGGGAGTCCAGAGGGGGTGGCAGTCATCGGGCACAAGTCTGACACCCCCTCTGGCC
>JAFTWV010000102.1 GCA_017465155.1 Clostridia bacterium
CCACGATCTGACGGTATTGCTCTGCTAGGTAGTTAATGCGCTCGGCTTCCTTCTCGAGGTCATTATGATACTTCTCGATATTCTTCTGCGCAGAGTCAATGGCTGCTTCGTTTTCATCCAGCAGGGACTTGAGCATCTGGGCATCGAACAGACTCTCGCCGGACAACGACTTGACCACCTCCTGTTTCAGGTTGGTCTGCTGTTTTTCCAGCTTGGTCAGCTCGGTCTGAGCCTGCTTGATCAGTGACCCCAGCTTGCTGCGAAGCTGAATCTTCACCTGCTCGCGCCACACCGCGTCCACCGTACGGGAGATGTTCTGGAAGTAATGCTGGACAACCTCCAGCACTGCATCCTCAATCTTCTTCGCAGAGTATACGGTCTGTCCATCGCACATCTTCGCCTTGATGGAGCCATTGTAGCAGCGATAGATCGGACGATGGTAAGCGTGCGTCGCCAGCTGCTTGGTGCAGTAGCTGCCGACCAGACGATGTCCGCAATGCGCACAGTACAGAATGCCGCTGAGCAGCGTTGCGCCGTAGACACTGACCTTGGTGGTCGCGTCCTCCGGCAGCGCTGCGTTCTCCGCATTACGTTGCTCCATGTACTTCCGGGGAATCCGGCGCGTCAGGGCGTAATCTGCAAAGCGCTGGGTTTCGTCCGACACCAGCCGCAGATACTCCTGCGGCTCAGACAGCGTGTCGTTCATGTGCAGTCGCCCGATGTAGATCGGGTTGCGGATCATCGAACGGATCGTCTGCCCCGTCCAGGTCTTGCCCAGATCGGGGTACTTATCGTTTAGAAAATTCGCGGCCCGCTGGATACCATAGCCCTGATGGCAAATCAGATCGAAGACCTCCTGCACGATCGGCCCGGTGACTTCATCAATCTCCAGATCGTACAGCGGACGGTTCTTCTTGCCGATACGCCCCTTGTGCACCAGCTTGTAACCAAAGGGAGCAACGCCGCCGCGCCAGGTGCCATCAGCGGTCATCTGCGTATGTGCAGCTTTGACGCGCATGGATGTCTTCTCGGACTCGCCGCCAGCCTGCCAGTAGCGCATGAAGTTCATCAGCTTGTCTACACGGTTGTCAAGGCGCTGCTGCCCCTCGCGGGTGCTCCACACCTCAATGCCGTGCTCGATGAACCACTGCACCAGGAAGGGCGTCTCGTCCTCGCGTCTGCCCAGACGGTCAAACATAAACACCAGCAGGACATCAAACTTCTTCTTTTCTGCCAGCGTGCGAATTTCTTGGATCGCATCGCGCTTGGAGGCAGATACCTTGTAGCCCGAAACGCCCTTCTCCATGAACTCTGCGGTAAACTGCCAGTCCTTCTGTCGTTCAATAAAGTCCATGCATTCCCGGCGCTGCATCGGGATATCGTCCTGCTTGTCAACTTGTCCTTTAGTAGATACTCTGTACAGAGTTACAACCCGCTTCATGCGTAACACTCCTTCTCTTGAGGAAGGCCGCAATCAGCATCCCTGCCACATCCGTCTGCAGCTTTGGATCGGCTGCTTCCGGAAAGTGCATGGACACCGTGCAGCCGTTCGTAGTTTTCATTTGGCGGCTTCTCTGCACAGATGGTAGGCTATTCATTTCATTGTCAAGGTACATGGTTTTATACCTCCTATAGTATAACACACAGCCTCCTGCGGGGCAACCATAAAGACA
>JAFTWV010000103.1 GCA_017465155.1 Clostridia bacterium
CCATCTGCAACGACCACTGCGCCGCAGGGAATGCTGCTTTCGTAGTATACGGCGAGCTCCACATGTCCCGCGCCGTCCATGGAGGACAGAACACGGCTGATGCGCCCTTCTGCAGTGTCCTCTGTTTCGCCGGCCAAGCCAAGTCCAAGGCAGACAGCCACACAGAGTAACAGCGCAGCCAGAAGCCAGCCGTCCTTTTTCAGGTGTGAGAGCATACGCTGCCAGTTCATGGAGACACCTCCATCCGGGACAGGAGAGAATTGAGCGCAGCGGCGGATGCTTCCTCAATGGCAGCAGCGCTGGGTGACAGGACTGTCTGAGGCAGTGAAGGCGCGTCTGGAAGCTGCAGCAGCTCAGCGATTCCCTCTGCCCAGCAAAGCAGCATCAGCAGACCGACGACCATCCCTGCTGTTTTGCGTATCGATCCATCCGGAAGGAGCGAAAGTACGGTGCCAGCTGCCATCGAAAGCGCGGCAAAGGTCTTGAGCATCTCCATTTTCAGGCCTCCTGTCAGCGAAGCATCATCGTCATGCCGCTGACGGCGATGAGCTGCGCTATGAGCATCAGAAACATGGCGGCGGCACAGAGCTGAATGATGAACAGCAGCATCAGCACGCGCCCAAAGTCGTGAATACAGCCAGACAACGCGCCGTCTGATACGGGCTGCATCAGTGCGGATGAAAGACGGTACATCATGGCGGCGGCAAGGGTCTGGCACAAGGGCGCCATCGCGTAGGATGCGATGAGCATCAGCCCGGTCACGCCCAGCGCGCCCTGTACCAGCATGCCGGAACCGACCAGCGTGTCCACCGTATCCGCGAACAGACCGCCTACGACAGGGATGAGATTGCTCAGCGCATATTTGGCGGTACGGAGTGTCACGCCGTCCAGCGCTGCTGCGGTGACTGCCCGGGTGGACAGCACGCCGATGAATACTGTGAAGCATATGCCCAGCGACCATGTGGCGCATTGCTGAACAAAGGAAGCCAGACGACCAACGCGGATCCCATCGCCGAGATGACAGAGCATGGTCAGAATGGCGGCTGCTGTTGCAAGGGGGATGGTCACCTCGCGGATCAGCCCTGTCATAGCACTGGCGGAAGCGACGATGGCAGGCTGCATCAGCGCAGAACCAGAAGAACCGCCCACGGCCGCCATCATTGTCAGCAGGAGAGGGAAAAGACCCTGCATGCCGTCCGACATGCGCGTGACAGCCGTGGAGGCGAGGGTGATGTGTTCCGCAAGATCCTGCGTGAGAAAGACGCATACGCACAGCTGGCACACGACCTTGCCTGTTTCGCTGCTGCGTCCGGTAAGACGGCGCAGGATGCTCCATAGCATAGCCGGAGCCATCAGGCGGGTCAGCCGCCAAAGACTGGTGCGTACGGCGGTAAGAAATCGGCTTCCCAGCATGTCCAGCACCTGCTGGAAGTCAAGGGTCATTTCACCGCGGGCGATGGCAGAAAGCGTTGCGGTGAAACCGCCTGTTGCAGCAAAGGGGTCGGAGGTTTTCAGCGCTGCCTCCAGTGCCGATGTATCCAGTGTGCTGATGACCTGTCCGATGCCTTCCGACAGTGACTCTGCCTGTGAAGCGCAGGGGATCAGCGTCAGCATCAGCGCGATCAGGACAGCGACATGATCTGGGTGAGCAAAGCCTGCATGAAGGGCAGCGCCAAAGAGATAAGCACAACGCGGCCTGCCAGATCCACCTTCATGGCAAGACCGTCTTCGCCTGCGTCCCTGCAGGTTTGGGAGGCGAAGTCCATCAGCAGGCTTACCCCGCCTACCTTGAGCAGCTGCGTCATGTAGCTGTCTGATACGCCGCCGGTCCTGGCCAGCGAGGTGATCCCGGAAATGACCTGTGACAGCATGGGCAGGATGAGCGTCAAGGTGATCACGCCTGCGGCCAGCACAAGCCCCATCCCTGCTTCCGGACGCATACGCCGCAGCAGCATTGCCATCACGGCAGCGCACACCGCGAAGCCGGCAATCCTGATTGCTTCCATGGCGTTTCAACCTCAGTATAGCTGGAAAATCGTCCGTACGCTGGTGAAAAGCTCAGAAAGGAGATTCACCACCATCAGCAGAACGATTGCCAGCCCGGCGACGGTTGCCAGGTTAGCCAGCTCGCTGCGCCCTGAGCTGGCCAGTACGGCGGAAACTACCGTCGTCAGGATTCCGATGCCCGCAATTTGAAAGAGCAGGTCAAGCTGCATCTGTCCATCCTCCATGTGTCACAGTAATAGCAATGTCAGGCATGCGCCGCCTGTCCAGCCCAGCGTTTGCCACAGCTTTGCGTCTTTTGCAGCGCGCTGAGCCGCCTGATTTGTCATCAGCGAAATCTCAGACGCAGCCTGCGTCGTTGCCAGCAGCCGGTTTTCCAGCGTCCCGCGTCCGAGTCCTGCAAACATGCGCGTAAGAACGTCGTGTTCGATGCAGGGCTCACAAAGGCTGGAAAAGATATCCTGCATGGTGATGAGCGGCTTGGCTTGCATGAGTGCTGCCATCCGGTGCAGGAGCCTGTCCGGAGCCGCGTCAGCGTCAGCGGCCTGACGGAGTACTGTTGGCAGAGGATCTGCCTGCTCCCGCAAAATGACGGACAGGCGTTCAAGAATCGTGCCCCAACGCCGAAGTCGTGCTTCGTCAGCGCGCAGGGACGCTGCGTGCCTCAGTCCTGCAAGTGCACACAGGAGGCCGGCCATCACCGCCGATACAGCCCGTGTCATGAAAGCTCCAGCGGACTGCCGCTTCGATCATACATCGCTGTGATTTGTCCGCCGCCTTCTGCTGATAAAACAGCGTACAGGTCAAATGCACGATGGGCCATCATAGCAGCGAAGGCCGGCCGGGAGGCTACCTCCTGCAGGCTGCTGCCATGCACGGAAGCACATATTGCACAACCGCAGGCACGAGCGTCCAGCACGCAGGCTGCGTCATCCGCATCGGACAGCTCGTCGGTCACGATGACCTGCGGGGACATGGATCGGATCAGCCAGGGGACGGCGGCAGCTTTGGACAGTCCGTCCAGGACGTCGGCAGATACGCCTACATCAAGCTGCGGGACACCGTTCAGGCATGCGGCCAGTTCTCCGCGCTCATCGATGACGGCCAGCTGCAATGCCTTACGACCCGAAGACAGCTGCCGTGCCAGATCGCGCAGAAGCGTCGTTTTTCCTGTACCCGGCAGGCCAATGATCAGGATGCTCAGCGGACGATCCTCCAGCATCAGGCGGCTGCGGAGCATATCCGCCGCTCCCGGCCATTCACAGGCAATACGGATGCAGACTGAACCGATATCCTGCAGAGCATGTCCGCTGCCGCGTTGAACAATGCGTCCGCAAAGGCCCATTCTGTGGCCGCCGCGCAGCGTGATATATCCTTGGCATGTTTCCTCTGCACGGGCATACAGGCTGTGTTCGCTCAAGGCTTCGACAAGGGCTTCAAGCTGCATTTGTCCGGGCGCCCATCCGATCTGTGCGGTGCGGGTCGCTGTTACAAACACAGCTGGTCTGTCTGCCCGGATGCGAAGCTCGCGCAATTCGCCGGGAAGAAGCATCTCAAGCTCTGTTCGGACGACCTCGGGAAAGCAGGGCGAAAGAAACTGTCGTGTTTCCATCCAATCCATTTTCGTTGCCTCCTATTCAAACAGCGTCAGTCCAAGGGCCATGTAAAGGCTCCAGTCCACCAGACCGTTAGGCGTCAGGCCAAAGGCTTTCCGTGCCTGATCGACTGCCTTCTGCGTACCGGCTCCGAATATACCGTCCGGCCAGCCATGATAGAAGCCCAGGGCCCGCAGCTTCCGCTGTACGGCCCGAACCATGCTGGAGCGGTCGCCGTTTTGCAGCGTACGCAGTGAGGTTCCCAATTCGCCGTAGCTTCCGCATTCAATAACGACCTTCGTACCGTTGGGGACAAGGGCGTAGAGTTCCTCTGCATCATGCACCTGCATGCGAATGCAGCCGTGGGATGCATCATAGCCGATGGATTCAGGCTTATTTGTACCATGAATGCCAAAGTCGCCCCACGGGACGTTCAGTCCCAGGAAGCATGTGCCGAAGCCACCCATCTGTCCGGAGAAGCGGTGCGTGATGGTGAACACCCCGACAGGCGTCGGCGTTGCCCATGCACCCGTTGCGACGGTGTATTGTCGGATCAGCTCGTCGCCCTGCCAAAGGGTGAGACGCTTTTGCTCCACATCAACATGAATGAAAAAGGGCTCCTGCCGGGCGGCGGCGGACAGCGGCGCAAGAAGGAATGCAGCGCACATGAGCGTCAGCAGCATGAACATCCGTCTGCGCAATCTCTGTCCCTCCTTTTCATCTGTCTGTGTCCCAATGTATGCATGAACTGCTTGCGGATATGCACGGTGTAAAGCTGTTAAATATGGTTCAAATGTGAAAAAATGTAGGCAAAACGCTCTGCGCGTCTTGAAAACAAACTGCGCTGCTGGTATAATGTGCATAGGCGAAACACGCCGGATTTCCCCAAAGAGAAAAGGAGGAATTCATCATGAAAAAGTTTCTTGCGCTGCTTCTGACCGCCATGCTGCTGCTGGGCAGCGTCGCAATGGCGGAGGAAACCGCTGCTGGCCTGACCAAGAATCTGGTCGTGCTGTTTACCAGCGATGTGCATGCCGGTATCGATCAGGGCTGGGGCTACGCTGGTCTGGCGGCCATCCGTGACGGTCTGGCTGTCAACAACCATGTTGTGCTGGTTGACAATGGCGACTCCATCCAGGGCGAAACCATCGGCACCATGACCGACGGCAAGGCCCTGGTCGAGCTGATGAACGTTGTGGGCTATGACATCGCCGTGCCTGGCAACCATGAGTATGACTACGGCATGGATAACTTCCTGATGCTGGCCAACGAGGTTGCTCAGTTCCCCTACATTTCTGCCAACTTCACCTATCAGGGCGAGCCTGTGTTCGCGCCCTACGTGATCAAGGAATTTGATGGCGTGAAGGTTGCCTTTGTGGGCATCACTACCCCCAAGACCATTACTTCTTCCACGCCTACTTACTTCCAGGATGCGAATGGCGAGTATGTCTATGGCTTCTGTCAGGACGAAACGGGTGCAAGCCTGTATTACGTTGTGCAGAACGCGGTTGACAACGCCCGTGCCGAGGGCGCTCAGTACGTGATCGCGCTGGGCCATCTGGGCAATGAGATCGACTGCGAGCCCTACACCTCCATCGATGTGATCTACAACACCAACGGCATCGACGCTTTCCTCGACGGCCACGCTCACGAGACCAACTCCGGCAACGCTGTCAAGAATAAGGACGGCAAGGAAGTTGTGCGTGTTGCCTGCGGCACCAAGCTGGAGAACATCGGCGCGCTGACCATCACCCCCGAGGGCGATATCACCTCCGATCTGTATTCCTGGACTGGTTCCGTGTCTCCTGTGGAGATGTTTGGTCTGACTGGCCCTGTGGTGGATGCTGTGGCGGAGAAGGTTGCGTCTCTGGACGAGATCCGTCAGAAGGTTGTGGCCCGCACCGAGGTCAAGCTGCACATCTATGATCCCATCGCAACCGATGTGCGTATCATCCGCAACACCGAGACCAATCTGGGCGACCTGTGTGCCGACGCTTACCGCGCCATGTCCGGCGCCGATGTTGCCTTTGTCAACGGCGGCGGCATCCGTGCTGAGATTCCTGCGGGTGACATCACCCTTGATCAGATCTATTCTGTGCATCCCTTCGGCAATGTGATGTGCATGGTGGAGGTCAGCGGTCAGCAGATTCTTGATGCGCTGGAGTGGGGCAGCCGCAACGTGCCCAACGAGCTGGGCGGCTTCCTGCAGGTTTCCGGTCTGACCTACGAGATTCACACCTACATTGCTTCCTCTGCAGTCTCTGATGAGAACGGCATGTTTGCGGGCGTGGATGGCGAATACCGTGTCAAGAACGTCATGGTTGGCGGCGAGCCTCTCGACCTGACCAAGACCTACAAGCTGGCTTCCCATAACTACATGCTCAAGTCTGCTGGCGACGGCTATGCCATGTTCAAGGGCGCCAAGCTCCTGATTGATGAGACCCTGATTGACAATCAGGTGCTGATCACCTACATCACCACCGAGCTGGGCGGCGTTGTTGGCGAAGCGTACTCTGAGCCCTACGGCCAGGGCCGCATCATTGGCGTCCCCGAGGCTCCTGCCGCAGAGTAAACCCAACTGATATCTCTCTTTGCCCTCCCACTGCAGAAGCGGTCGGAGGGCATTTTATGACAATTGAGCTGTTGCCCAAATTTGTTTTCCGTGTTACAATGGGAGACGGAATGAACACCCTCGTAAAACATCGGAAAAGCCAGAAGTGAAGGATGCAAGGCTGCTTTAACGCCAGCTGACCGGTGCCCATCACGCAAGGAGGAGTTGTTATGGAGCTGCTGATGATTTCAAAGATACTGATGGGCGCTTCAGCGCTGATTTGCATATGGTTTATTATCCGCGGACTGATGCTGGCTCAGCTGGCAGGAGCGAATGATGGGCAAACGCTGTGGCTGAACGCCGTTGTACGGCAGGTGAAGCCGAAGGGACGTTATGACAGTCAAGCAGTTCTGACGCTCAATGTTGATGAGGCTGTGGTGCATGTGGACTGTCTGCTACCGGGTCCTTGGATGAGCCGAAAAAAGCCGCAGGTGACTGATCTGGTGCGCGTATTATGGCGGCGCGGCGAAACGAAAGCCGTGGCAGAGCAGACCATCAAGGATGGGCAGACGATGCTCATTCTTGGTTTTGCGGCGCTTGCGCTGATTGCGGTGCTGTATGTGCTGCTGTTCTGATCATATCTGAAAAAAAGAACCGGGCTGCCTGATGCATTGCACATCGGCAGCCCGGTTTATGTATTTATTCGGCGTCTATGCGGGTCAAAACGCCGTTGATGATCTCGTAACGCCGCTGGCGGTTGACGAGCATTTTCTTCTCTATCTCTTCCTGCAGGTCCACGCCGAGAATTTCGCTGAGCCCCAGCAGATAGATTGCAACATCTGCCAGCTCCTCACCGAGACTTGACTGCTTTTTCAGCCATGCGCCGTATGCCTCGGCTGCCTCTCCGTAAAGCAGACAGAATTCCTTGCTGACATCGGTTACGTTGAAGCCGTGGTCAAGCTTGTTCTGGTACACAGCCTTCTGCATGTCGCGCAGTTCCATGGAAAACCTCCATCAGTGTGTTCAAAAGGCCTCCGTGCATCAAGATCTGCGCGGAGGCCGGTTTGCATCATATGAAGAGATCAGATCCGAAGGATCAGACGGCCGCAGCTGACACACTCCACCAGCTCGTCATTGGCATTGCGAACCTGATGCAGCACCGCAGAGGGCAGGGAGGTGTTGCAGCCGGAGCACTGACCGTTGATCAGTCGGGACAGGGGAGGCGTGATATGCTTCTTCACGCGCAGATAATGCTCCATGAGCGAAGCGGGCAGTTCATCGGCCTTCGCTTGTGCAACGGCACGCTGAGCATCCAGCGCAGCCTTCTTTGCGGGCATCTCCTTGTCATACTGGGTCTTGAGCTGCTCGAATTCGCCGCGCAGACGTGCCGCTTCGGTGCGCAGGGACATACCTCGCTGGTTGTGATTGTTGGCCTCGTGGACCAAACGCTTCATTTCGCGCTCATAATTGGCGATGGTTTCGTGGCACTTGTTGACCTCGCTGATCAGATTGCGAACCTCGTCCAGATCGGCAGGCGGATTCGTTTCAAAACGGTTTTGCAGTCCCTTGAGCTGCTCCTCGCAGCGGTTCAGAGCGTCACGGATAGCGTCTTTGCGGTCAGCCAGCACAGCCACCTGCTCTTCAAGCTGCTTATGCTGCTTCTGACGCTCCATATACTGGTTGCGGTCGTTCTCCATCTTCTGACGGAGCGGGCTGCGGCGGATCTCGCTGGCCAGCTTATCGGCCTTCATGTCCTCCTGCTGATACTCCCACAACATCGTATGCTGATCCATAGGTACCTCCTGATAATCAAGTGCGTTTGACCGCACAGATAATTAATATGCCGGCGCGACGGTTTTAGAGACGCGCACATTATATTTTACATCATTGATCCAGTTTTGTAAAGCATCCGCCAGTGCAAAAATGCCGGGAGCTTCCGTTGCATGGTGACCAGCCTCCAGCATGACCACGCCGCAGTCCGCAGCCTCAAGCGCAATGTGATGCTTCACCTCGCCGGTCAGAAAGGCCTGTGCGCCCAGTGCAGCGGCAGCGGGCCATTCGTCGCTGCCCGATCCTGAACACATGCCGATCTGTCTGACCAGAGCATTTCCGTCGCCCATTACGCGCACTACGTCGCCCAGAGAATGGCTGATCTGCCCGGCGAGATCAGCTGCTGTCATTTTATAGGGCAGCAAACCCACACGGATGAAGCCCTCGCCCTGCACATCGGTCAGTCCGATGGTCCGTGCCAGCACATCGTTGATACCGCCGGGGGCCTGGTCAAGGTTGGTATGGGCGGAAATCAGGCTGATACCTGCGCGGATCATCCTGCACAGCAGCCGTGCATCGCAGCTGGTCTCCACAAGGCGCTTGATGGGTGAGAACATCATGGGATGGTGGGTAACAATCAGGTTTGCACCATTTGCAATGGCTTCGTCTATGACCGCGTTCGTTACATCCAGCGCAACATGGATGCCAGTAACCCGGTTATCAGGATGCCCAACCAGCAGACCGGAATTGTCGTAAGCGACCTGTGTGTCAAAGGGCGCGCGTTCGTTGATGAAATCATACACCTGTTGAACTGTAAGCATCATAACACCTCCAGCTTCGTTCGGTAAAAGAGCAGGTCAGCCTGAATCTGGCTGATTTCGTGTGTATCGGGCTGAGCTGCGGACATGAGGCCGGCGAGAATATTGGTCAGCACATGGATGCGGTGCGCTGTGTAACCGCGCAGAAGGGAAGAATCCTCCAGCCAGAGTTCGCGGCCATAGCGTAGCTCCTGAGGCGTCCATGCATCCAGGCCTTCTTCGGCACGCCAGATGATGTAATACCGTCCTGCTGCCTGGCAGAGCCGCTCCTGTGTGATGCGGAAGCCTACGTCCATCAGCGCCTGACGGACAAGCGGCTGATCTGTGTGAGCAGACAATACCAGCACAGCTCCGGACAGCTTATGTCGACCTGCGCGCAGAATTTCAGCCATTGTTTCGCCGCCCATTCCCATGATGGAGATGCAGCCGCAGGGTCTGTCGATGGCATTCAGGCCGTCGGCGAGTACGACGTCTGCACGATGCATCAGGCCGCTACGAGTCAGGTTATCCCGCGCACGTTCAAGCGCCTTGGGGCTGACGTCTGCGGCAATCATATGCTTGCAAACGCCTGTATGCAGCAGATGACAGGGGAGATGCGCGTGATCTGTGCCGATATCAGCGCCCAGTGTGCAGGGTTCGTACAGGGATGCAGCCAGAGAGAGTCGTTCGTCAAGCATGAGAACCTCCGGAGGATCGGGCAATCAGGGTGTTGATGACGGCGGCTTCGAGCTCGCGGACATAGGTCAGCGGGCGGTGTGTGTATGCTGCGATCTCCTCGCAGGAGCGCGGAATGCCATCCTTCAGGCCCAGACGCAGGTTGATATACGACGTGTGCGGCCCGGGCGGCAGCAGATGCGGATTGTAGAGCGCATCCAGCGTCACAAGCCGCAGATCGTCGCGTCCGGCGGCTTGTCCCTTTGGCAGCAGGCGCTGGGCTGAGCGTTGCAGCTTCCGCAGCAGGGGATGCGTTGAATGTGCTTCGTTCAGCAGCATCGCACCGGCAAAGGCGTGAATCGCACCTGTGTGCATCGGATCCAGTTCGGCTGCAGAATGCTCCAGCGCGAGGAAACAGCTTTCCACCATTTTATCTGTGACGATGCAGGGCGGGAGACAGCGGCACAGCGTCCTCCGGATGTGTTCATACATCAGTGGTACGTGCTGCTGTGCATACAGGATTGATTCCTGCTGCGCGACTGCATGAATCTTTCCACGAACGAGAAGAAGGAACATTGCATCGCTCATGCCGGGCGTCCAAAGCGAATCGGCTGATTCGAGGCAGCGGCGGAGAAGCTCCGGACCGGGATTCTGCACACAATCTGAAAGCATGCGGCATACCTCGGCGGACAACCCATCTGGAAGACGCAGCCCTGATGAAAGAGAAGCCCTGCCTTCATCAGACAGGGCGTTCATGCTATGCTTCATCGTCAATCAATGTAATCCTTCAGCTTCTTGGAGCGGCTGGGGTGACGGAGCTTGCGCAGCGCCTTTGCTTCAATCTGGCGAATGCGCTCGCGGGTCACGTTGAACACCTTGCCGACCTCTTCCAGTGTGCGCTGATGACCGTCGTCCAGACCAAAACGCAGGCGCAGCACCTTTTCTTCGCGGGGGGTCAGAGTGTCCAGCACCTCCAGCAGCGGCTCCTTCATCAATGCGAAGGACGCTGCTTCGGCAGGGGCGGGAGCGTCATCATCGGGGATGAAGTCGCCCAGATGGC
>JAFTWV010000013.1 GCA_017465155.1 Clostridia bacterium
AACGGTCGTGCTTCTGATGATCCGGGCAGAGCTTCAGGAAGAAGTATTCGACAGGGTTGCTGAGCATGGCGTATTTGTTCTGTCCAAGCCGACCGCAAAGCCCATCATCACAACTGCGCTCAGCTGGCTGTCAAGCGCCCGGGAAAGGCTCAGAAAAACCGAGAAGAAAGCGCTCTCCATCGAGGAGAAAATGGAAGAAATCCGCATTGTAAACCGCGCGAAATGGCTGCTGATCAGCGAACTCAAATTCGATGAGCCCGGGGCGCACCGCTACATTGAGAAGCAGGCAATGGATCGCTGTGTGTCCAGGAAAGTTATTGCGGAAGAGATCATTACGATGTACTCGTGACCTGTCGATATTGGGCAAAGATGTTCTTGACACCTTTGGTGAGATTGTGGCACAGGTAAAAGCAGAGCTCATCAAGTTTGGCATGATCCGGAGAATTGGGATCTGAACAATCTGCGCCGAATTTGGACGCATCATGTATATGCCGGGGGAAAACAATGCACGAGATCGCTGTGAGTACAAAGGATTTATATCGTGGGATGATGCAACAAAACAATCCACCTTACCTCTTATTTACTCAGTAGATAAAAAATACCGCGGGCACAATAAAACTGTGTGCTGGCGGTATTTCATTATGAATGTCTGAGTCTATCAACCATCTTTTGTGTTGCGAGCAGTTGCCGGTAAGAAATGTGTAAACACCCTTGACAAAACAACGCGAACGTGGAGAAGCCCTTTCGCCAAACCTGCTGACTGCCGCGTCACCTGATCCGCATCGCCCGCATGGCATTCAGGATTGCCAGCATCGCAACGCCCACATCCGCAAACACAGCCAGCCACATATTTGCAACGCCGAATGCACCCAACAGCATCACAATCACCTTCACCCCCAGCGCGAACACAATGTTCTGCCGGGCGATCTTCATCGTCCGCTTGGCAATGCGGATCGCCAGCGCCAGCTTGCCGGGATCATCGTCCATCAGCACCACATCCGCAGCCTCAATTGCTGCGTCGGCGCCCATACCGCCCATCGCGATGCCCAGATCCGCCCTGCGCAGCACCGGTGCATCATTGATGCCGTCGCCCGTGAAGGCCACATGATGCTTCTCGCCCAGCAGCTTTTCCAGCTCGCTTACCTTATCCTCGGGCAGCAGACCAGCATGGTATTCCGTCAGGCCGACCTTTGCAGAAATGTCTGCCGCCACCGCCTCACGGTCACCCGTCAGCATCACAAGACGCTCCACGCCTGCATCCTTCAGAGCCGCCATGGCTCCGGCACTCCCCTCCTTGAGCACATCGCTGATGACGATATAGCCTGCGTAGCGGCCCTCCACCGCCACATGCACCACCGTACCGGTTTCCGTCACCTTCACAGCTTCTATGCCGCGGGCAGTCATCAGCCGCTCATTGCCAGCCAGTACCAAGCGGCCATCCACCTTTGCGATGACGCCGTGTCCGGCGATCTCCTCCACATCGTCCACGCGGGCATTATCCACAGCCTGTCCCCATGCTTCCTTCAGCGACTTGCTGATGGGATGATCGCTGTACACCTCAGCATGGGCGGCCGTTTCCAGCAGTGCCTCGCGCGTCATGCCGGCAGGCGATACCTTCGTGACCGTAAACACGCCCTTGGTCAGCGTACCGGTCTTGTCCAGTACAACCGTATCCAGCAGGGACAGCGTCTCCAGATGGTTCGCGCCCTTGACCAGCACGCCGTGCTTCGACGCGCCGCCGATGCCCGAGAAAAAAGTCAGCGGCACAGAGATCACCAACGCACAGGGGCAGGAGATCACCAGGAACGTCAGCGCACGATACACCCACATGCTCCACTGACCATCAAACAGGCTGGGCACCACGGCCAGAAGCACCGCCGCGAGGCACACCAGAGGGGTGTACACGCGGGAAAAGCGAGTGATGAACCGTTCGGTCCTAGCCTTGGCGTCGCCGGAGTTTTCCACCAATGCAAGGATCTTCGCAACGGTGGATTCGCCATATGCGGCCGTGACGCGGATGGTCAGCACACCGGACAGATTGACGCAGCCGCTCAACACACTGTCACCTTCCTGCACGTCCCGCGGCAGAGACTCTCCGGTCAGCGCAGTGGTATTCAGGCTGGATACACCCTCCACAACCACGCCGTCCAGCGGCAGCTTTTCGCCAGGCTTGACGAGGATTGTGTCGCCCACGCAGACGCTCTCAGGGCTGACGCGCTCCACTTCATCCCCGCGGACAAGATTGGCATAGTCCGGGCGAATGTCCATCAGAGCAGTGATGGAGGCACGGCTCTTGTCGACTGCCTTATCCTGGAAGTACTCGCCCACCTGATACAGCGCCAGAACCGCCACGCCCTCGGCATACTCGCCCATGAGCATCGCGCCCAGCGACGCGACCGCCATAAGGAAATTCTCATCGAAGATCTCGCCCCGCAGAATATTCCGGAATGCCTTGTACAGCACGTCGTAGCCCACACTCAGGTACGCCGCAGCGAAGCAGACAACCGGCAGCACGGGTACGCGGCTCACCACAGGCAGGAAGCCGATGATCAGCAGCGCAATGGTCAGGCCCACCCGCAGCAGCAGCGTCCTTCCCTTGTTCTCGCCGCCGCCATGGCTGTGGCCGTGCGCGTGGTCATGGTCGTCCTGCACGCTGTGTTCGTGATGCCCATGACCGCAGTGGTCACCGTGCGCATGGCCGTGGTCGTGATCATGGTCGTGACCGCAGCCGCAGTGATCGCCATGGTCGTGGTCGTGAGCATGCGCCTTTTGCGCCCCTGCCTCATCCACATAAATGACGGCATCCGGTTCTATCTCGGTCGCCTTGGCAAGGACTGCCTGCGTCACGTCCGCGAACGCTGCATCCGCCGCCTGCAGGGTGATGCGCTTGTGCACGTAGTTAACCGTCATGGCCTCCACGCCGGGAAGCTTCGCAAGGGCGGCCTCCAGCTTGGCCGCGCAGTTGGGACAATCAATATCGATGCGCCATGTCTTCTTCATCGGGCATACGACCTTTCGTGTGGTTTGTTTGAATAACATATGAGCATTTGTTCATTTGTTATTATATTCACATCCAACTGTCTTGTCAAGCATATAAATAAAATTTCGGCAGGAAAATTTCATTCCCTGCCGCTTCTTATTCCTTTTTGCCGGGCTTGACGTTCACATCGGGCGTAATGGCCATCTCTGCCGGACCGTGATCTTTCTCAAACGCGCGAATACTCTCTCGCACAAGTGCCAATACATGGCTATTAACAGAACGTCCCTCATAATCCGCAACAAAAGTCAGCTTTCGCAGCATTTCTTCTTCAATGCGGATTGACACGCTTTTAACAGCCATAGGACACCTCCAATAAACATATTGTATGTTTATTTTATGCCCAACTTGTGCTACAATGTCTATATTGGATATATGGTATATCCATCTTTTCTTGGAGGTGTCGCCATGAAGGTCGCAATTGTCGGCTCCCGGCGCATCACAGCCTACGATCTGTCCGCTGTGATCCCGCCGGAAACCACGCACATCATCTCCGGCGGTGCACGGGGCGTGGATACCCTCGCCCGGGATTATGCAAAAACGCATGAACTCCCCTGCACCATTATTCTGCCGGATTATCACCGCTACGGACAAGGCGCTCCGATGCGCCGCAATGACGAGATCATCGCCCTTGCCGACCTCGTCATCGCCATCTGGGACGGACATTCCCACGGCACGCGCTATGTCATCGAGCAGTGCCGCCGCCTGTGCAAGCCCGTTTGTATCCATCAAATATAAAAACGGCGAACCCCCGGAGGAGTCCGCCGCAAAACAGATTCAGATTACACCTTGAAGTTGACCGCCTGATCGCCCTGCTCGTTGGAGCCGAACTTGTAATCGTTGCCGGGCAGCACCGCATTGAGAATGATGCCCACGATGGAAGCAACGGCCAGACCGGACAGGCTGATCTGCACGGAGCCGATGGCAAACGTGATCGCACCGGCATTGGAGAAGTTGATGCCCAGCGCCAGAGACATGATCAGCGCAGCGATGATCACGTTGCGGGACTTGGTGAAGTCCACCTGATTCTCAACGATATTGCGCACGCCAACCGCAGAGATCATGCCGTAGAGGATCAGGGACACACCGCCAATGGTCGCGGTGGGCATGCAGGACACCAGCGCCGCAAACTTGGGGCAGAAGGAGAAGATCACAGCCAGCACAGCGGCCATACGGACAACCGCAGTGTTGTACACCTTGGTCAGTGCCAGCACGCCGGTGTTCTCGCCGTAGGTGGTGTTGGCAGGAGCGCCGAACAGCGCCGCCATGGAGGTAGCCAGACCATCACCCAGCAGAGAACGGTGCAGGCCGGGGTCCTTGATGAAATTCTTGCCAACCGTGGAAGAAATGGCGGAAATGTCGCCGATGTGCTCCATCATGGTGGCCAGCGCGATGGGCGCCATCATGGCGATGGAGGAAATCAGCGCAGAGCCGTTCACGCCATCGTTGAAGAAAGAGAACACCGTGTCCTTCATCTGGAAGGGAACGCCCAGCCATGCAGCTTCCTTCACAGGCGTGAAGTCAACCTGACCAAACACAGCCGCCACAGCATAGGAACCAACCACGCCCAGCAGGATGGGAATGATCTTCAGCATGCCCTTGCCCCAGATATTGAAATAGATGACGATGGCCAAAGCCAGAATGGCAATCCACCAGTTGGCCGCGCAGTTGTTGATGGCAGAGTTGGCCAGAATCATGCCGATACAGATGATGATGGGGCCAGTGACGATCGGCGGGAAGTAGCGCATGACCTTCTCAGGGCCCCATGCACGGAACAGCGCCGCAAAAACCACGTACACCAGACCAGCTACCGCCACGCCCACGCCAGCGTAGGGAATCCAGTTGAGGGTACCGTCAGCAAAGAATTCCAGACCGGCCACAGCAGCATAGCCGCCCAGGAATGCAAAGGAGGAACCGAGGAACGCGGGCACCTTGCCGCCGGTGATCAGGTGGAACAGCAGCGTGCCCAGACCCGCAAACAGCAGCGTAGAAGACACGGACAGACCCGTCAGCGCAGGCACCAGCACCGTCGCGCCGAACATGGCGAACATGTGCTGGAAGCCCAGCAGGCCAAACTTGGCAGGAGAAAGCTTCTGATTCTCGCTCATTGGTAAGACTTCCCTTCCTCTTGTTATTTTGTATATGAACACCGGCTCTTGCCGGGGATCATCGTGGTGTATGCGTCTCAGCGGGTCATGCGGCCGTCGTAGAGAGCCACGCCGTCGCCGCCGTCGATCTCTTCCATCTGAACACCAATGCGCTCGTTCTGGGAGGTCGGTACGTTCTTGCCGACGAAATCGGCACGTATGGGCAGCTCACGGTGACCGCGGTCAATCAGGACAGCCAGGCAGATGCGTGCTGCACGGCCCTGCGCAAGGATTGCGTCCATCGCCGCGCGGACAGTACGGCCGGTATGCAGCACATCGTCAACGAGAACGACGGTGCGGCCCGTCACATCCACAGGCAGCTGCTGCTCCTGCACCTTGATCTTCAGCTCGCCCGGATCGCGGTCGTCCCGGTACATGGCGATGTCTACTTCGCCCACAGGGCACTTCACATGCTCGTACTTCTCAATGATGTCCGCCAGACGCTGAGCCAGCGGTACGCCGCGGCGGCGGATGCCCACGAAGACCACATTTTCGAGGGGATCGAGCTGCTCCATCATTTCATGCGCCATACGGGTCAGGGCACGGTTCATTGCATCGCCCGCCATCAGCTGTGCCTTCGGAATGCCGTAGACCATGTTCGCCATATTGATTTCCTCCTCAACAAAAATAACGCCTCTTCCGCACAGAATGGCAGAAAGGCGCATTGCATCTATACCGCTGACGAATCGCTGCGTGCCTTTCCAGCCTCTCGTGCTGGGTTAAAGGGATCACGTTGATTACCATCGGTCAGTATAGCACAGACAGCCGCATTTGTAAAGACCTGCGGCGGATTTTCTATTGAACCGTGCTATTCCTTCTATTTTATATACAGCTTTGCTTCTCCCATCCCTGAATCCGCTGGAGAGAATTATTGCGGAATGATCAGAAAGTCAATGCAAATCACTTGACAAGCCGGTGGAAAAAAGGTATACTATACAGGCTGTATTGTAGCTCTTCGGGGCAAATACTGCCCTGATTGACAAAATTGTGAGGAGTGTTGACACATGTTCCGTACCTACCAGCCCAAGAAGCGTCAGCGCAGCAAGGTGCACGGCTTCCGTGCCCGTATGTCCACCAAGAATGGCCGTCGTGTTCTGGCCGCCCGTCGTCGTCGCGGCCGCAAGGAGCTGACCGTCTGATTCTGCTGCTGGCAGTTCCCACCTGCATGTGATTTTTCGCATGCACCCATGACCGTGGAGCAAGCCCGCCCGATGTGCCGCAACCGGCGCGAACCCGGGCGGGCTTTTCCTGTTTACGCAACGTTCCCATGCACCTGTCACAACCGAACCAGAGTTTAAGGAAGTTACACCATGGAAAGACGTTATCGGCTGCAAAAAAACAAGGCGTTCCAGTACGTGTACCATCGCGGAAAGAGCGTCGCCTGTCGGGATCTGGTCATGCTGCTCGCCAAGGGGCGCGGCATGAAGGTCGGCTTTTCCGTCAGCAAGAAGGTAGGCAACGCAGTGACCCGCAACAAGGTCAAGCGCCGCCTGCGTGAATGCTTCCGGCCCTATCTGGGGGACGCGAAAAACGGCCTGTACGTGGTGGTCGCCAGACCCTCAGCCGCAGAGGCCACCTTCCAGTCGCTTCAGCGTGATGTCCGCTATCTGCTCAAAAAGCACGGCGCCATCCCGCCCAAGGATCCTGCCGACAGCAAGCGCAAGGCTGACTGACGCTACATCTGCCTGCGCACTGCATCCGGGTTCTTCCCCGGACGTCGACAGCGGTTCACTGCGACCGCACGGAAGGGAATCGCGCACGATGAAACGGTCATTCCTGAGCAGCGCCATGCTCAAAGGCGTTGACTTCTACCGCACCTGCATCAGCCCCAACAAGGGCGGCCCCTGCTGCCGCTATGTCCCTACCTGCTCCCAGTACGCACGTACCGCCATTGAGCGCTACGGTGCATCAAAGGGCGCTCGCCTGGCAGCATGGCGGCTGATGCGCTGCAATCCCTGGTCCGAGGGCGGCTATGACCCGGTGCCCGAGGACGTCTGCACAACGCTAAGGAAGGAGTAACCCACCCCATGAACGAGTTCCTCAAATCCATTCTGGACGGGATCCACATGCTGATCCCCAGCTACGGCTGGACCATCGTCGCTTTCACGATCCTCGTCCGCCTGTGCCTGATGCCGCTTGACTACAAGAGCCGCGTGGGCATGCGCAAGATGAGCAAGCTCGCCCCCAAGCAGGCTGAGCTGCAGAAGAAGTATGCCAAGGATCAGGAGAAGCTGCAGCGCAAGCTAAGCGAGCTGTACCGCAAGGAGAATGTTTCTCCCATGTCCTCCTGCTGGCCCATGCTGCTGTCGATGCCTATCCTGTTTGCCATGTTCGGCGCCA
>JAFTWV010000104.1 GCA_017465155.1 Clostridia bacterium
TGGCCGCTGGAACACAAGCACTGTCATCAGGATTCTTGATGATGAGCGATTCCTAGGACACTATGTTCAAGGTGTCCGAACTGTAACGGAGATCGGTGGACACCGGATCAGAAAAAAGGCAAAAGACAAATGGTTCTTCGTACCTGATCACCACGAACCGATTGTAGATCAGGAGCTGTTCGATAAAGCTCATGAGGGACAGATTCGATTCAACCAGAAAAACAAAAAGACTCGAAATACGCCTTTGTGCGGGAAGGTGATCTGCGGATGCTGCAATCATGCGCTTTCGTTCTATCCCAAGAAGAATCCTGAGTATGGCTGTCGCGTTTCTCGCATGGATGATACCTTACCTTGTAGCGGCTTTCAGATTCCGGTAACTGACGTCCTCAATGCGGTATTCACTTCTGTACAACAGCAGCTATTGGCAGCAGGACCGACTTCATCGGATGGGTCACCTTGCTTAACGCTCGATGATATTCACCAGCAACAGCATGAAGACCAAGTTGCGGATATTATGGATTCAAAGAGGCGGCTGTACGAGGAGTATGTTGCTGGAGTAATTGAAGCAGAAGCCTTTCAGAAGAGCAAGGCTTCGCTTGATGAAACTCTTGCAAGAACAAAAAGTGCCTTTGCAGCAATGAAGGCAAAGGTTGAAGAGACGAAGATTATTCAAGACAGGCATCAGCAGAGGCAACATCTGCTCGATGATCTTCAGACTGAAGGTACATTGTCCAATGAGCTGGCGGAACGGATCATTGATCGCATCATTGTCTACCCGGATAGGCGAATTGAAATTGTCTACAAAATTGCTGATTTGCTTGAGTAAAAAGTTTTGTCTTTAGCTTGACATAAGGGTGGCGCAATGCGTGGACGCCAAGACGCTCAATGCCCTCCTGTCGTAAGATTCGGTGCAGCGTTCTGGTCATGTTACGCCCTACAAAAAGTGTGCCGACTTTAGTGGTGAACACCAAGTCGAGGTTCTGCCACCTGTCGCCGCCTTCTCTTTGAGCTCCTGTTGGTGCTTCCATTGGACGTCGAGTATTTCCTTCAGCTTCGGTGTGAGGGGAATGGCTCGGCGTCCTGCTTTTGTTTTAGGGGTATTGACTTGCAGGGAGGTTCTGCGGGGATCGTCCTCGTCAAAGTTGCGGTTCCTGCGGATCGTCTGGATGATGGTGAAGTATTCGCCATGGATGTCGCACCAGCGGAGGCCAGAGAGTTCTGCAAGACAGATTCATTGCCGACAAGTCCATGGACGAGGATTACTACATCCTGACCCTCATGGCCGTCGCCCGCGAACTGAGCCTCGCCGGTCTCACCCGAGCCGATGTGCAGTACTGCTATGGTGGCAAAGCGTGCAGTGTCCATTTGGTCGGCTGCACTGTGTACCCGCAGTTCTATCTGGCGCTATACAGCTGCTTCGGTGAAATGAGGGGTACGACCATGCTGGCTGACATCGGCAACGGCACCATGAACATCCTCTACCTCATTGACGGCCGGCCTTCCGAGTCCCGCAGCTGGACGGAGAAGCAGGGCGTGAACCAGTGCGTCATCGCCACGCGGAACGTCGTCATGGACAAATTCGGCGTGAAGATCGACGATTCGATTATCGAGCAGATCCTCCGCACCGGCACGGCAGCCATCGGCAAGCCCTATCTGGAGTGCACCACCGCCGTCGCCCTGCACGATCCCGATCTGCCCGGGCATAACCCGCACGCGCACATTCTGCTGACTATGCGCTCGCTGGACGAGCACGGTGACTGGCAGTACAAGACCGAGAAGGAGTACCTGTGCGTCTGTGGTGACGAGGAGCAAGGCTTCACCGCCGATGAATTCGACCATGCCAAGCTGGACGGCTGGGATAAGCAGTCCCTCTACAAGGTTGGGCGCAAGAAGGTGTACATGGCACCGTCGGCAGCGGAGGTAATTCGATACTGTGTGAGATGAACCGACAAATTCGCGCAGACAATGCTTTGCTCCGTGCCTTGAAGGAGCAGGACAGAAGTTGATGGGAGCAGTCAAGCAAGGGGTGCCTGCCTGCTGGAAGCCTTCCGGGACGGGATGGTGCTGATGCAGTATCAGCTGCTGCTCAACGATGGGCAGCAGGCATCCATGCCCAAGAGGCTGCAAGCCATAGGGAACTTGACAACCGAATACAAAATCATTCAGACGGCAATCAAGGACAAGACTGCCCAACGCAAAGCACTGCTTGCAAAACAGGCCTCACTCAGCCCGCTGCAATTCACCCGTTCTGGCCAGATCAGTCAGGAGGTTCCGACGCTGAACGAGGACACCGAAGAGCTGCGCTTCCGCAAGGAGCAACTGCTTTTATACGCACTGTGTCAGTGTGCGGCGCTTGTGCAACCATATAAATTAACGAGCATCCGGCGTTTTTACCGGATGCTCGTTTGTTCGTCAAAGAATAAATTGTTCCTTAAGAATCCTCCCGCAGGGAGAGCCGCTGTGTATGTAATGACTGCGAGGATCAGACAGCGCCCTGAGCCAGCATGGCGTCGGCGACCTTCAGGAAGCCAGCGATGTTTGCACCGGCAATCAGATCGCCCTCGGTGGCGTATTCCTTGGCGGCATTCCAGCAGGCTTCGTAGATGCCCTTCATGATCTGCTGCAGCTTTGCGTCGACTTCCTCGGCGGTCCAGGAGTAATGCATGGCGTTCTGGCTCATTTCCAGACCGGATACGGCCACGCCGCCGGCGTTCACAGCCTTGGAGGGCGCGACGACCACGCCGTTCTCCTTCAGGTACTCCACAGCATCCAGCGTGGTGGGCATGTTGGAAACCTCAACGTAGTACTTCGTGCCGTTGGCGACGATGGCCTTGGCGTCATCCAGGCGAACCTCGTTCTGGGTTGCGCAGGGCATGCACACGTCAACCTTGACTTCCCAGGGCTTCTTGCCGGCGAAGAAGGGCACGCCGAACTTGTCAGCATAATCCTGCACCTTGTCGCGGCAGGAGGCGCGCATCTCCAGCAGGAAGGCAATCTTCTCGGGGGTGTTGATGCCGTCTGCATCGTAGATATAGCCGTCGGGACCGGAGATGGTGACGACCTTGCCGCCCAGCTCGGTCACCTTCAGGCAGGTGCCCCAGGCCACGTTGCCGAAGCCGGAAACCGCGAAGGTCTTGCCCTTGATGTCCTCGCCGAAGGACTTGAGCATCTCGACGGTGTAGTACACCGCGCCGAAGCCGGTGGCCTCAGGACGGATCAGGGAACCGCCGTAGGGACGGCCCTTGCCGGTCAGAACGCCGGTGAACTCATTGCGCAGACGCTTGTACTGGCCAAAGAGATAGCCGATCTCACGGGCGCCGACACCGATGTCGCCGGCAGGAACGTCAGTATCAGCACCGACATGCTTGGAAAGCTCAGTCATGAAGCTCTGGCAGAAGCGCATCACTTCCATATCGGACTTGCCCTTGGGGTCGAAGTCAGAGCCGCCCTTGCCGCCGCCCATGGGCAGGCCGGTCAGGCTGTTCTTGAGGATCTGCTCCAGACCCAGGAACTTCAGGATGCTCTGGTTGACGGAGGGATGGAAACGCAGGCCGCCCTTGTAGGGGCCGATGGCGCTGTTATACTGCACGCGGTAGCCACGATTCACCTGCACCTTGCCCTGATCGTCAATCCACGGCACGCGGAAGGTAATGATGCGCTCGGGCTCCACAAAGCTCTCCAGCAGAGCGACCTTCTCGTACTTTTCTTCGTTGCGGTCGATGACGGGCTTCAGGGTGGTCAGAATCTCGGTAGCAGCCTGGATGAATTCAGGCTCATTGGCATAACGAACCTTCAGGTCGTTCAGAACGCGCTCGGCATAATTGGCCATGGGGGTGATCTCCTTTCAAAATCCGGGTTTTTTCGCCCGAGTGGAATAGCGGTTAACAGCGTCTATTGTAACCATAAACTTGCAGGATTGCAATAGGGATCCTGCACTTCCTTTGTATTTCCAATGTGCTTTGATTGTTTTTTTGTCAAATATGCAAGTTTGGGCATCTGATTGGGGTCAAAAACCAACAGGATGGCGATACGACGGTGAAGGGTATGCGCGACGCGTTGTACATATGCCTGCAGAAATGGAATGCAAGAGGCACGGAAAGGGCACGTATTTCCCGTCATAGGCAGGATTTATGCTTGCGGAAAGCGTTCAGGTGTGTTATAATGCTGCTTGCAGCACGCTTGCGCCCGTAGCTCAGTAGGATAGAGCGGTCGCCTCCTAAGCGACAGGCCGTGGGTTCGACTCCCGCCGGGCGTGCCACAAAAGGACTGAAACTTTGATGCAAGGCTTCAGTCCTTTTCTTTATGTTCTTGCAGAATCCTAATGCGAAACGGCAAATGCACCCGGGGACAGAACCTATCCTGCACTCCGATCAGGCTGGCAGTACCAGCATAGGCGCTACCAGCGGCTGCTGACCGACAACCACATCCGCCAGAGCATGAGCCGTAAAGGCAACTGTGTGGACAACGCGGTCATGGAAAATTTCTTCGGTTTGCTGAAGTCGGCATTACGCTACTTGCAATCCTTCGATGCCATCGACCATTTCAGAGCTGAACTCATCGACTATCTTTACTACTACAATTCCGCCGTATCAAAGCCAAGTTAAAAGGCTTGCCGCCTGCTTTTCACAGACAACAAGCCCTTGCGGCTGCTTAATTCTTTTCCTTGTCTAACTTTTTGGGGTCACTTCAGTACGTCGGACGGCGTGTTCGTGCTTATTTGCGGTAGCTGGCGCGCCCGGCGAGGCGGGTTTCTACGTAGCGGAAGCCTGCCTCTTCGTAGATGCGGCGAGGCGTTTCGCCATCGGGCCAGAGCGCACAGTCGATGTGCTGCGCCTTGCAGTGCTCCACAAAGGCGTGGGTCAGTGCGCGGCCGATTCCCCTGCAGCGATGCGCCATGGGTACCAACAGATAGTCAATACGGGCAATGTGATCCGCATTCACATGGCCGTAGATCATCCCTGCGGGGCGATTGTCCAGCCAAGCGGCGAAAAACCAGGTGTTCGGGTTCTGCAGCTGCCGCTTTGCCACGGCAATTTCCCACTGTTCGCCGGCGGCTTCAAAGATGTCGCGGGCGAAGACGTCCTGCCAGACCGGCTCAAGACGGACGGTTACATCCGGGCTCGGACAGATCGCATTGTCCGGACCCAGGAGCATGTAGGTCTGCGCCTCCAGCCAGCTGCGGTAGCCTGCGGCAGAAAGGTCGGACTCGATCTCCCCGAACCAGCCGTCATCAAGGATGGACTGGTAAATACACGGGTGCAGGCTTCGGGAAAGGTAGAAATCCGTGATTTCCGCGAGGACGGCGGGCAGGTCATCCGTGCGGCTGCGGAAGATCAGCGCATGATTGCTGTCGTAGGAGTCGGGATTGTCGGGATTGAAAAAGAGTAATCCCCACGGCCGCTCCTCCCAACGGGTGAACTCGCGGGGGAACAGATCCTCCTCGTGGTAAAAGCGGGTCATGTCCACGGGTTATTCCTCCAGCATCCACGGGATGAATTTCGCCACCTCGCGATCCCAGAAGCCCCATTCGTGCACGGCGTCCGGCTCCTCGTAGGAGGTCACGTCCCAGCCGGACCGGCGCAGTGCAGGAACGAATTTCAGGTGCTGATCATAGAGGAAATCCGCTGTGCCGCAGGAGACGTACAGCCGCGGCTTGCGGGGAGCGTCAGCGTTTTGCTTCATGAGGTGGAAAAGGTCGTGCTCTGTGCCGCGGACGGCCTGACGGCCAAAGATGCGCCCCCAGTCCGCCAGACGACGGCGGGACATGGATGCAATATCCGCCGCGCCGGAGAAGCTGGCCGCTGCTGCAAACCGTTCCGGATACGTCAGCGCCAGCTTCATGGCGCCATAGCCGCCCATGGAAAGCCCGGCAACGAAGGTGTCCTCCGGTTTGTCGGAGATGCGGAAGAAGCGCTGCATCTGGGCGGGGAGCTCCTCGGCAACATAATCCCAGTAGCGCTCGCCGTGGGTCTCATTGCAGTAGAAGCTGTGGTTGACGGCGGGCATGATGATGGCGAGGTTGTGGCTTGCGGCATAGCGCTCTATGCTGGTGCGGCGCTGCCAGATGGTCTGATCATCGCTGTAGCCATGGAGCAGATAGAGTACCTTGGGCAGTTCGACGCTGCCGGAGGCGGTCACGCCGATGCCCTGATCGCTCTCGGGCAGGATGACCTCCACGCTGGACGCAACATTGAGCGCACGGGAGAAGAAATGAGCATGCATCAGGGCCATGGGATGTACCTCCTTGTTGATGTGTAATCAGGCGTCTTCAGCGTGGGTTTGGGGCATGATGGATATGCCGTCCACCGTAAGTGATTGCAGCAGCTGCTCCATGAGCGCATAGACAAGGGACTCGTCGCCGTCCATGTCATAGCCGGACAGGATCAGCAGATCGCCCTGATAGAGGACCATGGCGGTCACCTGATCCACGCCCGTGCCGAACTTGTCGGTTGTCACGGCGGTCAGACCGTGGAATCCCTCGCGCAGAAGCATGTCCTCGCCAAGGATGGCGTAGGCGTCGAATTGCTGCATCAGCACAGGCAGTGCGGCGGCAGGGTCTTCATCCGGGACACGGCTGATGACCAGCGTCACCACGCGGGTGGCGCCGCGCACGAAGGTGCAGCTGCCCTCGTTGTCTGTCAGCGTCACATCCGCAGGAGCGGTCAGGGTATAAGGCGCAAAGGGGGAAGCGGGCGCTTCCGCACAGGCGGAAAAGGCCGTCATAAGCGCTGCCAGCAGCAGAATTATCAGCTTTTTCATGGTCGATACCTCCGTTCATGTTCATGATACCGCATGCGGGGAGAGATGTCAATTGCAGGTTGTAACAACGCGCGGGAGTTTTACAGGCGCATAGAGAGCTGCTTGATAACCGCAGGTGGTTTGCAGCGCGTTGTTCTGTCCCTGTCTTTTGCTTTACAATCGCCGGGGAATCGGGTATAATGTAAGAATCCATATGCTGTCCTCGCCGGGAGCGCAAGCACTGGACGAAGGTTGGACAGCATGCTGGAAATAAACGCATCGTAGGGTATCCTCAGGGAACCCGAGCGAAAGGAACTGCATATGAATCATCGCAAGCAATTGATGAACATGGTGCTGCTGGCGCTGTTTGTGGCGCTGATCTTCCTGCTGGGCCAGACCCCGCTGGGACTGATTCCGCTGGGCTTTTGCAATGTGACGCTGCTGGTGATCCCGGTGGCGGTGGGCTCGATCTACATGGGATGGAGGAATGGCCTGGTGCTGGGCGGCGCATTCGCAGCCACGAGCCTTGTATCGGCGTTCGTCAAGCCCTCGGCGCTGGTGAGCACGCTGATGGGCGCGTCCCCTCTGCTGACCATCGTGATGACCGTTGTGCCGAGGCTGTGCATTCCGCTGGTGATCTGCGGCGTGTATCACCTGCTGAGCAGCAGGCAGAAACATGCAGCGGCGGCAGTGGCGGCAGCCTGCGGTTCGCTGACGAACACGATTCTTTATCTGGGTCTGATGCTGTGGTTCTATGTGCTCTGCGGCATCGACAACACGACCGTGCTGACGACCATCGCGGCGGTCGCGGGCGGCGCAGGCCCCTGCGAAGCGATTGCAGCTGCCATCATCACGCCGCCGATCCTCACCGCCCTGTGGAAGATCAGGCGGTAAGACGATTTCCGCTTCATGACCATAAGGAGGTTCAACATGATCCTCACGCTTGACATTGGCAACACGAATATCAAGACCGCTCTGTTCAGCGGTACGGACATGGTGAACTACTGGCGGCTGTCCACCAGCATCACCAATACGTCTGATGAATACGGCATCACGATCATGAATCTGTTCCGGCATGCGGGCGTCGATCCGAAGGCTGTGGAAGGTATCATTCTCTCTTCTGTCGTGCCGACGATCAACTTCACCATTGAGCATATGTGCCAGAATTACTTTGGTATCACGCCCATGGTGATCGGCCCCGGCATCCGGACGGGCATCAATATCCGCTATGAGAATCCCCGTGAGCTGGGCAGCGACCGCATTGCCAATGCTGTGGCAGCGTACGAGGAGTACGGCGGGCCGACGATCTTCATCGACTTCGGTACCGCGACTACCTTCGGTGTGGTGGATGAGGATCCCAAGACCGGTGCGGGTGCATTTCTGGGCGGCGCCATTTTCCCGGGAATCAAGCTGGCCAGCGAGGCACTTGTATCCGGTACGGCAAAGCTGCCCCGCTTTGCGCTGGCAAAGCCCGAGCATGTCATTGGCCGCACCACGCTGACGAACCTGCAGTCCGGCATGTATTACGGCTATGTCGGCATGGTGACAAACCTCGTCCAGCGCATCAAGCAGGAGCTGGGCAAGGATGCGACTGTGGTAGCTACCGGCGGCATGGCGGTTATGATTGCCGAGGAGTCGAAGGTGATCGACAAGCTGGACGGTCTGCTGACGCTCAAGGGCCTTCGGCTGATTTATGAACGAAACAAGAGCGGCGCCTGATGCATCCCTGCGCGTGCAGAAGCAATTCCCCCCAATACAAATGGAGGTTCAAACGATGAAGGAAGTAGTGATCGGTTTTCTGGGCTGCGGCAATGTGGGCGGCGGCGTATGGAATCTGCTGGAAGGCTTCAGCAAGGATCTTGAGCACCGTGACAGCCTGAAGCTGCGGGTCAAGAAGGTGCTCGTGCGAGACGTGAACAAGGCGCGTTCCTGCGCCGTACCGCAGGAGCTGCTGACGACGCAGGTCGATGAGGTGATCGGCGATCCTGAGATTAGCATCGTTGTGGAATTTATGGGCGGAGAGCAGCCTGCGACGGAGTACATGCTCCGAGCCCTGCGCAGCGGCAAGACGGTCGTGACGGCCAACAAGGTGGCGGTTGCGCTGAACTGGCATCGCCTGCAGGCAGCCGCGCAGGAGCGCAATGTCGGCTTGTATTATGAAGCCAGCGTCTGCGGCGCGATTCCGATCATTGAGACGCTCAACCATGCCCTGCGCGCCAACCGCGTATACAACCTGATGGGCATCATCAACGGCACGACGAACTACATCCTCTCCCGGATGTACGAGCGCGGTGAAAACTACGCCGATGTGCTGGAGGACGCCAAGCGTCTGGGTCTGGCCGAGCCGAACCCTGCCTCCGACGTGGAGGGCTACGATGCAGCGTACAAGCTGTCCATTATGGCAAGCCTGGCCTTCCATGCCCGCGTGCCCTTCAGCAAGGTGTACGTGGAGGGCATCACGCACCTGACCGCCATGGATATCGCCTGCGGCAAGGAGATGGGCTATGTCCTCAAGCTGCTGGCGCTGGGCAAGCGTGAAGACGATACCATTGAGGTACGTGTCCATCCGACCTTCATCCCGGAAAGCCACCCGCTTGCGCAGGTAAACGGCAGCTTCAATGCCGTGTATCTCCATGGTCATGCCTGCAAGGAGATGATGCTGCAGGGCCGCGGCGCGGGAGATATGCCGACTGCCTCTGCGGTCGTAGGCGACATCATTCACGCTGCGCTGGCAGAGGTGCACGTCCATCCGACCTTCGCCAATACTCCGGAGGCGGACCCGACCCTCACATTCGATGACAACTGGGAGAGCAAGTATTTCATCCGTCTGTCTGCGGAGGATCGCCCTGGCGTGCTGGAGAAGATCGCAGGCTGGCTGGCCAAGGAGAACGTCTCCATTGCGACGATGATGCAAAAGGGCCGCGTGGATCAGGGCCGTGTGCCGCTGATCGTCGTGACCCACGCTGCGCCCGAGCATGCCATGCAAGCCGCGCTGGCCGCCTTTGATGCGGAAATCTGCACGGTCGAGAGCATGATCCGTGTCGAGGAGTAAGCGCTATGCGCGAAGTGCAGCTGCATCGGATCTACCGCCACTTCAAGGGGAATTACTACCTTGTGGAGGACGTTGCCCGGGACTCTGAAACAGGTGCGGAGGTCGTGATCTATCGCAAGCTCTATGGTGACGGGAGCCTCTGGGTTCGGCCCAAGGATATGTTCCTGGAGGAGGTAGACCGCGGTAAATACCCGGATTGCCCTCAGCAGTACCGCTTTGAACTGGTGGAAATCGAACAGAAATAAAACAAACCGGCAGGGAATGCACCGTGTTCACACGGGCGCCCTGCCGGTTTTTGCGGCAGAGGAAAAGAGCGGGCAAGTTCCTTTGCGACGGAGCGCGCATACACGTTAAGGCGACGAAATCCTGTGTTCTTTGCTGCGTGCGCCTGGATTCGGGTTCGTAAATGAGTTCCCGGAGTCGGAGCGCCGCCCATATTCCCTGACTTTGGTGAAGAACCGCAAAAAAGGACAGCCCCCGAAAGGAGGCTGCCCGAATGGGATGATCAGATTAGTCGTCCAGACCCAGCGCCAGCTCGGCAGCTTCCTCACCAGCGATGCGGCCAAAGACCACGAAGTCGGACACAGCGTTGCCGCCCAGACGGTTCGCACCGTGCACACCGCCGGTGACCTCGCCAGCCGCATACAGGCCGGGGATGGCAGCACCGTCAGCAGTCAGAACCTCGGTGTCATCGTTGATCTTCACGCCGCCCATGGTGTGATGGACGCCAGCGGTGACCTTGATGGCATAGAAGGGAGCGGTATCAAGGGGGTTAGCGAAGGACACGCGGCCGAAGTCGGGATCGTTCTTCGCGGCGACATAGGCGTTCCAGTTGTTCATGGTCTCGGTCAGAGCGGCAGCGTCAATGCCGATCTGCGCGGCCAGCTCCTCATAGGAGGCGCCCTGGAACATGAAGCCCTTGGTCAGGTAGCCGGCGATGACGGAGGACTTCTCCAGCATCGCCTGATCGACGATCAGCCAGGAGTAGGAGCCGGTCTGAGCAATCTCAGCGGCGGAAACCACATCACGGGTGCCGACTTCGTCGATGAAGCGCTTGCCCTCAGCGTTGACGAGGATTGCGCCGTCGCCGCGCAGGCCTTCGGTGATCAGGGCAGCGGTGTCAAACTGAACGGTGGGATGGATCTGGATCTGCTCCATGTCGACGGTAGCAGCGCCCACGGCCACGGCCATCTCGATGCCCTGGCCCTGCAGGCCGGCAGCGTTGGTGGTCATGAAGCCTTCCAGAGAGGGCTGATAGGAAGCAACCATTTCGAGGTTCGCGCCGAAGCCGCCGGTGGCCAGGATAACGGCCTTGGCGTTCACGGTCACGACATTGCCGGTCTTGCCGGCGGCCACGATGCCCGCAGCCTTGCCGTCAGCCATGATGATGGTGTTGGCGGTGGTCTCCATCAGGATGGTGATGTTCTCGTTGGCCTTGCAGGCTTCCTCCAGACGGGGAACCATGTAGGAGCCGACGGAAACGGTCTTGCCCTCAGCATTCACGGGGCGATGGATACGCTTGACGGACGCGCCGCCGAAAGCGCCGACGTTGGACAGATCAATGTTGTACTTCTTCAGCCACTCAATGCCCTCGGAGGAATCCTCAGCCAGGGTCTCGACCAGCTCGGGATCGTTGATGCCCTTGCCGCCGATCATGGTGTCCAGCTGCATCAGCTCTTCAGTGTCGAAGTAGCCGGTGGGGTTCTGCAGGTACGCGGCCCACTGATTGGCAACCTCTTCGGTCAGCTCAGCGATGGCAGCGTTGTCGGCATAGGCCTGAGCAGACTTCAGCACGGCTTCAACGCCGGCGGTCTCGCCGAAGGTGTTGGTGTCCTGGGTGGGGGTATCGCCGGCGTTCATACCGCCGGTAGCGCGAACCGAGTTGCCGCCCACAGCCGCCTGGGACTCAACGATGATGACCTTCGCGCCGTACTCAGCGGCGGTCAGGGCAGCGGTCATGCCAGCGCCGCCGGCGCCCACGATGACCACGTCCACGTCGTAGGTTGCATCCTCAGCCACTTCGGCAGCGGCCTTGGTCATGTAATCGTCAGGATTCACGCCAGCGGCGGTCAGAGCAGCCTTGGCGGCCTCCAGCACAGCGGTGGAGGTGATGGTCGCGCCGGACAGCGCGTCCACATTCACGGTATTGCCGGCGACCATCGCGGCGGGCAGCTGCTCCAGCGCGGGGGAGCCAACGCCAACGGTTTCGCTGGCGCCTTCGGCCTTCGCATCGGTGATCACGCCGTCGGTCAGGGTCAGGGTCACGGTCACGTCGCCGCCAAAGCCCTTGACGGTGCCGGTGCCGGTCACAACGTCAGCCATGGCGGGCACGATGCACAGCATCATGGTCAGGGCGACCAGCAGCGCAAGAATACGCTTCATCATCAGGAACCCTCCTACAAGTAGAAATCTTCTGCATGCGCAGTTGTGAATATTATAACATATATCCTGTGGGAATACCAGTCCCATTCCATCAAAATTTGTGGGTAAGTCGTATGAATACAACAAAACGGACGCCGCCTCCTGAGGAAGCAGCGTCCGGGCAAAGTGTTTGATTAGAATACCATCTTGTCCTCGATGTACTTGCGCAGGTCGGCGATGGCGACGCGCTCCTGCTCCATGGTGTCACGGTTACGCACGGTGACGGTGCCGGTGGCCTCGGTATCGAAGTCCACGCAGATGCAGAAGGGGGTGCCGATCTCGTCCTGACGGCGGTAGCGCTTGCCGATGGAGCCGGTCTCGTCGTACTCCACGGGGAAGTACTTCGCCAACTGGGCATGCAGCTCGCGGGCCTGCGCGCCCAGCTTGTTCTTCTGCAGGGGCAGGACGGCGCACTTGTAGGGCGCCAGCGCCGGATGCAGGTGCAGCACCGTGCGGACGTCGTTCTTCTCCTCGTCCAGCAGCTGCTCCTCATAGGCATTGCACAGGAAGGCCAGCACGAGGCGCTCCACGCCCACGGAGGGCTCCACGCAGTAGGGGATGAACTTCTCGTTGGTCACGGGGTCGAGGTACTCCATGGACTTGCCGGAGTGGTTCATGTGCTGCTTCAGGTCATAGTCGGTACGGTCAGCAATACCCCACAGCTCGCCCCATCCGAAGGGGAACAGGAACTCGATGTCGGTCGTTCCCTTGCTGTAGAAGCTAAGCTCTTCGGGAGAATGGTCACGGAGACGCATCTCCTCCTCCTTGATACCAAGACTGATCAACCAATCACGGCAGAAGCCTCTCCAATACTGGAACCACTCCATATCTGTACCGGGCTCACAGAAAAACTCCAGCTCCATCTGTTCAAATTCTCTGGTACGGAAGGTAAAGTTTCCGGGAGAAATCTCATTACGGAATGACTTACCAATCTGGCCGATACCAAAAGGAATCTTCTTACGGGAGGTTCTCTGTACATTCTTAAAGTTTACAAA
>JAFTWV010000105.1 GCA_017465155.1 Clostridia bacterium
TGAGCTGCCCCAGCAGTCTTTCCGTCACTTCCTCAAACAGGTCATACATGGCGATGATCTGCTTCACGGCAGACTGCCCTTCGCAGCGGCAATCCAGATAGGTGATCACGCCGCACAGACGCAGATTGTCGAGGGATTCCCGCAGGCAGGATTCAAGCTCCTTTGCGGAGGCAATGGGCTTTTCCTCGCCCAGCAGGATCAGGTTCGCCCGGCGCTTGACGTAGGCGCTGATGACGCACACCTGCGAGAGCAGGGCCTTTGCCATCTCCGGATGCTCGCGGCTTTGCTGGAGCAGCTCGTCCGCCTTGTTCAGCTGCGGCGCAATCTCCCGGGCGATGCGGTCGTACAGGCGGCTTTTCTCTTCGGCTTCCAGGCGGCGCTCGCGCAGCGCGACCTCGGCCTTCATCAGGTCGTAGCGTTCGCCGAGGGTGTCGTTGGCCTCGCGCAGGCTGTCCGCCAGATCGTTGATGGCTTTCACGTCATCCTGCCAGTAGATGTGGCCGCCGTGGATGGCCTGGGCATGCAGGATGGCGTTGCCCAGATCGACGGGCTGCTGCTGTGCCTGCGCCATCAGTGCCTTATCCAGCGGCGCGGCGTTGGCAGAGGCATAATGAACCTGCTGCGCGCCGTCGACGATCTGCGCGGCGATGGTGGATTTGACGAACAACTCGCGATAATTCATGTTGGAGGGGATGAGGCCGCTCTGGATGGCGCCCTCCAGCATCATGATGATGATCAGGCTGTCCACGGCGGTCAGATCGCATTCGATGAACCCGAGGCTGTAGGCTGTCCAGAAGCTGATGCTGAAGACGGCGATCAGCAGCGGCATGGTCTGGAAGCGCTTGCTGCCGGGCACGCGGCTCTTGACCATCAGCCCGATGACGAAGAACAGCGCCAGCACAAAGAACCATCCCATCACCGGGATGTACATGAAGCCGTAGCCATAGCCGCTGTTGTAGGCTTCAAAGCCGCCCGGGAAGGTGAATACCAGCTGGTGCAGGTCGTTGGTGAATACCACGGCCAGCAGAAACAGCGCCGGAATGAACAGGTAGCGCATCCATACAGGGCTGTGGTAGCCTTCAGGCTTGCCGATGTGATCCACCACAAACACGCCGATCAGGGGAACCAGGATCATGGCAATATAGTAGCTGTACCAACAGTAGCGTCCGATGGGCTCCGTCACGATGACATAATCGAATTTGATGATGCGTGCAACCTGCCACAGCAGCAGCAGCCCGCCCACCGTCAGCAGCATTTTGCGGATGCCTGTGTTCAGGATGCGCCGCCGGATCGACACGCACCAGGCCACCGTCAGCGGCACCTGAATGGCCCAGCGCAGCGTCATCATGGAAATGGCCAGCAGGGAATCCTCCGTCATGGGATGGAAAACGAAGCGCAGCGAATAAGCCGCCAGCAGCGCGGCGGCGATCAGCAGCAGATAAGTGATAGACCGCTTTTTCGATAATGGCATGGGCGACTCTTCTTTCATCAATGCGTTGGCTTGCAGCGAATGAATAACAGCAGCTTTCATATTGATTATAGCAGTTCGGAACAGATTTTGCCACTACACAAAAGTACCTATTTTCAATCCATAAGATGAAAAAACAGTACTTTCGTGTAGTTCCGCCGGCAGAAGCGAACTGGTAAAATATAAGCGGAAGATACTGCGTTCATGAAAGATGCACACAAAAGAGAGGGCGTGACCGATGTACAGGCGTTTCATCTGGCTGCTCCTGCTGCTGGCGGCGCTCCTGCTGCTCAGCGGCTGCCGGAATCTGCCCGGCAATGGAAAAGCGCCCCAGCCTTCCGCATCCCCACCTGAATCGCCGCCCGAACCGTCGTCGCCGCTGGTCACGCTGTCCTTCAGCGAGAGCGCTTCCTATTTCAAGCGCGTTCAGGGCTACGAATTCCGTACAGAGGATGGGAAGTACACCGCGTACTTCTACATAGCCAACGAGGACGAGCCTTACCCCGTCCCGGTGGATCAGGCGTGGGTGGACACGCTGAATAGCTTCATCGGGCAGTACGGGATGATGCGCTGGGACGGCTTCCACGGCAGCGACAGCATGCTGCTGGACGGTACGCAGTTCAGCATTAGCTTCAGCTTTGCGGACGGGACAGCCGTCCATGCCGGCGGCTATGGCAGATTCCCGGAGAATTACAGGGATGCCTCCCGTGCCATCGACGCGCACTTCCTGCAGCTCCTGCCGGAGGATATGCACGGCTGGTAAACGGTTTCCCTTTTATCCTGCGATCCAGCATCGCTTCACTATAAAGAATAAACCATGGAGGATAAACACATGAAATTGCGCAAACTGTTTGCCTGGTTGATGACCCTGGTCATGCTGCTTGGCATGGTGCCCACGGCACAGGCCGAAGTCGTTAACTGCGACCATAACTGGGCATGGCGCTGGCCAAATGGTCAGCCCGTAAACTGCCAGGACTGGAAATGGTCCGAAAAATACTGCACCAAGTGCGGCGTCGGCGACGGCGGCTTTGAGCAGTGCGGCCCCTGTGTTCCCGGCGCCAAGACCTGGGTTCGCCCCCAGGGCTCCAACTGCCAGGAGCATGGCGTGTGGGAGATCACCTGCAAGTACTGCGGCGAGTGGCTGGAAGGCAGGGAAGAGCCCGGCCCGCACAAGTGGAGTCAGACAATTGTCGAACAGCCCTGGTGCGACGTCGGCGGCATGAAGGCCATGATCTGCTCTGTCTGCGGGGAGTGGCAGGGCAATGGCACGCCCCTGGCGCCTCTGGGTCATGACTGGGGCAGCTGGAGCTGGGCCCACGGCTCTGCGCCTTCCTGCACCGAGGGCGCCTGGCAGGTGCGTGAGTGCAAGCGCTGCGGCCAGATGGAGGACCGTTATGTGCAGGGCAGCGACCACAAGTTCGGCGAGTGGATCACGACCGTGGAACCCACCTGCACCGAACGCGGCCGTCACCACCACAAGTGCACCGTCTGCGGCTACTCCGCGTGGGAACCCATCCCCACAGTGGATCATATCTGGGGCGAGTGGCACGTGATCGAGGAGCCGCAGGTCGGCATCCCCGGCACTGAGCGCCGCTCCTGCACCTTCGGCTGCGGCACCCACGAGGATCGCGAGATCCCGGCGCTGGAGGAAGCCCTCGAGCTGCCCGGCCTTGAGCTGACCCTGACCCTGGACAGCACCCCCGCCAACGGCGAGTACTTCGTTGTGGGCGAGGAAGTGGTCTTCACCGAGAACTGGGTCAACAACACCGGCAAGGAGCTGTATCCCTTCTACGTGTCCATCTGGACGTATCCGACTCCCGAGTATCCGGGCGTGCCGGACATCATGTGCAGCTGGGACGCTGAGGAGACCGGCCCCGTGACGCCCGGCCAGAGCGGCTCCCACCAGCTGGTCACCACCGTGACCGAGGCTGATGTGGCCCGCGGCGCGATCTACGCCATGGCCATCATCAGTTCCGCCGAGAACAACGGCGCGGATCTGGCCGAGGTCACCACGCCCTTCATCACCGCGCCCTGCGCGCCCGTGGCGGGTTCTGACTACGCCACCTCCATCAAGCTGGAGGTTCTCGACATCCCCAGCGTTACCGCTGAATGGGCGGGCGACGTGTATCCAGTGAAGGTGAAGGTCACCAACACCGGCGATACGACGATCAGTCTGTATGCCCACCGGTTTTCAGACAGCAACAACGATTACTACCACAATGCGATCCTATACGACTGGAACAAGTATCAGGATACCCCTCGTGGCGACTGGCTCCCCGCGGGTGAATCGCTGACGACGGACATTGAATTTGCCGTGACGCAGGATGGCATCGCGGCTGGCGAACTCCGCTTTAGCTTCACTCAGTTTGCAAACCCCTGGTATGTTGTGGTCAACGATGTGGAGACCAACATTCCTGCCGAGATTGTAGCCGAGCCTGAAGGCACCACCGGTTACTATGGCAAGCGCGATGAAGCGGTTACTGACACGGTGGAGATCGTTGTGCCCATCAATCAGGGCGAGTCTGCCGCCGAAGGCCTGACCGTGACCAAGACCGCCTCTGCCGGCGACTACAGCAATCCCTGCAAGCCCGGCGATGAAGTGACCTTCACCATCACCGTGACCAACAACACCGGCGAGGTGCTGACGGACGTGGAGATCACCGATCCCATCAAGGGCGGCAACGAGGATGCCATCGTTGACATCATTCCCTCCATGCAGCCCGGCGAGAGCGTGACGGCGTCCTTCAACTATACCGTCACCGAGGAAGACGCGACCGTCGGCGTCGAGGGCTTCGAGAACACGGCTTATGCCTCCGGCTATACCGCCGACGGCACCCAGGTCAGCGGTACGAGTGAGACGATTTTCGTGTGGTGTGTGATCGAGCACAGCCTGACCTTCTTCAAGAGCATTGCCAATGTGCCCGCCAACGGCGTGTTCTTCGTCCCCGGCGAGACGATCGTGTTCAATATCTCCATGTTCAACCACACCCCCTATCCCCTCTACAACATCACGCTGACCGATCCGCTGTGCCAGGATCAGTACATCTACGACGCGGTCAACGACATGAGCTACCTCTACTTCGGGGAACTCTACCCTGAAGGCAATGCCATGGGCGAAAGCACCTCCGCAACCGTCACGGTCAGCTATGTCGTGACTGAGGCGGACGCAGAGGCCGGCTCTGTCACCAACACCGCTGAAGTGACATATCAGACCTGGTACGGCAAGGAAATCACCGACAGCGACGGCGCGACCGCGCCCTGCGGTCCCGGCAGTGACGACGCGATCGCTCCCGTGGTCGTCACCAAGTCTGTCGCCAACACCCCCGCCAACGGCGAGTACTTCGTCGTCGGCGAGACTGTCGAGTTCTCCATCACCGTGACCAACAACACCGGCAATGAGCTGGCCGGCATGATCATCACCGATGCTCTGGACGTGGACTGGATCTGCGAACCCAACGAGCTGCTGCTGCCTGGCGAGAGCCGCACGGTGACCTTCTCCTACGTGGTGAGCGAGCTGGACGCCGCTGCGGGCAGCGTGGTAAACTACGCCACCGTCCGCATCATCGAGGCGGATGGCTACCACTTCTTCACCAGCAACGTCGTTACCGCGCCCTGCTGGTACTACAACGTCGGCTCTCTGGACAATGAGCCGGAGTACCCGATCTTCTCCGGCACGATCGTTGATCCCCCCTTCGGCGTCATCACCGCTCTGGAGGTGACCAAGGAGGTCGAGAGCCTGCCGCTCAACGGCCTGTACTACACGGAGGGCGAGACGGTGGCCTACCGCATCACCTACGTAAACAGCGGCGAGACGCCCTTGACGGACGTGATGATCTACGACTCCCTGGCCGGTATGACGGAGATCGCTTCCGCCGAAACGCTGGACGTCGGCGAGAGCCGCTTCTGCGTGTTCAACTACACCGTCACCGCTGAGGATGTGTCCCGCGGCTACGTCTCCAACACGGCTGTCGGCCAGTATGATATCGACGGCTACCTCAACACCGTTCATTCCGATACCGTGGTGGTCGATACCGACGGCCAGCCCGATCCGGAGATCCCCGAGGGAATCCTGCCTCCCGGCGGTGTCATCGACATGAGCAAGCTGAACAGCGATCAGTACTGCCGCCGCGTCACCAGCTCCCGCACCAATGTCAGCTACTCCTGGGGCACCAGCTTCTGCTCCGACCACGCGAACATTCAGGGCAGCATCCTGATGATGGAGCAGGCAGCCACGACGCCTGAAATGCAGCTGCAGACTGCGAACTATGCAGTCGCCCTGTGGCGTGATGAGGCGGACAAGCTCTATGAAGAGATCCTGGGTGCGGCCGATCCCCAGGCCCGCGCGGTCATCATGGCGGAATACGTTTCCTTCCTGACCCATGCGAGCAACTACGAAACGCTGCTGAATACCCTCTATCCTGATCAGCCTCTGGTGGTCGTTCAGAAGATGGCTGCGCTGTGGGAGGAGAAGTGCATCACCCTGTGCCAGGAGATGCACATGCCCGCCGCTGCGCGTCAGGACAGCTTCCTGGCCGTTGAGATCGCGACCATGGAGGGGATCTCCGATGCCTGCACCTGTGTGACCTACGATGAGGGCAAGGGCTGGAACAACTTCGAGCAAAACTACTGCCCGGCCCACAGCTTCCCCTTCGTGATGATCGACATGCTCCTGGCTGGTCAGGATACCGCCGAAGCCTGGACGATTGTCCGTCAGATCTGGAATGTGGAGCTGCGCAGCGGCTACAACAAGGTGCTCGCGCTGCTGGGTGAAAACAGCGATGTGGCCCTGGCTGAGTACGCCACGCTGGAGAACTGGATGATCGCCCGCGAGGCCGAACTGACCCTGCTCTATCCCGACAATCCTGAGCTGGTGGCGCAGACCATGGTGCGCATCGTCATCGACCAGGTGAACGCCCTGTGCCAGCTGGCGCAGTAAGCGTATGACAAAACGCCGGTCGGCAGGGGAGACCCCTCCGGCCGGCCGTAGCCTTTTCATTATTCATGAAAGGAATGATTCCATGAAGAAGTTCCTGTCCCTGCTGCTGGCAGTCATGATGCTGCTGGGCTGCCTCCCTGCGATGGCGGAGGCGGGTACCTTTACCGCCAATGCTGACAAATACATGATTACCGCGTACAAGGGTTCGGATGAGAACCTGTTCGTACCTGCCAGCGTTGACGGTGTGCCAACCCCCATTATCAACTGGCAGACTATCAATGGCGCGAAGAAGGCTGTAACGCTGACCCTTGAGGAAGGCATTACCCAGATCCGCAGCAATAATATCGCCAGCCTGAACATCACTCAGCTGACCCTGCCCAGCACGCTGGAAGTGATTGCCAACAACAACATCTATCAGACCGACAAGCTGACTGAGGTGACGGTTCCCGCTGCAGTGTCCTATGTGGGTACGTTGACCTTCAGCTACTGTGATGTGCTGACCAAGGTGACCTTCACCGGTCTGTGCCCCGTGTTTGGCCCCCGCACCTTCGTCAGCACGGCCAAGGACCTGGTCGTGTATGTACCCGATGACCAGCTGGATGCCTACAAGGCCGCCCTGCCCGAGGGTCTGAACATCCAGTCCTCCGGCAAGAATGCTGTGGACGCCCGTGTCCGTGTGTCTGAGAGCGATTTCGAATTTGACGCTGCAACCGGTACCATCAAGAAGTACAACGGTACGGCTTCCTACATTGAAATCCCCGCGACCATCGGCGGTGTGCAGGTCAAGACCATTGGTCAGAAGGCCTTCTATCAGCATCCCTACATGACTGTGGTGATCATCCCCGAAGGCGTGGAAACCCTTGAAATGTACTCCATCTTTGCTGGCAGCGGCCTTTATCGCGTGGAGCTGCCTTCCACGCTGAAGACTATCGGCAACAATGCGCTGTGGGGCGCTGAGCTGGATAGCGTGAAGCTGCCTGAAGGTCTGGAGAAGATCGGCGACGGCGCCTTCACTAATGGTATGTACAGCAAGGTCGAAGAGCTGATCATTCCCGACTCCGTCACGAGCATTGGCAAGGAAGCCTTCAAGGGCTGTACGCCTATCAAGATCATCATCGGTGCGAATGTGCAGTCCTTGGCCGAGGGAGCCTTTGGTGCGCTCAACTATGTTGAGGAAGTTGTTATCCGCAACACGAACGGCATGACCATCGACCCCAAGGCCTTCCAGTCTTCCAAGAAGGGCGCGACCATCACCCTGATGGACGGCATCACCGAAGAGGTGTACAACAGCTATGTGGAACAGCTTGCTGTTGCCTATGAAAACGCAACGGTGAACCAGCCTGAGCTGGCTGCGGCCTTCCCCACGCTGGATGCCGAGGCGGGCGCTCCCTTCATCGGCAACTGGAATGCCGTGGCCGTTACCGACGGCACCGATTTCTACGGCATGGATCTGCTGGGCATGAGCATGAGCTTTGTGCTGAATGCTGACGGCACCGGCTCTGTGGACATGGATGTCGACAGCACCGCTGGCGGCTGGTATGTGGCCGACGGCACTGCCATCTTCGCGCCCATCCTGGAGGAGGGCGGTCAGCCTGATCCTGAGGAGGCCATGCCCCTTACCCTGGACGAGAACGGCCGCATGTGCCTGGACCTGATGGGCCTGATCGTGCTGATGGAGAAGGAGGGCGTGGAGTACGCCGTGCCCGCCATCCCCGAGAAGCCCTGGCCCGAGCTGGACGCCGACAAGGCCCAGTACTACGTGGGCACCTGGGATGCTGTGAGCTACATCGTTGATGGCGAGACCTATCCTGCCGAGCTGGTCGGCCCCACGACGCTGATTCTGAACGCTGACGGCACTGCTCAGATGACCGAAGGCGAGGAGGAAGCCTACGAGCTGCGCTGGTACGCTGAGTCCTATTCCGCCTATGTCGGCCCGGCGATGAGCGCGCTGGTGGAAATCTACTTTGACATGAACGGCAACCTGGAGATGCTGCAGGACGGCTCCAAGATCGTCTTTGCGCCCCATGTGGACGCCAAGGTCATCGAAGGCGCTGACGAGCTGCTGGGCGACTGGTACGACGACGTCGGCAACAAGCTGACCCTCGTCAACGACGGCACCCTGACCCATACCTATTCCTTCGACGGCTGGGTTGACACCTATGCATGGGATGTTGTGGACGGCGCAGCTGTCGTCACCGAGGGTCCCTGGAGCGGACTTCCCATCACCCTGGAGAACGGCATCCTGATCATCACCAACGACGAGGGCATCTTCCAGATCTTTAGCCGCGACGGCGATCTGTCCGCCTACTACGGCGAGGATGACGAGGAGTACGACATGCCCGAGGCTCAGCCCATCGGCGTTGAGGGCGAACCGTATTTCGGCGCCTGGAATGGCGAAATGTTCGGCATGGAGGTCATCCTGACCCTGAATCCCGACGGCACCTGCGCGATGGAGATGATGGGCGAAGCCGAGCCAGGCGTGTGGTCCATCGTGGATGGCAAGGCCAATATCATGGGTGATGAACTCTACATCGACGACGGCGGCAGTCTGGTGTACGCAGCACTGGAATTGGTCTTCACCAAGGCCGGCGGCGCTGCTCCCTCCGGCCCCGAAACAGCTCTGGGCACCTGGGAGGACAAGTACAAGACCCTGTATGTCAATGAAGACGGCACCATTGAGCTGGTCTACAAGTCTGACGGCTATACTTCCCGGATGACCTGGGAGGTTATGGACGGCAATGCCGTCGTGATGGAAGGCCTGTGGGAGAATATGCCGCTGACGGCCGAGAACGGTGTGCTGACCCTGACCGACGGCTCCTATGTGGCGGAGTTCACCCGCGTGGGCGAAGCGCCTGCAGTATATGTCGGCCCCGGCATGGGCGCTGCGCCCGCTGTTCCCTCCGCCTCTGCCGGTACAGGGATCGATTATGTCCCCAGCGTGGCCGATGACTTCATCGGCGGCTGGATCTGCACGGCTGATCCCGGCATGCAGATCCTGATCCTGGAGGACGAGGTCAGCCTGATCGACGGCGACGGCTGCTACAGCACCACCTGGGCTGTCGTGAACGGCGCGGCTGAAATCGACGGCATGACCCTCTACATTACGGATAACTACACCGTCGGTATCCTGGATATGTACGGCGAGCAGGCGACCTTCGAGCGCGGCTATGTGGAGAAGCCCAAGACTTCCGCTCCTGCCCCCTCTGACGGCGGCAACGCCGGTACGCAGGTATCCAGCGAGCTGCAGGCCTACGTCGGCACCTGGCATCTGTGCTATCTGGCGACCGGCGGCCTGGAAGGTGATCTGCGTTCCATGGGCCTGACCGGCAAGCTGGTGCTGAATGCGGACGGCACGGGCGTGATGACCGGCCTGTCTGACGAGAGCGGCAGCTGGTATGATGACGAGGGCCAGGTGCGCTTCGGCGATTCCGGCATGCCCATCTTCCTGCTGGACGGCGGCTTCCTGCGCTACGGCACGGAGATGTCCGGCTACATGGTCTTCAGCCAGAATGAGAGCGCGACCTGGTCTCCCGCTCCTGCGGCCACGCCGGTTCCCGCGCCCACCGCTGCCCCTGCTGCGCCTGCTGCACCGAACGGCGGCAATGTGGAGCGCCTGAATGTCAAGTTCGTCTGCAAGACCTACACTTCTGCGGGTTACACCATGGACGCCTCCATGCTGGGCGCGGAGTACGCGCTGGTCTTCCATGACAATGGCATGGCGGACTTCACCATGGCCGGCTTCACAGCCAACAACCTGCCCTACACCGTGACCGCTGAGGGCGTGTACGCCATCAACTACTACGGCACCATGTTCAACTGCACGCCGACCGACGCGGGCTTTGACATGGATTTCTACGGCACGATGATGATGCATTTCGTCCCCGCCGAATAAGAACGACCGCTGCTGCCTGTCGGGAAACCGGCAGGCAGTATGCCTTCATGCGCAGAAGCAGAAATGTGATGGTACTCCCGACAATGCCGGCGAGCGGGAGGATGACGACATGCTGTGTCCTGCGGCATACACACCGATGACATTCGGATGTCCGGAGGGCGAAAGCCCGCAAGGATCCGGTTTGTTGTTGTCTGACAATTCACGACGAAAGAAGGAAAGTCATGAGTACCGTCGCCTACAAATGTCCCAACTGCGCCTCGCCTCTGGTATATGAAGGCGAGAAGATGAAATGCCCTGCCTGCGCGAGCGAGTTTGAGGTGGAGGAGATCGAAGCCCGGTATGCGTCCCAAACAAACGCCGATGTCGATTTTGATCTGCCCACGCAAGGATACGCCGCCGCTGACGTCTTGCAGCTGCAGGCCTACAACTGCAAGACCTGCGGCGCGGAGCTGATCACCGAAAGCACCACCACCGCCACCGAGTGCCCCTACTGCGGCAGCCCGACCATCCTGCCGGACCGCATCGACGGCGGCATCCGCCCGGAATTGGTCGTGCCCTTTGTCATCACCAAGGAGCAGGCCCAGGAGATGTTCTACGGCTACTTCAAGGGCAAGGCGCTGTTGCCCAACATTTTCAAGAAGGATAACCAGATCGCCGAGATGCGCAGGCTCTTCGTGCCCTACTGGCTGTTCGACTGCGAGGCCAACGGCAGCGTGACCTACGACGCGGAGAAGGAATCCACCTACACCGAGGGCGATGAGGAGGTCACCGAGGTGGAGCACTACATCGTCCGCCGCGGGGGCAGCATGAGCTTCGAGAACATCCCGGTGGATGGCAGCGTCAAGATGGATGACAAGATCACCGAATCGCTGGAGCCCTACGACCTCACGAAGGCCGTTGCTTTCACGCCTGCGGTGCTTTCCGGTGCGATGGCAGACCATGCCGATGTGGACGCTGATGCCTGCGAAGCCCGCGCCGTCAACCGAGCTACCGGCAGCTTCAAGTCCGCACTGGAGGACACCATCGACGGCTACACAAGCCTGTCTGAGAAAAGCAGCAGCGTTCATGTGGCAGGCAGCAAGGTCACACCGGTGCTGCTGCCCGTGTGGCTGATCACCACGGTGAAGGATGGAAAGACCTACACCTTCGCCATCAACGGCCAGACCGGCAGGCTCACTTGCAATGTGCCCACGGCCAAGGGCAAGGCCTTCCTGTGGGGCGCCGTCTCCTTCGCCGGCGTTCTGGGGCTGACAGCGCTGATTCTGCACCTGACCAAGGCGCTGGGGAGCGGCACGCTACTCATGGCCGCCATCTTCGCGCTGTTTGTGACCATCGGTATTGTGGGCACGATGATCGGCAAGCTCAAGCAGGCTACGACGCAAAGCGGCGCCTCGCGCTATGCCTGCGAGGGCGGTCTGAACCTGACGCTGGAATCGGACAGCTACCAGTACACCAAGAAGGATCGCAAGAAGATCGAAGAAAAGAACTGAAACTGCATCAACCATCGGAAAAGGAGGCGGGCATATGAAGCGCCTTGCTGCACTGTTTTTGCTGCTGTGTATGGTGTTGGCGGCCCTTCCGGCGTCTGCTGATGACGAATACATTGGCCGCATGGAGGTCGTGAACTGCAACGAGTGGGTGTCCCTGCGGCAAAGGCCCAGCACCTCCGCCAAACGGCTGGTGAAGGTCTCCCTGGGCGCCATCGTAGACAACTGCCAACGGATTGACGATGAGTGGATCTACGTGGAGTACGACGGATACAGCGGCTACATCCTGGCGAAGTACCTTGAGCCCAGCGAGGGAAGGCTCACCTTCAGCGCCATGATGGTCACCGTTCTCGATGGCGCGCCCTTCTACGCCCTGATCGACAGCACGGAGCCGATCGACTGCATTCCGGCAAACACCATCGTCCGTAACTGTCACATCATGGACAATGGCAGGGTCTACGTGGAATGGGGCAGCCGCTGTGGCTTCATCGATCTGCTGCATGCGGAAGTTTACAGCGAAATGCTGCACTTCCCGCTGCAGATCACGCTGCACACCAATCCCGGCGACGAAGGCTTCGAAGCGCCGCTGCCCGATCTCAAGATCGCCTATCTGAGCGATTTCCCTATCAAGGAATACGAGTACAAGGTATATGAGTACAGCGACTACATGGAGGCCGACGATCCGGAGCTCCCCAAGTTGGAATTTGTCCTGTACCCGGATACCACGATCAGCCATGTGCATCTGTTCAGCGTAACGATGACTTCCTGGGATGACGAAACCGGCGATGCGGTGTACGAGGCAACGCTGGAGGACATTCAGTATCAACTGGATCCGGAGCATCCGCTGTCCGTCGGCGCTGTGATATGGGGCGATATGCCAAATTTGGCGGTAGGGTATGCGGACGCCAACGGTGTGTATCATTTCGCGTTCATTGAGATCAGCGGCGAGGACGGCAGCTTGATCCTGCGGGAATTCTGATCACAGAAAGGTACGTAAAATAGCCAGACAAACGGAACAGCTCCGCAGGCAGTTACGCCATGCGGAGCTGTTTGTGTTTTCAATTGTTCGGGGAAGATGTTTCAGAGAAATTTCGCAAGGCGGGAATTCTCTCCTTGACAAAAGAGCTCGTGAGGGGGACGGCTTTTTGCGTGCACAGCTCAATAGGGGTAAACGTTTGCGTTGCATTTCAGGCGAAGGTGTGATATGATGAACATATAAACGCGAGACGTTGGATTGCTTGTGGACAAATGAATAATGAGGAGAGAAAAATGGGGAACTATCGCAATTTCAAGCTTGTGGTCTATTTCGTGGCAGGCGGCGTGAAGCGGGCTACGCGCGAGCAGCTGGAAAAGGATCTGGCCTTCTTTGCCCGTCACATGCGGCTGGATAAGGTGTATCTTGAACCCTATCGCGACTTTTTCGCCGGGGAAGAACAGGTGAAAATGTGCAAGGCCGTTTTTCAGGAGCATGATATTGAGGTTTCCGGTGGTATCACCACCACCTTCCTTGCAGCGGATGACCCGGAGGGAAAGCAGCGGATGTTCGATACGCTGTGCTACAATGATGAGCGCATGACCAGCCGGCTCCGCAAGGTCAGTCAGTTCCTCGGGGAACATTTTGACGAGTTCATCATTGACGACTTCTACTTCACCAACTGCACCTGCGACCGGTGTCGTGCCGGACGGGATACCTATAACAAGGCGCATGGCATTACGGACGGCAGCTGGCAGGCATACCGGCTTGACCTCATGTACCGTGTCAGTCAGGAATATATGATTGCACCGGCAAAGACGGCCAATCCTGGCTGTTCGATCACCATCAAGTATCCCAACTGGGCGGAAAGCTATCAGGAAACCGGCTACAACCCGGAGGGACAACGCCGCATTTTCGATAACCTCTATACTGGTACGGAAACCCGTGATCCGGTAACGACAGATCAGCATCTCCCGCGTTATCTCAGCTACTCCCTGATGACCTATTTTGAGAACATGTGGCCGGGGCACAATGGCGGAGGATGGTTTGATCCCTTTGACATGCACATCACCGAGCACTACCTTGAACAGGCCTATCTGACCGCCTTTTCCAAGCCGAAGGAGCTGATGATGTTCTGCTTCCAGGCGCTGGCGAACACAATGAATGTGCCTGCGCTCGGATTCCAGCTGGACAGGCTGGATGCGGTGCTTGATCACTGCGGTGCGCCCGTTGGTCTTCCGTGCTATCTGCCGGATCACTGCCAGGGGGAGGATAATGTGCAGGATTTCCTTGGCATGGTTGGCCTGCCCATTGTCTGCACGCCGTATTTCCCCTCGGAGAGCCCGGCGCTGCTGCTGACCCGCTCTTCGGCCTGCGATCCGGAGGTGGTGGACAAGCTGGAGCAATATGTCGCAAAGGGCGGCAGGGCCCTTGTGACCCATGGCTTTGTTCAGGCGACGATGGAGCGTGGAATCAAGCGCATCACCTCCATCCGCTTTGCCGACCGGAAGGTGATGGCGGAGGACTTCCTTGTGGAGCAGGTGCCGTCGAAGATGCATTGGCGGCTGATGACCTACCCTCATGGCCCGAAGCCCATCCTCATCACCGTACCGGAGCATCGCAACAATGCCTCCTGGGCGCTGATCAAGACGCGGGTCGGACAGGAAAGCTACGGCATGCTCCTGCGCGATACGTATGGCAGGGGTGAGATGCTTACACTGACGGTGCCGGAGTCCTTCTCTGACCTGTATCATCTGCCGGTGGATGTGCTGACCCGTCTGCGTGCGGCCTTCCCGGTCAACGGCGTACATCTGGAGTGTGGCGCGCAGATCAGCCTGTTCGTCTATGACAATGATGCGTTCATCGTCTACCCCTATGTGGACGATGGTACACAGCCCAGCCTTGTACGGATCCATGTGGCGGGGCAGGTGCAGCGGCTTGATATGCCGGTGGAGGGGAAGTCGCTCCAGCCCCTGTTTACCACCGATACGGAGACGGTGTTTGAATACCGTGCCGTGCCGGGACAGTATACGCTGTATCAGATTGTCAGGTAAGGAAAATCGCCCGGTTTCTGCGATGTGCAGGAGCCGGGCTTTCCGGTGTTGACAGGATGGCGAAAAAGGTCGGTAAATCGTCATTGCGGCTATTGCGGAAATGCGCTGGCAGGAGTATCTTTGAGAAAGGTTTCATCACAGGCTGGCATGGTTTGGATGGGCCGCTTACGGGCAAGGACGAACAGGTCAATAAATGGGGCAAAGCCCCGCAGCAAACGCGAGTGAAACCCCGCTGACAGCGCTCTTTCATCCACGCTTACTGGCAGGCCCGAGAAAATGGGAGGAGACTGTATGGAGCTGCTGCTTTCACTGTCGGTTGCACTGTTCGCGGGACTGATGATGTCCCGTGTGACGAAGAAGCTGAATCTGCCTGCTGTAACGGCGTATCTGGTGGCAGGCGTCATCATCGGACCGTTCTGTCTGGGACGGCTGGGCGTGGAGGGCTTTGGCTTTACATCGCTGGAAAAGGTCGGGGAGATGAAGCTGATCAGCGATGTGGCGCTGGGCTTCATTGCCTTCACAATGGGCAATGAGTTCCGTTTGTCCGCACTGAAGAAGGTGGGCAAGCAGGCAACGTTCATCGCGGTGTTCCAGGCGCTGGTGGCAACGCTGTTTGTTGACCTTGCGCTGTATGGGCTCCATCTGCTGATGCCTGACAAGCTGCCTCTGTCGGCGGTACTGACGCTGGGCGCCATTGCAACGGCAACGGCTCCTGCTGCAACACTGATGGTCGTGAAGCAGTACAAGGCGGACGGCCCGCTGACACGGATGCTGCTGCCTGTGGTGGCGCTGGACGATATGGTGGGTCTGGTCGTCTTTGCGATTTCCTTCGGCATGGCTCGGGCGATTGAGCACGGAACGGTGGATATGATCTCCGTTCTGGTGGATCCGATTGTTGAGGTGGTGGCCTCGCTGGGCCTGGGCGGCCTGATCGGCCTGATGTTCCATTGGAGCGAGCAGTTCTTCCACTCCCGTTCCAAGCGACTGGCGATCTCGGTGACCTTCGTGTTCTTCTCCGTGGCGATGTCCCAGCTGCACTTCATGCTGGGCCCGGTGACGGTGGGCTTCTCGACGCTGCTTGTCTGTATGGCAATGGGCACCGTGTTCTGCAACCTGTGCGACTTCTCGGAGGAGCTGATGGACCGCATCGACCGGTGGACGGCGCCGCTGATGGTTCTGTTCTTCGTGCTTTCGGGCGCTGATCTGGATTTCGAGGTCTTTGCGGACTGGGCAATCATCCTTGTGGGCGTGGTGTACATCCTGTTCCGCTCGGCGGGCAAGATTGCGGGCGCGTCCATCTCTGCGCGGATGACGAAGTGCGTGCCGACCATCCAGAAGTACCTTGGCATCACCCTTTTGCCGCAGGCGGGCGTATCGCTGGGCATGAGCCTGACGGCGATGAGCCTTGGCGCACCGGGTCAGATTATCCGCAACGTGGCGCTGTTCGCGGTGCTGGTGTACGAGCTGATCGGTCCGCTGATGACGCGGATTGCGCTGCAGGCAGCAGGGGAGATCACGGAAAGGCCTGTATCCGACCGCGAGAAGGGTACGCTGGCGAATCAGTCATAACAGCATAAGGACAGCCTCCTGCTGCGGATTTGCGGCAGGAGGCTGCTTTTTGCATTCGCCATGGAAGCATATTGCGCGGGGAAAACCAGCGGAGACTGTTCCCTTTGGGCGAAGGCTGTGGTATAATATCGACGATACACCGCACAGGCAGCTGCGTGCGAATATGGAGGTCACCCATGTCAACACCCAAATGGGTCGCTATCTGGGGCAATGCTGTTTCCATTGCTGAGAATCGCCCCGAGCGTTATGCCAGGAATATTACCCTGCGATACCCCGTCCGCATCCCCTTCGATGGTCAGAGCCCGGCCGGTGACCGGCTTCAAATCGGTGACTGGCCTTCGGTTGGCGACTGGCCTCTGGTTGGCGACCGGCCTCCGGTTGGCGGTACGCCTTTGCGGCTTACCTTCGATAACTTCTGCGGTGAGAATCGGGACGCAGATGACAGTCCTGTCACGATTGCCAAGACCACGCTGCTGGTCACGGGAAGCCGGAATCCGGCAGACCGTTTCTATCCCGTGACCTTCGCCGGGGAGCGATCCGTTACCATTGCCCCCGGAAAGAGCGTCACCTCCGACCCGGTAGAGGTCAGCGCTGCCGCCGGGGAAACGGTTTATGTCAGCTTCTATCTGGCTGACTTTACCCTCATGCGCTCGGTGGTGTATACCTGCGGCCCTTTGTCGGGGGGCATGTATGCGAATGGTGATCAGACGGAGACGGTTCAATTCGACGTCAACACATCCCGCGTGACGAAGCTGAACTACTTTCTGTCGAATGTTTCGCTCCTGACAGCGGAGGAGAACCGGGCCATTGTCTGCTACGGCGACTCCATCACCGCGCAGGATTGGCCGGATTACCTGCAGCTGCGCTGTGCCCGTGAAGGCTTCGGCCATACGGCGATTATCCGCCGTGCTGCCAGCGGAACCCGCATCCTTCGCGAGTACACCTGCCTGACCTATGAATCCTATGGCTTGATGGGCTCGAAACGCTTTGAACGTGAAGTTCCCACGGACGGGGCGGATGCAGTGATCATCCAGCAGGGCATCAATGACATCATCCACCCGGTGGGAACAGACGTCAACATCTTCCGCCCGATGAGCGACCTGCCGACGGTGGAGGAGCTGATTGAGGGTCTCAAAACCTACATTGCGCAGGCGCGGAGGATGGGGCTGAGGGTTTATGTCGGTACGCTTCTGCCCATGGGCGGATGGCGGACGGACGCACCCTTCCGGCAGGAGATGCGCCATGCCTACAATGACTTCATCCGCACGACGGATCTCATCGATGGCTGTATCGACTTCGATAAAGCGCTGCGTGATCCGGCCCGTCCGGACTGGTTCCTGCCTGAATATGATTCCGGCGACCATCTGCATCCGTCAAAGAAGGGCTATGAGCGCATGGCCGCCGAGGTGCCGGAAGAGCTGCTGAAATGAGAATCGAAGCTGCTGCCTGTTCTGCGTCAAGAGGGATGCACGGAAACCGGTGAAACGCAGTCTGACGAAGAGTGTCCCTGAATACCTTTACCATCTGAAAAGAGGTCACGCCAATGAAAACCATCCTGACCTACCTGAAGCATGAGGTCGTCCTGACCGTCGCCCTCGTGGCAGCTCTTGCATCCTTCCTGCTTGTTCCGCCGGGAGCGCATACTCTTGAGGGGATCGATACCACGACCCTGCTGATGCTTTTTTCACTGATGACCATCGTTGCGGGTTTCCGGCACATGGGCGCCTTTGACAAGCTGGCAACGGCGGTGACCCTGCGCATCCGGACGCAGCGGAGCCTTGCGGCAGCGATGATTGCGGCGTGCTTCCTGCTGTCGATGGTTGCAACGAACGATGTGGCGCTCATTACCCTTGTTCCCTTCACCATGCTGCTGATGCATGGCGCGGCCATCAGGGCTGTGACGATTACGGTCGTGCTGGAAACCATCGCCGCCAATCTTGGCAGCATGGTCACACCCATTGGTAATCCGCAGAATCTGTACCTGTATGCATCGGGACAGCTTGACGCGATGGACTTTCCGTCGCTGACATGGCCCTATGCGCTGGTGGCCCTGATTCTGCTGATGACGCTGTGCGTGCTGATTCCGAAACAGCCGGTTGCCGCTGCCAGATCTGCTGAAGATAAACTGCCGGCACGGAAGCTGGAGCTGTATTCGCTGCTGAGCGTCGCTGCGCTGCTGTCGCTGGCAAAGGTGCTTCCTGCTTGGGCGCTGGCGGCGGCGGTACTGGTGCTGACGCTTGTTCTTGACCGCCCGGTGCTCCGGCAGGTGGACTACACGCTGCTCATGACCTTTGTGTGTTTCTTTGTATTTGTGGCTTCGGTGAAGGCTTATGCGCCTGTTTCTGCCTGGCTGGAGGGCCTGATGGCAGACAATCCGCTGCTGACGGGTCTGCTGGTTTCGCAGGTGATCAGCAATGTGCCGGCGTGTCTGCTGCTGTCGCCCTTTACGCAGAATGCGGCGTCCCTGATGCTGGGTGTGAACATCGGCGGACTGGGAACGCTGGTAGCTTCGCTGGCGAGCCTGATCTCCTTCCGCCTGTACGGTGCGGCCCCTCAGCGCTCCAACGGGATGTTTATGGGGCTGTTCACGGTGCTGAACGTGCTGTTTCTCGCGGTGATGCTGGGGCTGGCGTGGCTGACCGGCGCCATGTGATTTTGCAGGCTGATGAATCAAAAATTGCATTTTTGCCGTTTTATCTTGCAAATTCCGGGCCTGTCCCTTATAATAAAGAAAGCCTGCGCTTGCATGTGCAGGACGCAGGTCGGGCTGTGATGCCCGCAGGAAGCGAGATGAAACGTCATGCAGGATATGCAGGACATGATCGAACGGCTTAACCAGTCGGGCAAGCGGCTCTCCAAGGGCCACCGGAAAATTGCGCAGTACATCGTTGAGCATTATGATAAAGCGGTGTTCATGACGGCCAGCCGTCTGGGCGAGAGCGTGGGCGTGAGCGAATCGACGGTGGTGCGTTTTGCTTCGGCGATGGGCTATGAGGGCTATCCGCAGCTGCAGCGCTCGCTGCAGGAGCTGGTCAGTCACCGCCTGACGGCGAATCAGCGGTTTGAAATGTCCACGGAGATCAACCCCAGCGAGGCGCTGGGCATTGTGCTCAAGAGCGACATGCAGAACCTCCGCGCGACCCTTGATCAGATGGACAACGAGGTCTTTGACGATGTGGTGAAGCGCCTGCTGTCTGCCCGTTCCATCTATGTCATGGGTCTGCGCTCGGCGGCCCCGCTGGCGCAGTTCATGGGGTATTACCTCAACTATATTTTTGACAATGTGCATCTGGTGTCCTCCGGCGCGACGGATGTGTTTGAGGAGATCAGCAAGCTCAAGGAGGACGACATCATTGTCGGCATCTCCTTTCCACGGTATTCCACGCGTACGCTGGAGGCGATGCGCTTTGCCAAGCGCTGCGGCGCACAGGTGGTGGCCATCACCGACGGCCCGATGTCCCCGCTGGCCAGCATTGCTGATGCCACGCTGACCGCCCGTACGGACATGGCATCCTTTGTGGATTCCCTTGCCGCGCCGCTGTCGGTCATCAACGCGCTGCTGGTGGCGCTGGGCCTTCACCGCAAGGAAGCTCTGACGCAACATTTCCGCCAGCTGGAGTCCATCTGGGAAACCTATGAGGTGTATCTGGAGGAGGAGGGCCATAACCGTGCATGATGTCGTGATTATCGGCGGCGGCGCAGGCGGTATGATGGCGGCGATCTTTGCGGCGAAAACCGGTGCGTCCGTTACACTGCTGGAGCGCAATCAGAAGCTGGGGCGCAAGGTGTATATCACCGGCAAGGGACGCTGCAATGTCACCAACGACTGCACGCTGGATGAGTTCATGCGTGAGGTGCCGCGCAATCCGCGGTTCCTTTACAGCGCGCTGTCCTACTTTGGCCCCCAGCACATGATGGAGCTGCTGGAGGATGCGGGCTGTCCTGTGGTAGTGCAGCGCGGACGGCGCGTGTTTCCCGCGACGGAAAAGGCCAGTGATGTGACCCGGACGCTTGAAAAGCTCATGCGGGAGTATGGCGTGCGGATCGTCTATGACGCGCGGGTCAGGGAAATCCTGACCGCAGACGATGCTGTCACCGGCGTGACGCTTACAGACGGCAGATCGTACACTGCTGACCGTGTGATCATCGCGACCGGCGGGTTATCCTGCCCGCTGACAGGCTCTTCCGGTGATGGATACCGCATGGCGGAGCAGCTTGGGCATACTGTCACGCCCCGCAGCGCTGTGCTCAGTGCCATCGAAACGGCGGTGGACTGGCCGGGCGAGCTGATGGGCCTGTCTCTGCGCAATGTCACGCTGACGATGAAGAAGGGCAAGAAGACGCTCTACTCCGACCTTGGCGAAATGCTGTTCACGCACTTCGGCATTTCTGGCCCGCTGGTGCTGACAATGAGCTGTCATCTGCCGGATAATATCAAGGATGCAGACGTGACGCTCAACCTGAAGCCGGGACTTGATGCGCAGCAGCTTGATGCACGGCTTCAGCGTGACTTTGACGAGAACAGCCGCAAGATGCTGCGCAGCGTTTTGCCGGGGCTGCTGCCAGTGCGTCTGGCGGAGATTTTCCCGCGCCTGTGCAGCGTGGACGGCGATAAGGTTTGCGCGCAGATTACCCGAGAAGAGCGCGAGACGCTGGCGCGGATGATGCAGGCACTGCCTATCCCGCTGGAAAAGCTGGCGCCCATAGAGGAAGCCATCGTTACCCGCGGCGGCGTAAGCGTGAAGGAGATTGATCCTTCGACCATGGAGAGCAAGATTGTATCCGGATTGTACTTCGCGGGCGAGGTGATCGACGTGGATGCGCATACCGGCGGCTACAACCTGCAAATTGCTTGGGCAACGGGTGCGCTGGCAGGAACCTGTGCTGCGGAAGAATTTCTGTGACCTCCACGCGCAGACAGCCCAAAGAGAGAAACCAGGAAAGATCGCGAAACGGGTGTCGAGAGGGGCAATGCCCCTTCGCGGGATGCAAGGGGAGAGCCCTCGTCCGTCCCCCCTCCCGATAAACACGCGCAGACAGCCCAAAGAGAAAAACCAGGAAAGATCGCGAAACGGGTGTCGAGAGGGGCAATGCCCCTTCGCGGGATGCA
>JAFTWV010000106.1 GCA_017465155.1 Clostridia bacterium
GCGCTTTCACTTCCGCTACTGGGAGTCTGATGACCTTTTCTCCGTCATACAGCAAGCTATTCACTACTTCAACTTCGTTCGTCCGCTTCGTAAGCTAAATGGAAAACCACCAGTTCTCTTTAGATCAGAACTGGTGGCTTATCGGAAATTTGTGTCAACTATCTATTGACTACTTCAGTGCATTGCTGCATCGCCGGGCTTTGCTGTTTCATCGTTAGCGTTGTTATGCATGTTTGCTTAGATGACGCACATGATGAAGGTGTATTTTGTCATGCTGCCACCAGCAGCATTATAATGCCCGCACCATCTGACAAGCATAAGCAATATTTTGGAGAAAAAGAGTCTTTGTGAAAAAGTAACTTGACCGAGATGAATTTATCCTTGACAAATCACATTCCACTTTTTCGGCATGCAGAGACTGTCGCACAGGATGCGGCAGTCTCTGTTGATTCAGTTGCAGTCAAAGATGGCTTTTTTGCTGATCAGGTGACCGTATCGGGCCTTCCACGCGTGATGTGCTTCACAGGTGTCGTAGGCAGGCAGCGCGCTCTCGTCCATTTCGATCCGGATCAGCGGGTCGTAGCGGTTGGGACGGTCAATGACATTGGGATGCAGCGTCACGCCATGCACGCCGGGAACATTCAGCACCCCCTGAAAGAGCGTATCGATCCCGGGAAGAAGCGAGGCCTTGTCATCAACCTGTTCATTCCACTTGACCAGAATGTGGTGCAGCATGGGGGCCTCCTTGATGCGGTATTACGGTGCAGGAACGGTCTGCGGGGCTGCAGGCTCCTTCATCAGCTCGCGGATGAACATCTCGAAGAAACGCGTGACATTGTCATCGTTGCCGGTTTCAAAGAAGATGCTGATAAACGCGTCGCTTGTGTCGTAGCCGAACATGTTCAGCGCGCCGGGAAGGTCTGCACAATGGATGCCGTAAAGATGCTTCTCGCCCGATTCAGCATTGGTGCGCCAGCCACGGCTGAGGGTAATGCCCGACGCTTCCAGCTCGGCTACAAGCTCCGGGCAGACCGTGTCAATCGCCATGAAGCCGCCCTGTTCAGCATAGCCCTGGAACTGCTCGCGGGGCAGTACATACAAATCGCAGTCTCGCGCAGCAATACGGGTGGAGAGGATCATATCACCATAGGTTTCATCCGGCAGGATGTACATGGCGTCCATTTCCTCCATGTCCGGGAAGTCTGTCGGCCAGACCTGATCCATGTATCCCTGCAGAACGGTTTCATCGCCGTAGGAGTATACGCCCAGAATGATCTTCTTTTCCTCCGGCGGACGGTAGGCGGTAACGGAAAAGAGGATGCTCCAGCCCATGATGGAAACGGCTGCGAGAATCACATATTTCCACCAGGAATAAGAAAAATGGTTCTGGATGCGCTTGAGGCTGACAGGCGTTTTCATGGAAATAACCTTCTTTCCGGAGGCATGCTGGTAAAACTGGCCTTCCGAGTATCATCAGCAGAATAACGCAGGAGTATGAATCCTGAATGAAGAAATGACGCTGAATGCAGAATCATCCGTGCTGCTTGTCTGCCGGACAGCAGGAAGCCATCACAGTATATCATAAAACGAATGGGATGGCAAGGATGCAGTCACAGTCGCCTGACTGTAAGCAGAATATCCGTCAATACACACACGCCTGACTGAACTAACCCAGTCAGGCGTGCGCGTGTATATTCGGTTGATCAGATCTTGTTTCCGGCAAACTGGGTCATGTACAGCTCGTAGTACTTGCCCTGCCTGGCCAGCAGCTCTTCGTGATTGCCGATCTCTACCACCCGGCCCTGATCCATCACGACGATCTTGTCTGCGTCGCGGATGGTGGACAGGCGGTGGGCGATGATCAGGCTGGTGCGGTTCTTCATCAGCTGCACCATGGCGTCCTGGATCTTCTTTTCCGTGCGGGTGTCCACGGAGGAGGTGGCCTCGTCGAGGATCAGGATCTTCGGGTCAGCCAGCACCGCCCGGGCGATGGACATCAGCTGGCGCTGCCCATGGGAGAGGCTTGCGCCGGCCTGCTTGAGGAAGGTCTTGTACTTCTTCGGCAGCCGCTCGATGTAATGGCGGATGTGGCTCATGTCTGCCGCGCGGAGCATCTTTTCGTCGGGCGCGTCCAGATCGGCGTACTTGATGTTGTTTTCGATCGTGTTGGAGAACAGCACCGTGTCCTGCAGCACGATGGCGATGTTGTCCCGCAGGAAGTCGCGGTTGATATCCTGGATGTTCACGCCGTCCACAAGGATCTCTCCTTTGTCCACGGGGTAGAAGCGCATCAGCAGGTTGACCACGGTGGTCTTGCCGCTGCCGGTGGAACCCACCAGCGCGATTTTCTGCCCGGGCTCCACGTCCAGGTCAAAGTCGAAGAGCACCTGCTTGCCCGGTACATAGGAGAAGTCCACGTTCCGGAAGGAGATGCGGCCGGTGATGTCCGGCAGCACCTTGTCGCCGGAACTGTCCTCGTCCGGCTCGTCCAGCAGGGCAAAGACGCGCTCTGCGCCGGCCACGGCAGTCTGGATGGTACCGTAGAGCTGGGCGATCTCGTTGATGGGGCGGGAGAACTGCTTGGCATAGATGATGAAGGCGGACACCGTGCCGATGGTGATCAGCCCCGTGTAGGCGAAGTATCCGCCGAAGGCCGCCACGATCACGAAGCTGATGTTGGAGATGCAGTTCATGATCGGGCCCATGGAGCCGCCGAGGATCTCCGCCTTGATGCTCACCTTGCGCAGCTCGTTGGAGGTCTGGCAGAACTCGTCGATCACGTCCTGCTGCTTGTTGTAAGCCACGATGGACTTGTAACCGGTGATCATCTCCTCGGAGTGGCCGTTCAGCTGGCCCAGAATGGCGGAGCGCTTGCGGTAGACCTTGCGCATCACCTGGGACATCTTTTTCGTGACGATCACCGTGAGGATCACCGTCACCATGGTGATCAGCGTCAGCTGCCAGCAGTAGGCGAACATGATCGCCACCGTGCCGACCACCGTGAGCAGGCCGGACACCAGCGAACCCAGGCTCTGGGAGACGGTGGAGGACACGTTTTCCACGTCGTTGGTCATGCGGCTCATCACGTCGCCGTTGGAGTGGGAGTCCAGGTAGCGGATGGACAGGTGATCCATCTTGCGGAACAGGTCGTGGCGCATCTGCCGGGTGATGCTCTGGCTGAGCCGGGCGGCCAGCAGCGACTGCGCCAGGGTGAACAGCACGTTCACCGCATAGACGATCAGCAGCACGATCACGCCCTTGCGCAGGGCGTCCCAGGCGCTGTCCGCGATGTTGTCGATGGCGCTGCCCTGCAGGGCGGGAGCCAGCAGACCGGCCACCGTCACGCAGACCACGGAGATCAGCAGCATCGTCAGCAGGCGGCGGGAATTGGCGAAGTAGGTCATCAGCCGGGCCAGCGTGCCGCGCACGTTCTCGGCGTGCTCGATGGTCTTGCCCATATCGCGGCCGGGGCTGCCGGGCCTGCCGCGGAAGTTGACCATGGGCGGGTTGTTATTCGTGGAAGAGGCGGCCTTGAACAGGGGTGACTGCTTGTCCGGCGCGCCCTCAAAGCCCCTGGGAAGCGGACGATTCTGCACCATTACGCTTCGCCTCCTTCCTGCAGCTGGGAGCGGTAGATGTCCTGATAGATTTCGCTCTGCTGCATCAGCTCCTCATGGGTACCGATGGCGGACAGGCCGCCGTCGTCCAGCACGGCGATGCGATCCGCGCCCTTGATGGACGCAATGCGCTGGGCGATGATGATCTTGGTCACATCCGGGCATTCCTCCCGGAGAGCCTGATACAGCGCAGCCTCGGTCTTGAGGTCAAGAGCGCTGGTGGAGTCGTCGAAGATGAGGATCTCATGCTCCTTGAGCAGCGCGCGGGCGATGGAGATGCGCTGCTTCTGTCCGCCGGAGAGGGAGTGACCGCCCTCGGTGACGGGCGTGTAGTAGCCGCCGGACTTGCCACAGATGAAGTCGTCCGCCTGGGCGATCTCCGCCGCCTTCTTGATTTCCCACGGGGTGGCATCGTTCTTCGCCCAGCTGATGTTGTCCGCGATGCTGCGGGAATACAGCTCCGCCTTCTGCAGCACGATGGCGATCTTCTCCCGCAGGGCGGTGAGGTCGTAGTCCTTCACGTTCACGCCGTCCACCAGCACCTCGCCCTCTGTGGCATCATAGAAACGGGGAATCAGGTGCACCAGCGTGCTCTTGCCGCTGGCTGTCGCGCCGATGATGCCCAGCGTTTCGCCGGGCTCGACGCGGAAGGAAATGTTGCGAAGCACGTTCTCCGCCTCGCTGCCGGGATAGGCGAAGCTCACGTTGCGGAACTCGATGGCTCCCTTCGCGGCAGTTGCGCCGTCGTGCTGGCCGCCGGTGATGACCTCCGGGCTGTTCAGCACTTCGTTGATGCGCTCGGCGGAGGCCTTGGCGCGGCTGAAGGTCTGGAAGATGTTCGCCATGAAGGTCACGCCGTGGAGGATCTGCGCCAGATAGGTGATGGCCGCCATGGTGTTGCCGGGGGTGATGCTGCCGCCGGTTTGCACGGTGTAGCCGCCGACGATGATCACCGCCACCACGCACAGGTTCAGCACGATGTTCATGCAGGGGCTCATGAAGGCCAGCAGGCTCTGCACCCGCAGGTTCTCGGCGCAGAGGGCGTCGTTGGCCTCGTCAAAGCGGCCCAGCTCGTACTCCTCCTTCACGTAGGCCTTCACCACCCGCGCGCCCGCCACGGTCTCCTGCATGATGTGATTGATGCCGTCCAGCTTCTTCTGCACAATGGAGAACAGCGGGGCGGTCTTCTTCAGGAAGAACACGGCGAAGAACACCACGAAGGGCAAGCCGCAGGCCGCCACCAGCGCGAATTTTGGCGACTGCTGATACAGCATGAAGATGCCGCCCAGGAACATGACCCCGTTGCGTACCAGGGAGCGCACCATCATCATGACCATGTTCTGCACCTGGGTCACGTCGTTGGTCAGGCGGGTCACCAGCGAGCCGGTGGAGAATTTATCCGTCTGCTGGAAGGACAGGTTCATGATGCGGCTGAACAGATCCTTGCGCAGGTCGTTGCCGAAGCCCTGCGCCGCAATGTTGGCAAACACGCCGCACATCACGCCGCAGAAGCCGCCTACCAGCACCGTCAGGATCATCTTCACGCCCATGGAGATGATCAGCGCAATATCGCTTTTCAGCACGCCGTTATCGACGATATCCGCCATCATGTCCGGCTGGATCAGATCCATCGCCACTTCGCCCACCATGAACAGGGGCGCAAGCAGGCAGAAGAGCCAGTATTTCTTCACGTATTTCAGCATGAGGTCATGTCCTTTCTGATGTAGTCCGCCACCCGCTCCAGCAGCGCGATCATCTCGGCTTCCTTTTCCGCGCCGATCAGATCGGTGATGCTCTGATCCGCCTGCGCCAGCTGCCGGTGCAGTTTTTCGGCAATGGCGATGCTCCTGTCGGTCAGGTACAGCCGGGAGCCGCGCCGGTCGCTGGGGTCGGTCTCCTTGCGCAGGTAGCCCTCCGTCTGCATGCTCTTGACGGCCTGATTGACCGCCGAGGTGGTGATCTCGGCGTACTCGGCGATGTCCGTCTGCCCCGCGCCGGGGTGATGGTACAGGTACATGATCACCGTTCGGTAGGATTCGGGGATGCCGGCGGACAGTGCGCACGCGCGGACATACTGCCGCCAGATGCGCCGGGTTTTGCCGATGGTGCGCATCAGAGTGGTGGGGTGGTTGTGCATGATTACCTCCGATAGGTAAGAAATAATTAAGTGCTTAATTATTATAGTGACGAAAAATGAAAATGTCAATCAGCAGATTGATCTGGGACAGAGGAAACCGCCAGCACTTTCTTGGTAGAGAATGCTGACGGTCAGCACACCAACAAAGATCATGTTACTGAAGCTGGAAGCATAGCCTTTGAAGTAGTACAAGGGTTTCGGGATTTCTGGATGGGTGCATCTTACTCGTAAGTTTTGTGTATTTGCGTCCACAGATACGTTTCTTTTGTTGGGGCGGCACCCCAAGCCTCTGTTGCAGTCCAAGTGCTGCAGTTGATGAAAGCTTTACACACGGATGAAAAGACAAACCCACTTTGCAAACAGGATTACACATGGTATAATAAAGCGAACAGGTAGAGCGGCAGTTCTCGTAAATGATTAAATCAATTCAGGGGACAACGCTGAGACAGGCTGTATACTTGCTGCGTTGGAGGATAGCACATGGATTATCGGCATGAGATTATCAACTTTGGCAAGCGTGTTCCGGTACGCTGCTTTATCCACCAGCTTGGGCATTCCGGAAGGCATTGGCATGAAAGCCTGGAGCTTCTTTTCGTGCTGTCCGGTCAAGTGTCGATCATCGTTGATGCGGAGCATTATTTGTTGGAATCCGAAGATGTTATCCTCATTAACTCCAATGCTCCGCATGAGCTGAGTGCAAGCAATGCCATTATGGTTGCTGTGCAGATCAAGCTGTCGCTGTTTGATGACAGCCTGATGCCCAATGGGCCGCTTTATTTCGAATGCAATTCCAAGACGTCCCATGATGCAGAGGGCCTGCTGCGGATCAAGCGGATTGTTGCGCAATTTGTCAAGGCCCACTCCTATACGGATGAAGGCAGACTCTTCCGTGCCAAAGCGCTGAGCTATACGCTCCTGTCTGAACTCATGACGCGCTTCCGGGTCGACCGGAATCCCCAAAGGCAGGAACAGGCACAGCACCAGAATGAGCGGATCACCCGGATGACGGATTATATCACCGAGCATTATCGGGAAAACATTACACTTCAGCAGGTTGCAGAGCTGGAATACCTGTCTGTCCCATACGCCTCGCGTTTCTTTACACGGATGATGGGCATGGGCTTTACTGCGTTTTTGAATCATGTCAGACTGACCCGGGCAGTATCCGACCTGCTGGGTACGGACAATACGATCGACCATATTGCCAGCAACAATGGCTTTGCCAGTACGCAGACATTTGTACAGCTGTTCAAAAAACAGTATGGGCTTCTGCCGAGTCAGTATCGAAAACAGAAGCACGCTGAGACAAAGGCCAATCCTGTGCAAGCGGGCAACCAGTACGAAATCCTGGACGCGACGCAGTATCTGAAGTATTTTGCTGGTTTCCTGGATAATGAAAGATCAGATACGCTGTTTGATCATCAGGAGCTTCCGGATATCATCACACAATATCGGGTTGACGCAAGGGCCGAAGGGATGCCCCTTCGGCATACCTGGCGGAGCTACACCTCTGTCAGCAGTGCGGAAGAGCTGCTGCATGCCGATGTTCAGGCGATGCTGACGAGATTGCAGAAGCAGGTAGGCTTTACCTATATCAAATTCCACGGCATTCTGTCGGATGGTATGCATGTATGCAAACGTTCGCGTGACGGAGAGATCGTGCATAGCTTTGTCTATGTTGACAAGGTGCTGGATTTTCTGCAGTCCATTGGACTCAAGCCGTTGATCCAGCTCGGATTCATGCCCGAGGCCATTGCCCGGACGTCCGATCAGCTGGTGTTCAACACAACGATGATCAACAGTCCGCCAAAGGAAATGAAAGATTGGCTGGATCTGGTACGGGCGTTCGTCAAGCATCTGCTGGAGCGGTACGGCGCATCCACGGTGAGCCAGTGGCCGTTTACGATCTGGAACGAACCGGATACGCCGGTCTCCATGTTTGGTTTTCCGAAGGACGAAGAGTTCTTTACCTTCTATTGTGAGACCTGGCAGGCCATCAAGGCGATTGCACCGGAGGTGTCTGTAGGTACGCCATCCATCTACTATTATAAGGACGGCTGGATGGAATGGATGAACAGATTCAATGCGTGGTGCGAAAAGTGCCAGTGTACACCGGAGTTTGTCCTCGTCCATTTCTATGGAACGGTTTTGTCCGAGGACTGGGACATTTATGACAAGAAAGATATTACGGTCACGCATCTCAGACTGACGGACGATGAAAATATGCTCGCCAAGAGCATTCAGGATATGCACCAGTCGGTGAAGCAGGTTTACGGAAAAGATTTGCCTGTGTATCTGACAGAGTGGAACCTGTCCCCGTCCCATCGGGAACTGCTGGGGGATACCTGTTTCCGCTCCTGCTATCTGGTGAAGAATATCCTCGAGAACATCGATCAGCTGGAGAGCATGGGCTATTGGGTGCTGACGGATCTGTTTGCGGAACATCAGGTTCCGGAAACTGTGTTCCACGGCGGTCTGGGCTTGCTGACGTACAACGGAATCGCGAAGTCGGCCTATCATGCGCTCTGCCTTCTGAAGAAGCTGGGCGATACATTGATCGACCGGGGAGAAGGCTGGTTCCTGACCCGCAAGGGCGAGGAATATCAACTGATGCTGTACAATTACAAGCACTATTCCGAGCTGTACGCTGCATGCGAAACCTTCGACATGACGGACACCGAACGCTATACCCCCTTTGGAGAGCATCAGCGCCGGGATTTTGAGATTAGGATCGATCATGTGCCGCAGGGAGAGTGGCTGGTGACGGAATACGCTGTCAGCCGCAGTGCAGGCTCGGCATATGACAAGTGGGTGGAAATGGGTGCACAGCCGCTGGAAAGCACAGAGGAAGTTGAACTGCTCAAGAGCCTGTCCCAGCCGATGATGACAAAGTACACTTTGCATTCGGGCAGCGACGGGCTGGTTGTCAATGCCCTGCTCGATCTGCTGGAGGTACGCCTGATCCTGCTGAGAAGACAATGATGTAGACAACTTGGCGAGGGTGCGGACAGTATCCTCGCTTTTTTGTGCTGCAGGCATCTGCTGTGCGAAACACGCGTGATATCGGTGCAGAAGCAAAATGTTGTTCGAGCCGGCGAAATAGAACGTTGGAATAGATGATGACAAAAATCTGAGGATTTTTGCGAGAACGAACGCAAAATGACCTCGAAATTCTTCTTTACAATGTATTTTGCGGTCGAAAAAAGGACAAAAACCGAGGGTGATTGGTTAACGAGACCTCTTCTCCCGGGGTTGGGGGGGATGATACAATATACTCAACCAATTCACTGAAGGAGGTTACCCATCATGAAAAAGTTCCTTTCCATGCTGCTCGCTCTTTGCATGCTGATGAGCATGACCACGTTTGCTTCTGCTGAAGGCGGCACGATCATGTGGCTCAGCAACACTTCCAGCGGCATTCAGTATGAAAGCACCCGTGACTACATGAAGGCCATCTGCGACGCCATGGGCTACAAGCTCACCATCGTTTACGGCGACATGTTCAACGATGCTGCCGGCAACCTGACTGCTGTGCAGAACGGCATGACCAGCGATGTGGTCGGCATCGTCGCCAGCATGGACGGCGGCATGAGCGCGATCATGGAGCAGTACCCCAACCTTTATGTTGCGGGCTACAACACCGACATGAACTCCGTTTACGGCGAGGGCGGCGCGAATGCGTCCCTGCTGACGAATGATCACTTCCTGGGCACTCTGTGCGACGGCTTTGCCGATGGCGCTGACATGGGCCATCAGTACTTCAAGGTCGTGCAGGAGAAGGGTTGGAAGAAGATCTCCATCATCAACTTCCCCGGTTATGCCTATCCGAACCAGACGGCCGCAGTCGCAGCCTTCATGGCTGACCTTGAGGCCTACAACGCCACCGCTGCTGAACCCATCACCCTGGTTGGCGAGCCCCTGACCCTGGAGTTCCAGCCCCTGCCTGACAGCTACTTCCTGGAGGACGGCATGGATGACCTGGACGGCATTGTGGCCTTCTGCGCTGGCATCATCTTCGTCTATCCCACGATGATCACCGCTAAGCTGAATGGCTTCTGCCGTATGGATACCCAGATGATGACCGGCGGCTTTGACAACAATCCTGACATCGTGGCTGACATCGGCGATGCCGAGGAAGGCAAGACCATCGGCTGGATCTGCGTTGCTCCCTCTGAGGACGTTGCCTACGCCCTGGTTCTGCTGGACAACGCCATCACCGGCAATCAGTTCCCGGACTTCGTGCAGGAGCGCGTGGACAGCGCTTCCTACGTGATCGATTCTACCGAGGACATCAACAAAGCGATGACCAAGGGCATGATCGGCACCGGCGACGTCTCCCTGGCTCAGATCAGCGTGGACGAGGTGCTGCAGCTGGCGGTGCGCTTCAACCCCAACGCCACGTTTGAAGGCCTCAAGGGCATCTTCCATTCTGAGCAGCTGTCTGTGGACGCGCTGAAGTAATCAAACGTGAATGAATGAGCGCCTGTACGCCTTTCCGCTACAGGCGCTCAATTTTTCGGAAAAGGAGCAACAGCATGGTAAATGAAGTATTATTCGAGGCCAGGAACATGCATAAGGCATTTGGCCCGACCATTGCTCTGAAGGATGTGGACTTCACCCTGCGCAGGGGTGAGATCCGCGGCCTGATCGGAGAGAACGGCTCCGGCAAGTCCACGATCATGTCGATCGCATCTGGAATGCAGCCGGCGACCAGCGGCGAGATGACCTATATGGGCAAGCCCTGGCAGCCGCACAACATGATCGAGAGCCAGCATGCAGGCATTTCGATGATTCTTCAGGAGGCAAACACCATCTCCGGTGTGACCGTGGCGCAGAATCTGTTCGCAGGCCGCGAGGCAGAGTTCTCCAAATTCGGCGTCATCAACATGTTCAAGATGTACCGTGCTGCTGAGGAAATGCTCAGGAAGTTCGGTATCACGCACATTCATGCCCGCGACCAGATCGACAGCCTGACCTTTGAGGACAGGAAGCTGACGGAGATCGTTCGCTGTGTGGACGATGATACCCAGATCCTTGTGGTGGATGAGACGACCACGGCGCTTTCGCTGGAGGGCCGCGAGATCCTGTACAAGCTGGTGCACAAGATGGCGGATGAAGGCAAAGCGGTTGTGTTCATCTCTCACGATATGGATGAGATTCTGGAGCAGTGTACCGACCTGACGGTTCTGCGTGACGGTGATATCATTGGCCATCTGACCCGCGAGGAGATGGACGCGCCGGATGCCGTGCAGCGTATCCGCTATATGATGGTTGGCCGTGAAATCGGTGGCAAGTACTACCGCGAGGACTACGATTCTTCCCACAGCGACGAGATAGCGCTGCAGATGGATCACATCTCCTTTGGTCCGATCCGGGATTTCAGCCTGACTCTGCACAAGGGCGAGATTGTCGGCTTTGGCGGACTTTCCGGCTGCGGTATGCATGAGATAGGCCGCGCTGCCTATGGTCTGGAGAAGCTTGAAGCAGGTTCTGTGACGTGCAACGGAAAGAAGATCACCGATTGCCTGACCGCCATTCAGCATGGCATTGGCTATATTTCCAAGAACCGCGACAGCGAATCTCTGATCCTGGATGCTGCCATTCAGGAGAACATCGTGCTGCCGTCGCTGACTGCGCTTACCGGCCCGGCAGGCTTCATCAGCCCTGCATCGGAGAAGAAACTCTCTGACGGCCAGATCGATGCATTCCGCATCAAGTGCGGTACGGGCAAGCAGTATGTGAACACCCTCTCCGGCGGCAACAAGCAGAAGGTCTCCTTCGGCAAGTGGATGGCCAAGGGAAGCGAAGTGGTCATTATGGATTGCCCGACCCGCGGCGTGGATATCGGCGTCAAGCAGGCTATGTATGCCTTGATTGAACAGATGAAGAAGGACGGCAAAGCGATCCTGATGATTTCCGAAGAGCTGTCTGAACTGATCGGCATGGCAGACCGGATCATCATCATGAAGGATTTTGAGGTCACCAAGGAATTCACCCGCAGTGCGGATCTGAAGCAGACGGATATCATCGAGTACATGATTTAAGGAGGGTCGGAAGAAATGAGTGAAGAAACAAAGAACAATTCCGGCCTGATTGGCTGGATGAAAAAGAACGGCGCGCAGGCGGCCGCATACAGTGGTCTCATCCTGTGCGTGGTGTTCTTCTCGATCGTAACGCCGTTGACAGGCGAGAGCATCTGGCTGCCGGCGAAGCTTGAGGCGCTGGTGCGCAATGTGATCGTGCTGGCATTGATGAGCGTTGGCGCAGTGTTTGTGTATTCCCTGGGCGCGATGGATATTTCCATCGGCAAGCAGGTGGGCCTGTATGCCACACTGATCGTTGTGGTGGGCAATGCAACCGGTTCGCTGCTCTGGGGTATTCTGCTGTCGCTGGTGATTTCGGTCATCATCGGCTGCATCAACGGCGCAGCCGGCGAAGTGCTGCATATCCATCCGGTGGTTTCTTCTCTGGTATTCATGATGGTACTGACGGGCGTTTCTTCCGTTACCTATAACGCCATCGGCAGCCGAAACGTAGCCCTGTCCGCGTTCAAGGTGGGCCTGCTGAAGGAGCCCTGGTTCATGCTGCTGGTGCTGGCAATTGAGGTTCTGGTGGTATCCTACCTGTTCAACTTCACCAAGCTGGGCAAGAATGCTCGGGCGATCGGCGCCAACAGCGTATCTGCCCAGCAGAGCGGCATCAGCCTGGTAAAGTATAAGATGATCGCTTACGTCATCATGGGCATCTGTGTGGTGGTAGCCAGCCTGTTCCAGATGGGCTATACGGCTTCTGCTTCGGATTCCACCGGTACCGGTTTTGAGATGAACGTCATGGTGGCGCTGATTCTGGGCGGCATGCCCCTCAACGGCGGCATGCGCTCCAAGGTGAGCTGCGCGTTGATTGGCTCGTTCACCTATGCGCTGCTGGACGTGGGCCTTCCCATGCTGGGTGTGCAGCCCAATCAGGTATTTGTCATCAAGGCGATCCTGTTCCTGGTGGTTGTTGTGCTGACCTGCCGCAAGAAGAGCGGTACGCTGCCGAGATAAGGAGGATATAAGAGATGGCTAAGAAGGTTGCGAATATCCTCAAGCGCATTGGCGGTACGCTGATGCTGCCTGTGGCAATGTACCTGATCGTTATGTTCCTGTGCTACTCCAACGGCAAGGCAAAGGTGTTCGACCGGATGTGGATCCCGATCATCCCGAACATTGCTGTATCCATTGGCTGCGCGATGGGCATCGGGCTTCAGTTCAAGAATGGTCGATTTGATTTTTCCGGCGGCGCGATCATGCTGCTGTCTGCGATCATTGCCGGCCATGTGGCGATCAAGGCCGGGAACAACATGTTCCTGATGTGCCTGCTGTGTGTGGTCTGCTGTGTTGCGCTTTCCCTGATCGTGGGCTTGTTCTATGTCAAGGCACGCGTGCCGATCATCATCACGACCATCGGCTTTACGCTGCTGTATGAATCGATCACCTGCCTGATCTTCGGCGGCACGGGCATCAACATCATCACCAACATGACGCTGAACAAGGTTGCACGCTACCCCACCGTGCTGCTGCCGCTGGCTGCAGTGATCGTCCTGTATGCGGCGTACAGCTACCTGACGACCAGCGGACGCCAGAGCAAGCTGCTGGCCAACAACCAGCAGTCTGCCGTCAACATCGGCATCAATGAAAACAAAAATGTCATCATTTCCTACATTTTCTCCGGCCTGATCTTCGGCTTTGCAACGATCATCTGGATCGCCAAGGGCAAGCATGATGCGGCATACTCCTCCATGGCGACCGTGGGCGAATTGTTCAGCAACATCCTGCCGGTGTTCATCGGCCTGATGGTGGCAGGTTTCTGCGGTGATACGATCGGCACCATCGTCGGCTCTATTACGCTGTGCCTGCTGTCCTATGGCCTGACGGCGGTATTCTCCAACAACCTGGGCACTGCGATTTCCAACATCTGCATGGGCGTGTTTATCCTGCTCATTAACGTGGTGTCTGCGCAGGGCCGCAACATGCTGAAGGCGATCGGAAAAGTGTTTGTAAAGAGTGCGAGGAGGTAATGTCATGAGCATCGACCTGAGAGCAAAACCGTTCAACCTTTCGGATGAACAGGTCAAATGGGTATATGATACGCTTGCCTCGCTGTCGGAAGAGGAGAAGGTTGGCCAGCTGTTCTGCCCGATCAGCTTCTCTGCAGATGAAGGCTACCTGCGCTATGAGCTGCTGCGCTATCATATCGGTGGCCTGCTGTTCAAAACGTCTCCCTCCAGGGAGGTGCGCGGCGCGCTGGATTTCTGCCAGAGGAACAGCAAGGTGCCGCTGCTCTGTGCGGCCAATCTGGAGTTCGGCTCCACCGGCTTCCTGGAGGATGGCACCATGTTCGGCCAGCAGCTGGGCATTGGCGCGACGGGGAATCGGGAGCATGCCTATCGCATGGGTTATGTATCCGCGAAGGAAGCTGCCGCTGCAGGCTGCAATTTCGCCTTTGCGCCGGTCTGTGACCCGGATCTGAACTGGCGCAATCCCATCGTCAACGTGCGTTCCTACGGTGCTGATCCCGGCAAGGTGCTTGAAATGTGCAAGGCCTACAAGCGTGCGGCGGACGAGCACAACGTGGCGGTGTCTGTGAAGCACTTCCCGGGCGACGGCGTGGACGAGGTGGATCAGCACCTGCTGGTCAGCGTGAACAGCCTGTCCTGCGAGGAATGGGACAGCATCTATGGCAAGATCTTCGGCGGTATGATCGAGGATGGCGCCATGTCCGTCATGGTGGGGCATATCGATCAGCCCGCCTGGCGGCATCGTCTGAATCCTGACCTACCGGAGGGAACCGTTCCGGCCAGCCAGTCGAAGGAGCTGATGACAGACCTGCTGCGCGGTCATCTGGGCTTCAATGGCCTGATTATCACCGATGCTACCCCCATGGTGGGCTACAACTGCGCCATGAAGCATGCCGACGCCGTGCCGACCACCATTGCAGCCGGCGCAGACATGTTCCTGTTCAACAAGGATCTGGCTGAGGATTTCGAATATATGATGGACGGCATCCGCCGCGGTCTGCTGACCTGGAGCCGCGTGGACGAAGCCGTTACCCGCATCCTGGCCATGAAGGCTGCCCTGGGCTTGTGGAACAAGCCCGCTGCAGAGATTGTTCCGCCTGAGAGCGAAATGGCCTGCATCGGTTGTGCACAGCACCATCAGTGGGCGCGGGAATGCGCAGATGAGGCCATTACCCTGGTGAAGGATACGCAGCATGCTCTGCCGCTGAATCCGCAGAAGACGAAACGGCTGCTGCTGGAGGTTCTGGGCGGCTGCCCCAGCGAGGCACGCATTGCCACGTATATGCAGCAGAAGCTGGAAGCGGAAGGCTTCAAGGTTACGGTGTATGAACCGGAGGATTACGCCACTTACAAGTTTGGCGTAAAGCCCTTCACGGATGAATTCGATGCAGTGCTGTACCTGGGCAATGTGGAGAATGCCTCCAACAAGACCACGAACCGCATCAACTGGACAACCTTCTGGGGTCATGGCAACAATGTGCCGTGGTTCGTGCATGAGGTTCCGACAGTGTTCGCTTCGTTGGCAAATCCCTATCATCTGATTGACGTGCCGATGATCCCGACCTACATCAACTGCTATTCCAACAACAACGAGACCCTTGATGCACTGGTGGAAAAGCTGATGGGACGCGATACCTTCCGGGGCGTCAGTCCTGTGGATCCCTTCTGTGGGAAGAAGTGGTTGACTTACTAATCCTGAAGGAGCGCAGGAAGTGTTTTCTGCGCTCCCTTCAGTGGGAGGACGACAAATGAAGCTGCAATTCATTACCCCCGAAAGACATATCGATTGTCCCCGTATGTGGAAAGACTTTCCCGCAGGGAAGGTGACCCGCGCAACACTGACCATCACGGGCCTAGGCCTTTACCAGGCGTACATCAATCATGTGCGGGTGGGCGAGGATTATCTGACGCCGGGCTTCAATGACTACGACGCCTACCTGCGTGTGCAGAGCTATGATGTAACGGAGCTGCTGGGTTCGCTGAACCGGCTCGAAGTATGGCTGGGAAACGGCTGGTACAAGGGCCGCCTTGGCTTTGACGGCGGAAAATCCGACCGTTGGGGAGATCGTTATCTGCTGGCGGCAAAGCTGGAATGGCTGGATACGGACGGAGTCACTCATACCCTTGAGACGGACAACACTTGGATGGCCTCCCAGTCGGCGATCATCAGCGGCGGCATCTACGATGGTGAGGTGCGGGACGACACCCGTGCGCTGGGCGAGCTTCTGCACTGCGTATGTGCCCAAACCAGCTATCAGACCGAGCTGCAGCGTTCTCCGGTAATCCGCGCGGTGGATGAACGGAAGCCGGAACTGATCATCACGTCCAAGGGAGAACAGGTGCTGGACTTTGGGCAGAACATGGCGGGTGTGATCCGCTTTGTCAACCGACTGCCCAAGGGCGCAACGCTGCGCATTGAAACCGGTGAGGTGCTGCAGGATGGTTGCTTCTATCGGGACAATCTGCGCACAGCGAAGAGCGAGTTTGTCTACACCTCAGACGGCTGTGAGAAAAACGTTGAACCGATGTTCACCTTCTATGGTTTCCGCTATGCAAAGGTGGAGGGGCTTGACCAGATCGATCCTGCCGACTTTACTGCGCTTGTGCTGTGTTCGGATCTGAAGGAAACCCTGAAGGTGAAAACCAGCCATGAAAAGCTCAACCGGCTGATGCTCAACAGCCTGTGGGGACAGCGCAGCAATTTCCTGGATGTGCCTACTGATTGTCCTCAGCGTGACGAACGCCTGGGCTGGACGGCTGATACACAGGTGTTTGTCAACACCGCTTGCTATCAGATGGACTGCAAGAAGTTCTACCGCAAGAACATGCGCGATATGCGCGCAGATCAGTGCCGGTATTACGGCGGCGACATCCCTGCCTACAGTCCGTCGCTGAAAGGCGAAGCAATCCACGGCGGCGCTGTCTGGGCTGACGCCGGTACGATCATCCCGTGGAATGTCTACATGAACTACGGTGACGTTGAACTGCTCCGCGAGAACTATCCCATGATGCGGGACTATGTGCAGACGCTGATCGCTGCAGATGAGGCGGCGGGCAACACGCACATTGTCTTCAACAGCTTCACCTTCGGCGACTGGCTGGCGCAGGATGGCATGAGCCCGCAGAGCCTGAAGGGAGGAACCAGCGATGCCTTCATCCAGGGCGTTTACTACATGAACAGCGTGAAGCTGACGGCAAAGGCCGCCAATGTGCTGGGCATGCAGGCGGATGCACAGCGCTACAACGCACTGGCGGAAGAGATCCGTGCAGCCCTGTTGGACGAGTATATCACGCCGAACGGCAACCTTTCCATTGATACCCAGACGGGTTATGTGCTTGCCCTGCATTACGGCGTCTATCGGGATAAGGTAAAGTTGCTGACTGGTTTCAAACGCAGGCTGGAGCGGGATTTCTTCCGGATCACCTGCGGATTCACCGGTGCACCCCTGATGCTCCCGGTGCTGCTGGATAACGGCCTGACGGACGTGGCTTACCGTATGCTGCTGACCGAGGAATTCCCTGGGTGGCTCTATGCCGTGAACCTCGGCGCAACGACGATCTGGGAACGCTGGAACAGCCTGGAGGCAGACGGCACGATTTCCGGAACAGGCATGAACAGCCTGAACCATTATGCCTATGGCTCGGTGTGTGAAGCAATATACAGCCGCATCATGGGCCTGCAAAATGCTGCTCCCGGCTGGAAAAAGGCAATCATTGCACCGAAGATCGACGCCAGATTGCATGACGCTTCGATCGAATTCGATTCCCCCGCCGGCCTGTGGCGCGTGGCATGGAAGATCGAAGAAGACGGCAGTGCGCTGCTTACGGTAACCGTCCCCGAGGGGGCCACGGCGCATGTGGTGCTGCCGGATCATCCGCAGGGCTTTGAAACGGATGTTGAGGCCGGGCAGTATGAGTGGCACTGGACGCCTACGGTGGACTGGCAGCATCCTTTCTCGGTCGATTCGCGGATGATGGATCTGCTTGGCAATGCGGATGCTGCCGCCATTGTTCGCGAGCGCGTGCCGGTACTGTTCTATGCCTGTCAGGGCTATGACAACGAACTGCAGGTGATGCGTCCCATGGAGGTCGCAAATGTCATGCCGCTGGATCGTGCGGCGATCCAGGCCATGGATGAACCGCTGCGGCAAGTGAAGATCTGAACGGAGGTAACACAATGAAATATCAGGGCATCATTTTTGACCTGGATGGTGTGATCTGCTCTACGGACGAGTATCACTATCTGGCATGGAAGTCGCTGGCCGATCAGCTTGGGATCTACTTCGACCGCCAGATCAACAATCGTCTGCGCGGCGTGTCCCGCATGGCAAGCCTGGAGATCGTGCTGGAGAAGGCTGACAAGACCTACACTCAGGCGGAGAAGGACGAGTTTGCGGAAAGCAAGAATACCCTGTACCGGCAGCTTCTGGGCCAGATGGGCCCTGCGGATCTGTCAGATGAAGTCAGGGATACGCTGAATGCGCTGCGTGCAAAGGGGCTGAAGCTGGCCATTGGCTCCTCCAGCAAGAACACGCCCTTTATTCTGGATCGTATCGGCCTCGGCGGTTATTTTGACGCTGTGTCGGACGGCAACAACATCACGCATTCCAAGCCTGATCCGGAGGTGTTCCTCAAGGCGGCGCAGATGATCGGCCTCGATCCGTCGGTCTGCCTGGTGGTCGAGGACGCTCATGCCGGCGTCGAGGCTGGTGTGAACGGCGGTTTCGATACGGCTGCCATCGGCGACGCCAGAGATGACGAGCGTGCAACCTGGCACCTGAACAGTTTCAGCGATATCATGGGTGCTGTTGCTGACTGATGAAAGCTTGATGGAGGCTGCTCAATGAAATCAGAAATCAGGCTTCAAAACGGAAAACAGGTTCTGTATGTGGACGGTGCACCGTTCTTTGCAGTGGCGGGCGAAGTGCACAATTCAGATTCCTCTTCTCCGGAGTACATGAACCGGATCTGGCAGATCGCAGATGATCTGGGTTTGAATACCCTGCTGCTTCCCGTGACCTGGGAGCTGACGGAACCCGAGGAAGGCGTATTCGACTTCTCCATTCCCGATGCGCTGATGCTGCAGGCCCGGGAATGGAACAAAAAAATCATCTTTCTCTGGTTTGGCTCATGGAAGAACGCCCAAATGATGTATGCTCCGGAATGGGTGAAGCGCGATATTCTCCGTTTCCGGCGTGCGCAGGTCCGCAAGGGTGAAACCAAGAGCTACCATGAAATGGGCTTCATGCAAATGCCCTACTATACCATTTCCTATCTCTGTGACGAAGCTTGTACAGCAGACGCCAAAGCTTTCGCTGCGTTGATGGCGCATATCCGCGAAGTGGATGAAGCAACCGGAACGGTCATTGGTGTTCAGGTTGAAAACGAGACTGGTCTGGCTGGTAGTGCCCGCGAACATTCTGATGAAGCGGATGCAGCATTTGCTGCGGAGGTTCCGGCAGAATTTGTTGCGTGGATGCGCAGCCATACAGACACGATGCATCCGGATGTGCGCGAGGCTGTTGGTAACGGCTCTGATCACGGAAACTGGACAGAGGTCTTCGGACCGGTGGCTGAGGAAGTGTTCAGCGCGTACTATGTGTCTGCTTTTGTTGGTGCGGTAGCCAGAAAGGGCCGGGAAGTATACGATCTCCCGATGTTTGCAAATGCCTGGCTGGCACACAAAGGAGAGGCGCCCGGACAGTACCCCAGCGGTGGTCCTGTTTCCCGTATGCACGAGGTGTGGCGGTACTGTGCGCCGGAAATCGACGTGCTGTGCCCGGATATCTATGTTCCAGAATTCCTGGATGTCTGTGACGATTATGCCAGAAATCAGGCGCTCTTCATTCCTGAAGCAGCAGTACATGCATATGCCGCACCGCGACTGGCCTATTGCATCGGCCATTATCATGCGATGGGGTATTCGCCCTTCGGGTTTGATGATATCGGGCATCCTTTTACCATGATGCAGGGTTTCCTCTTCGGCATGGATGTGAATGATCCGGCGCTGAAGACTCCGCAGAACTTTGATGAATATGCCTGGTTTGCCAAAATGCTGTGTTCCATGATGCCGATCCTGGCCGATAAATACGGTACCGCAGCACTGCAGGCAGTTTCTGCTGAACAGAAAGCCGACGCAGTTTCCATGGACTTCGGGAAGCTCTGCGTAAAGGCTGTTTTCAAGAGCCCGCGTCTTTCCCTGAAGGGGAACGGCGTTGCATTGTGCGTGCAGGTGGGAGCGGAGGATTACTACCTCCTGGCATACCAGTGTGATCTTGCTCTGATGGCCGGAGATGCCAGACATATGGACATTCTGGCAATGGAGGAAGGTCGCTTCGTCAACGGCGCATGGCAGCGTGACAGACGCCTGAACGGCGATGAAGTGGCCATGCTGACGATTGAGACGCCACGTCTGTTCCGTCTGAGGATTCATACGTATAATGACTATTGTTGATTGGAATGAGAAGCCGTAGCGGTTGACGCTTTCGGCAATCGGACGTCTTACAACCGATGAGAGAAAGGCAGAACTGTTGTTTCCGGAGAATTCTGGTGACGGGTCTGCCTTTTTTTCTTTGAAACCAATAACGAAGCAACGTGAAAAGAGCGCAAAAAGCCCCTATGTAACAGCGGAACAAGAAAAGATCAAGTCATCGTAGAAGGCTGCTCCCATCCAAGGAGATGCAGCTTACGCAGGAGTGCATTA
>JAFTWV010000107.1 GCA_017465155.1 Clostridia bacterium
GGAAGCAAAAAAGTGCTTCCCCCCGGACCCCCTCCGTCCTCGTGGGAGTTGGTCGCGCGGCTGCAAAGCGGGGCGGCTCCGGTTGCAGAGGATTGCCTGAATTTCCGCTTGCAGCGGAAGCAATCCTCTGCAAAGTCGCCGCATGGCTCCTTTGTGAGTTGAGCGGCAGCCGCACCGGCTCGTCGGAACACGTGCGGTGCATGGAATGCGGAAGCGCCGCTCACGCATCATACTGATAAATCCCAATTTGCTGAGCAAACAAAAACAGATTTCCACCCTCGCAGGAGGGCGCAATGATACGCACTGTACCAGTGCATTGCGTTCGTTGGGGCACATAAGCAAACGAGTATCCGGCACGATCACCGGATGCTCATCTTTTGTCGATGCCGGATAAATTGTTCCTTCAGAATCCTTCCGCCATCTGGCCCTCTTTGTTTCTTTCTCAGGACTGAGAAAGAAGCAGCACGTACGCCAAGTTGCAAAGAAAATGTCATCAAACAATACAGACAGACGCCACAACTTCAAGTTTGCAGCATTCATGGAAAAACAAAAACAGCAAGCCACACAATCTGTCTGGCTTGCTGCAATGACCTGACTGCTTCCATTCGCTGCAAGTGAGCCGCAGCCTGCATGCAGCGGGCAGTGTCCTGTTTGCGTTACCCTTATTTATGCTTTCACAAGCTTGCACAGGAACAGACGGCAATCATGTCCTTCAATGTGCGGATTGTAGAAATCCGTTACTTTGCCGATGTGTTCGCCGGTGAATACGTCCGTCATGTCCAGCGCAACGCCGCCGGTCACGGGCAGGCCCATATCCACGAATTCGCCGTGAACCTCCGCTGCCTGATCCGCCAGGTTCATGTAGAGCAGGGCGAATTCATTGTCCGTCAGGTGGCGCAGGAGGATGAAGGCTGTCTCGGGGATGTGCACCCACGGATCCTCGCCGGGGCCGGGATTCGGATTGGATACGCACACCGAGCTCCTGCGGACAACGTAGGGCGCGCGGCATTCCTTATCCTGATTGATGCGAAGGAGATGCTTATTCTGCATCAGCTCCTTGTATTCGGGAGCCAGCTTGCGCAGGTCAGCGCCCATCATCAGCGGTACGCCGCACAGCGCCCACAGCGTGAACTGCAGCCGGTACTCCTCGTAGGTGCATACCTTGCCCAGACCCACGTTGCCCTTGCCGCACATGCCGACTGTCATCATGTCCATGTCGTTGAAACAATAGTTGGCGCTCATGCACAGCTTGTCCAGCTGGGACTTGACGATGTTGGTGAAGGAAATATAGTTGTCCATGATGTCGCCGGTGGAGCGGTACATGTGCGCGCCAATCTGACGCATCCACTGACCGGGCTCCTCCTGGCCCCAGTTGCAGGCGGAAAAGAGGATTTCCCGCCCCGTCGCCTTCAGTGCCATGGACATGGTCAGGTAACGGGTCTTGCAGTCGCCGGAAGACGGGAAGTTGCAGTAATCGTACTTGAGGAAGTCCACACCCCAGTCCGCAAAGGTCTGGGCGTCGATGAACTCATGGTCGTAGCTGCCGGGATAGCCTGCGCAGGTACGTGCACCGGCGCAGGAGTACATGCCGAACTTGAGTCCCTTGCTGTGGACGTAATCCGCTACGGCCTTCATGCCATGGGGGAACTTCTCCGGATCGGGGACGATGCGGCCGTCTGCGCCGCGCTGACGCAGGCTCCAGCAGTCGTCGATCACCAGATACTCGTAGCCTGCGTCACGATAGCCCTCGTTCACCATGAAATCTGCCATTTCGCGGATGAGCTCCTCGTTGATATTGGAGCCGAAGGTGTTCCAGGAGTTCCAGCCCATTGGGGGCGTGTGTGCGATCATTGTGATTGTCCTCCTTTTGTTGTGTCATTGGTTTGCATGCTGCTCTGCATCATCTGCAGGGCTTTTTCGATGGCAGTTTTTGTTCCTTCAGCAGAGAAGCCGTGCCCCTCGCCCTTGAGGATGACCAGCTCTGCATTCTCATATTTCCGCGACGCGCGCCATGCAACCGACGGCGCAACAATCCCGTCCTTATCGCCCTGCAGGATCAGCACCGGTCCTTTGAAGCCGCCGATGTGGTTGTAGGGCACGAAATCCTTCATGGCGGCGAAGAAGTTCCTGCCCAGCGTGAGCCCCCAGAATTCATAGGTTTCCGGGATGGTCTCCACCGGCCCGAAGCGATTACGCCAGTCGTCCGGGATGTTGAAGGCAGGGAAATACAGGATCATCCCCCGCAGCTGCTCTGCGCGTTCCTCTGCCGCCAGTGCGGTCACGATGCCGCCCTGACTGCCGCCAAGCACGAAGACGGAGGCTTCATCCACCTGCTCCATCGCGCTGATGTGGTCGAACACATCCAGCAGATCCTGCTTCTCGGTGAAGAGGGTCATATCGGTGGATTTACCTGTGCTGCGCGAACGGGTTGAACCGCCGCAGAAATCGAAGCTGTACGCGATGAAGCCGTGCTGTGCAAAGGTGCGGCACTCGGCGCCGAAGTCACTGTGGCAGCCGTTATAGCCGTGGCTGAGGATGACGGCAGGGCGCTTCCCGTCCGTCACAGGAAACCAGATGCGGCCGTAGATCGCCTTCTCTCCTGCGAGGATCACAATCTACTCTGTTTGGATTTCGTACATGGTGCGTGTTCCTTCCTGCAAGGTCGTTTCAGCCGGCGCGATTGTGCAGGCGGCGCACAGAAGCAGCAGCCATACCAGCATTTTCTTCAGCATCGCGGCCTCCGTCAGTTGAAGTCCGGAAGCTCGTCGCGGGTGATGACATACTCGCTGTCATAGACCTTCCTGAGCAGCTCGGCCTCGGTATAGGCCTCGTTGTACTTGCCGTTCTTCTGCACAAAATCGCCGCACCAGGTGTTGAACCAGGCCCAGCGGGCGTTGGTCATGACCATCTGCTCGATGTCCGGTACCACGCCGTTTTCCGTCAGGGCGATGATCTTGTTGGAGTCAGTGTAGTCCAGCACCTCCATGAACTTGGCCGTCTGCGGACCGTAGGAATGCTGGGCGGCGTAGATGTCTTCACCGATGATATCAACGTACTCATCGCCGGGATACCAGGCAGGGTTCTGGCCGTTCCAGACCCAGATCAGGTTGTTGCAGCCGTAGGTGAAGGTCAGCTCGTTGTACAGGTAGATCCAGAGCTGCTTGCAGGGCGCTGCGCCCTTTGCGCCCCACCAGAACCAGCCGCCGCTGGCCTCATGCAGGGGACGCCACAGCACCGGTACGCCCTCCTCCTGCAGCCGCAGGAGCTGACGGGCGATCTCCGCGATGTCACGGTCAAGGAGCTCCTTGCCCTTTGTGTCGACGCCGTTCATGACCGCAGCGATGTCAAAGGTGGTGTTGTCGGTGTAGAAGCCGCCCCACCAGCGAGGGCTGCCGTTGCTGTCCGTGCCGGTTTTCAGGTACTCGCTGGGGGCGTTCCAGTGCCAGCAGAAGGCCACCAGGCCGCCTTCCTTGTGGTACTTGATGGCCTGATCCACCGCCACGCCGCGTGCGCCAAGGGCCGTGCGGGAAGGGGTGTAGTCCATCATGTCAAGGCCGAGGATGGCGGGGTACTTGCCGGTGACGGCATGAATCGCGCGGCATTCCGGGCCCAGTGTGCCGTAGTCGCATACCTGACCGGAGAGGGTCACCTTGCCGTAGGACTCGCACAGGTACGCGAAAAGCTGCTTTGCATCCTCGTTGGCGCAGGGGTTGATGAGGGTCGCATCCACGTTGTATACGCTGTCCGGGATGGACTCAGCAGCGGTAACCTCCAGACGGTCGAGGTAGATCCAGCCCCAGGAGGGGGTGATGGTCACGGTATGCTCACCGGCGCTGAGCAGGATGCCGCGCAGGGTATCCGCCTCAAAGGTTGTGCCGGAGCACTGGAACTGTCCTTCGTCCTGCCCGTCCACAAGAACGTTGTTGTACTTGCCGCCGCCGATGCCCTTGCTCACGAAGGTCAGGTCATACACGCCGTCGGCAGGTACGGTGATGGTGAAGGTGACGGTGTCGGTGGGGTTCTCGAAGCGGCCGACAACCTTGCCGCCGGAGGCCTTCGCGTCGCTGGATACGGCGATCTTGCCGGTGAAGGATGCGTTCTCGGCCTCGTAGACGGTGCTGTCCTCCGCCAGTGCGGCGGGAACAGTCAGCAGCGCCGCTGCCAGCAGGGCTGCAATAGATTTCTTCATGGGTCAGACCTCCTTTGTTGTGATGTGCATCTCGAAGGGTGCGAGGGTCAGCGTTTCGCCGTCCAGCATAAACGACTGCTCCCTGCCCGAGTTGTTGAAGATGAAACGGGTGACGGCGCCGCTGCCGGTGCGGGTCGTGATCTCGACCTGAGGGGGAAGGCCGGAAATGACGGCGATGCCTGCTTCCTCTGCCGCGCCATGAGCCAGATGATGATACAGCGCCTGATTGCCTACCGTGGCGATGTAGTACACCTTACCGCTGCCGTATGCATTTCGGGTGACGGCAGCCTTTCCCTTGAAGAATTCGCCGTCAAAGCTGGCCATCACCTCTGCACCTTCAGCTTCCAGCACATCGCACCACTGCTTGCCTTCTGCCTTCGTGCCGTCTGTGAAATGCAGCGCCACGCTGTCGTAGCCGATGGGTGCGTACTCCGTGGCATACGCGCCGACCATATCGCGATAAACCGTGGGCAGCTGAGCCATGATGGCATTGTTGTGCTCATCCTTGACGCCGCTGCGGGTGGTCAGGATGACCGTGCCGCCCTGTGCTGCAAAATCATGCAGCCGCTGCACCACGCCTTCGTCCGTCACATACATCTCCGGCGCGCAGACGATCCGGTAACCCTCCAGCGATTCGTGCTGGCCGATGATATCCACATTCAGGCCCAGCGCGGCGAAGGCGGCATGCAGCCGCTGGAGCTGCTCAAGGTAGTAGTAGCCGTTGGTCTGGGGCTGGATCTTGAAGGCAAACTCATTGTCGAAGGACAGGAGAATGGCCACGTCTGCCCTGTTATCCGCGCCCTGTACGTTCTGCAGGGTTTCCGCAGCCTTGCACAGCTCCGCGAACTCGTGGAAGCGGCGTCCCGGCACGTTGGAATGATCAATCAGCCCATGCCAGTGCATCTCAGCGCCAATGTTCGCCGTGCGCCAGCGGAAGAACACCACCGTGTCCGCACCATGGGCGAAGGCCTGCAGGCCGTATCCCTTGATCATCCCCGGTTCGGGCATGCGGGCCATCGGCGCCCAGCAGCCCATGCCGCCGCTGAGCTGCTCCATCACCCAGAAGGGCGCGCGCTTCACACCGCGCATCATGTCCAGGTGGAAGGCGTGGGTGTAGCATTCCTCCGGATTGTCGGGGAGCTTCGTAGTGGGATAATTGTCGTAGGATATGAAGTCAAGGTTTTTGAATTCCTTGTAGAAGTCCGGCATGTGGCCGCAGAACCACACATTGGTGGTCACGGGCAGGCCGGGACAGTTTTTCCGGATGATCTCTGCCTGCCAGTTGGCGAAGTCAATCACGTTGTCCGAGGCAAAGCGTGCATAGTCCAGCATGAATGCGGGATTCAGCCATGCGTCCGGGTAATGGCCATAGGGCGGCTGGATCTGTTCCCAGGAGGAGTATTCCCCGCTCCAGACCACGTTGCCGTAGGCTTTGTTGAGGGCTGCCAATGTGCCGTACTTCGTCTTCAGCCATTCACGGAACTTCGCATTGCAGGTCTCGCAGAAGCAGAAGTAGGCCTCCAGCTCATTGTCGATCTGCCACGCTGCGACGGCCTTGTTCTCCGCGTAGTGCTGCGTCATTTTTTCAATCATCCGCTGGCAGTGGAAGCGCACTGCCTCATGGTTGATGCAGCGGTGGCCGCGGATGCCCGTGCGGGTGGGCGTGCCGTCCTTCTCCACCATGACTGCGTCCGGGTGCTTCTCGTACAGCCACAGGGGCGGACAGCTTGTGGGCGTGCACAGCACCACGTCGATGCCGCGGGCGGCAAAGAGATTGACTGCCTCGTCCAGCCATTCAAAGGTGAATACCCCCTCCCGAGGCTCCAGACGGCACCACGCAAACTCTGCCAGACGCACCAGCTTCACGCCGGTTTTCTGCATCAGGTCTGCATCCGCTGCCCACAGGGATTTGTCCCAATGCTCGGGATAGTAATCAACGCCGATTCTCATATGTGTATTCCTCCGTATCTTGTGAAGGTCAGTTTTTGCGATGATTCACGATACAGATGTTGAGCGTCAGGGCGGGGAGTGAACTGCAAAAGCAATGCAGCAGCGATGATGCTCATCACCTGCTCCCGATGTGGTAATTGGTTATGCATGCCGAACAGCGCTCTCCGGCTTCCATTATACCGTTAATCTGCAGAAATAACAACTGTCTGAATCAAGGGAAAAGGATGCCTTGAAGAAATATTGAAATCTTTTGTTTTTGCTTCAATCAGTGATTCTTTCAGGCTGAATTTGTGCTTTCTCATTGATTTTTAATGCAGATTTCTGCCGTCTATAATGCGTTCGGCGGGGAAATATGCTATCATGCTTGTGTGTGCCCTATCACCACGGAAAGGAAGCTGCATCATGCGCAAGAAGCTATGGAATAAGGACTTTATTCTCCTTTTGCAGGGCAACGCGGTCAGTACCATGGGCGATCTGATGTACAGCGTGGCCATAGGCTATTGGGTCTACCAGCAGACGGGCTCCAGTGCCCTGATGGGTGTGATGTCCTCTATATCGATGTTTGTGACCATGTTTCTCTCGCCGGTTTGCGGCAGCATCGTGGATAAGTGCAGCCGTAAATGGCTGATTGTGGGCATCGATGTGCTGCAGGGCCTGCTCATGCTGACAGTGGGTGTGTTGGCTTATTTCAACGCGCTGAATATCCCGGTTGTTCTGCTTGCCGCCTTGCTTGCAGCATTCGGCAGCGTATTCTATTCTCCGGCGGTCAGCACGCTGATGATTGATATCATCCCCCGCGATGATATGGTACGGGGACAGTCCGTCTTTTCAGGCGTTTCAACGCTGATCAATCTGATCGGAACGGGCTTCAGCGGCGCGATGGTCGCCTTTTTGGGCGTACCGCTGATTGTGGTCATCAACGGCGTCAGCAATCTGTACTCCGCTTTGGCAGAGGTGTTTGTGCATGTCCCCAGAACGGTTCAGCAGGGGACGCAGGTGACGTTCAGGGGTATTGTGCAGGACACGAGGAACGCCGTAAAGATGATCTTTTCCGACGGCTGCCTGCGCCTGTTTGTGCCCTGTGCGCTGATTCTGAATTTGCTGGGGGCAGGCCCCATGGCGCTGATGCTTCCTTTCTGTATGGAAAAGGGTTTTTCTGTGGATATGTATGGCTATCTGATGTCCGTGACCACGGCAGCGTCCCTGCTGTGCGTGCTGATCCTGGGCATTGTGAAGCTGAAGCCGAACGTACGCTTCTGGATTCTTGCACTGGGCTTCTCTTCCTCTGTGCTGCTGTTTACCCTGAGCTATTTTTCGGTTCAGTTCATTCCGCTGTGTGTGCTGACGTTCCTTGCCAGCTTTGCGAACGGCGCAGGAAATGCCGTATTCAACGCATCTCTGATGCTGGCGCTGCCGGAGGAAAACAGGAGCGCGATACTTGGCTTTATCCAATCCGCATCCTGCGGCGGCGTGGCGCTTTCCGCGCTGCTGTATGGGCTGCTGGGCGATATCTTCCCGTTGTATCTGGTCTTTGCTGCTGGCAGCATCCTCTCGCTGCTGCCCATGCTGTATATGTGCTTCCATAAGCAGACCAAGGCGTTTATCCTGACGCATTGCGAATGAAATCTGCTGTAATCCTGATTCTGCCGTGCTCCATTCATGCGCTCCTGGCCGTCGGAACCCTGCGTTTTCCGCACTTTCCGGGGAAAACAGAGTATCCGGCAATGGGGATGGAATGAAAGCGATAAACTTGAATTTGTGGGGGAAAATCATATGAAAGAAATAATAAAATGCAACGGAGAATTGGTGACAATAAACGGGCATAAAATCCATGTATATAGAAATGGAAATGCAGATGCTCCCGTAATCGTGTTTATGTCAGGCCATTGTACAGTATCCCCCGTTTATGATTTCAAGGTTCTTTATGAAAAATTGTTACATGATTTTAGGGTCATCGTTATTGAAAAACACGGATACGGTTATTCGGATATTTGTGACTCTCCTTGTGACATAGACACGCTTGTTTCAATACAAAGGCAAGCATTGGCGACCCTTGGAGAAGCAGGCCCATATATTTTAGCACCGCATTCTATGTCTGGTTTGGAAGCCATTCGGTGGAAGCAAAAATACCCCGACGACGTTTCTGCTATTGTTGGAATTGACATGGCAACACCTCTGTCATTTAGTGTTTGGACAGAGGAAGATATCAAAAAAACAGTCCGTCTGATGCAGGTTATAAGAAAACTGAGACTTGCAAGTATTCTATCTTCCGTAAGTAATCTTTCTTTGACGGAAGATGAATTCAAACAACATAAGCTCTTGAAGAAAAGAAATGCATTTAATAAATGCTGTATAAACGAGGCAAAAGAAGTTTTGAACAACGCAAGAGTCGTAGGTAAGGATGGGAATATTCAATGTCCAACTTTGTTGTTTTCGTCCAATGGTAAGGACCAAGAAAGAGATTGGGTTGAGAATCAACAAAAGTTTGCAGAAATCATGGGAGCAAGGTTGATTTCTTATGATTGCGGGCATTATATTCACCATTTCAAAAGTGATGAGATGTGCAAAGAAATGATCGAATTTGTAAATTCTTTAGAGTGCTGAATTCAGATTTATCGAGCAGACGAAAAATAAATTCCTGTCATTTCAGGAGGGTGCAATGATATGCACTATACCAGTCCACTGCGTTTATACAAGTACATAAGCAAACGGGCATCCGGCATGATTACCGGATGCTCGTCGCTTTTTGTTGTTGGATAAACTGATCCTTAAGAACTCTCACGCCATTGCCGCTTATTTGCAGGAGGTACCCTGTTTTACGTTCAATGCTGCAGGTTGGCTGCGATGTTTCAGCGCTCTGCGGGATGACAACCGCCGGACTGCGGCTGATCCAGTGCGGGGCAGACGGCTTGCGGCCGAACCTCCTTCATCCGGGCTGCAATCTGATCGACCCAGCCCCCCTTGAAGATCTCGCAGATGGCCAGATCGGGCGCGAGAATATCGCTGGGCGATGTCTCCAGCGCGGAGGCACGGCAGCCGCCCAGACACTGCAGCGCATGCGGACAGGCGCTGCATTCTGCGTTGTGGGAAAGCACCTCCGATGCGCGCGTGTCAAGCAGACGCATGTAGCGGGAATCGCTGATGCACTTGCTCAGTCCGATCTCCGTGATCAGCGGGAATTCCTGCTGGATATCCATGCCTGACAGCGCCATGCAGGGCAGGGTACGGCCTTCGGCGGAAATATACATCACCATGCGCGCATGGCCGCAGACGCAGGCAGATTCCGGCCGGGAGCAGTTCTTCATGCTGGGAATGTCGTAGCGATCCGGCGTATCGGGATCGGCCATGAAGAAGCCGCCAAGCTGCAGCGCCAGAGGCATACCGTCCTCATAATAATGCGGGATATAGTCATAGTACAGCTGATACAGCTCCTTCAGGGAAATGGATTCCCCGTAGCCGTTTTCCTTCCATGCGCCTACGTTGGAGATGGGGGTAGTCTTGAGACTTCGGCAGCCCATGGCTGCAAGATGCCGGATCGTTTCCCGAAGGAGATGCTTATTGCCCTGATGGATGCACATTTCTGCGCCGGTAGGGAAGCCCTTCTCCTTGCAGCGCAGGAAGGCTTCTTCGGCGATCCGGCCTGCGCCGTCGATGCCGCGCAGCCAGTCATGCCAGCCGTCCACGCCGTCAAAGCTCATGTTGAATTCGGGATGGATGCCCCGCCTGTCCAGTTCATCCAGCAGACGGTCGGTGACCAGACGGCCGTTGGAATAAATGGTAGTGATCCGGATGCCGCCTGCCAGCAGCGCATCGACGATTTCCATGAAGTCCCGGCGTACCAGCGGCTCGCCGCCGGTCAGAGAGACCTCCATCACGCCGCAGTCGATCAACTGCTGCACGATGGACATGACCTCTTCATGAGAAAGCTCGCCGTACTTGGCGTCCGGCGCGGACATGTAACAGTGCTTGCAGCGATAATTGCAGTGACCTGTAATGGACCAATGTGCCGTGCGGATGTAGCGCGCCGGATAGCATTTGTATTCCTGCTCGGGCGCGATGCAGTCCCCCTGCCTGCAGGGCGCGATGATGCCGCGCTTTTCCAGTACGGGCAGAAGATCGCGGACCTCCTGCGGGATCAGCGGCAGGGACAGATCTACCTTGCCGTTGCAAAGCTGCAGCGCCTGCATCTCCGCAGCCTTGATAAACAGCGGCCGGGAATAGCCTTTTTCCACAACGGCATAGGGGAGCTTCTGCCAGCCGCGCAGGAGGAGCTTTTCATGGAGCTTGTAAAACATCGGTTCACAGTTCCTTTCATCCGCAGTTCGGTGTTGTATATCTATACGCATGTCTGCCCGAAGTCTTGCAATGCTTTATACTTCCCCGGCCAGAATCCCCTGCAGCTTCTTTCGCGCCCGTGCCATGACGGCGGACACCGTGTTCTCGTTCATGTTCAGCTGTCGTGCAATCTCGCGGTTGGTGATGTTCAGAAAATACTTGTAGTACACAAACATGCGCTCCCGCTCTGACAGCTGCGCAAGCGCTGCAAAAATGGCTTTGCGTGTTGGCGAAGCGATCCGCTCATATTGCTCGTCAAAATGCACATGCAGTTCATTTGCCAGTCCGGATTCCTCGTGATCAATGCTCAGGACAGGCCGCTGCCGGCGGTAAAAATCAATCAGCAGATGATCGGTGATGCGGTATATCCACGTCTTCAGCGACGCTCTTTCCGGATCAAAGGTATCCAGATGTCTGCATACCTTCACGAATACCTGGCTGACGATATCCTCCGTGTTTTCGCGGTTCAGCAGCCTGTAAAACACATAGTTGTAGATCACGGGAAAGTATTCATGATAGATGGCCTCCATGTCCGGCGGCCTGTTTTTTATGATCATGGCATTCCCTCACTTGCTCAGTCAGCAGTGTCCTCAATGCAGGCTCACTGGAAGGGATTCTTTTCCTTGCTGCGGTTAATTACGCCTGCTGCGCTGACCCATTCAAGGTCGTCATCTTCCAGGGGCTGCAGGTCAGGTACAGGTTTGCCGGGCTGCAGTTTCTGCCACAATCGTTCCTTGAAGTCCTGTGCTTCCAGTGAAAAGTCGAATGCTGCTGCCGTGACTGCGTTTTTTTCAGCCATTTCCACTTCTCCCTCCCATGCTGAATGTCCGGGCTTTTGCCATTTGTATATACGGTTGTGTCCGGTGTGTCTTTCATTGTTATTATATTCGCCATCGGCCTGATTCGTCAAGCAGGCGCCGGCCCATGGAAAATGATTGACATGCGTAATGAAATCAAATAAAATATAGGTAAGTACAATTGAGTTTCCTGCGTATATAATTATATAATCATGGACGCAAAGCATTGGAGGGATGATATGAGCAACAGGAACCGGAGAATCTGGAGCTTGCTGGTCACGCTGATGCTGCTTTTGCAGCCGCTGCAAGCCGCCCATTTGCATCAGTATGTACATGCCGAGGAGGAGCCCGGGGTGATCCGCGGCGTATTCAGCTATGCGGGCATGTACAACAACCGGAAGGACTCTGTGCTGGACTATGTGTACAGCGACGCCTATTTTACTGATGACGCCCGTGTATACAACCCGAGTCTGTCCACAATGTCACTGGCGCTGGAAATGTCCTCCTGGTCCAGCCTGGATGAAGAAAGCTGGGTGAACAAAAGCGCAAATGCCCGTGATCTTCTGACAGAGACAGGCTTTGTTGACTATGCGCAGAATGATTTCTGGAATGATGTGCCGACGGTGGAATCCATAGGCGTGGTGGCGGCCCGCAAGGAGCTGGAGGATTCCACGCTGATTGCGCTGGCTGTCCGCGGCGGCGGATATTTCAGCGAGTGGGGCAGCAATGTGCTGGTGGGTTCGGCAGACGAGCATGTCGGCTTTGCCACCGCCCGTGACAATGTGCTTTCCTTCCTCAGAAAGTATATTGAAGACTGCGGCGTTACCGGCCGTGTGAAGCTGTGGCTGGTGGGCTTCAGCCGCGGCGGCGCGGTGGCCAATATGACGGCAGGATATCTTAATGATCATGGTTTGACGACGGAGGCCAGTCTGGTTCCGGCTGACCTGTACTGCTACACCTTCGAAGCGCCGCAGGGCGTGCTGGAAGCAAGCACCGGCCCGGATGCGGAATATGGCAACATCCATAACATCATCAATCCCAACGATATTGTGCCGCTGGTTGCTCCGGATTATTGGGGTTTCAGCCGCTATAACCAGACCTCTCATCTGCTGCCGACCATCACCACAGCCTGTTATGCACAGGCGCGGGAACAGATGTTGATCCAGTATGCCGACATTCTGAAAGGCGTGGAGGTGCTCAACCCTGACAAGGCGGCGTATAACATTGCTGAATATGCCAAGACCCTTGAGATGAAGATCAATTGGCTGAGCTTCCTGCCCGGCGGAACGCCCTTCATTGAAATTCAGACAGTGGACAACACCCATCTGCCTCAATCCCTCATGCTGATGGAATCCGTGTCCGCCCTGGTGGAGGCGGCGAAGTCTCGCGATCGTTTTCACGCGGATATTGAAGCGGACATATCCACCCTGCTGGGTGAACTGCTGGGGGCGAACAAGGGAACCAACCTGTCAGACTACATCCAGGCGCTGGGAACGGAGCTCACCGAGAACAGCTATGCCAACCTGATCTACATTCTGGAACCCATTGTTCAGCTGAACTTCAAGTCCTTTGAAGAACGCATGAACGCGGTTGCTGTCCGGCTGAAGGAGATCATTCCCCAGCCGGAGGGGTATACGGATATCGTCGGTACTGTCGGCTCGCTGGTGGACGTGATTGCCACCATGCTGGTGGATGACCCTCAGGCGGTGCTGAATCTGGTGATGTCGCTGTCCAGCACGAACATGATTCAGGCCCATTATGCCGAGGTTACCATGGCTTGGCTGCGTACGGAGGATCCCAATTTTACCGATACGCCCTTCACTGCCAACGTGCCCGAGACGGTGCGTATCGTGCGCGTGAACTGCCCGGTTGATCTCCTGGTCTATGACGGCGAGGGAACGCTGGTTGCTTCCATCATCGGCGGCGAGAGCGCCGTGTATATGGACGGAATCGGCTGTGCAGTCAATCCGGACGGCGAAATGGTGATCTACCTTCCCGCAGATGCGGAATTCGAGGCGCAGATCATCGCGACCGGTGACGGCTCGGTCAGCTGCGCGATCAACGAGCTCAACATCGTTCGCGGCAAGCACACCTTTGTTGTCAATTATCCGGATGTGCCCATCCGCACCGGCGATACGCTGTGCGCTGTACTGCCCAAGCTGATTGATGCAGAATACACGGACGAACCCGCGCAGGGTTCTACTGCCGATTATCGCCTGATCGGCCCGGGCGGAAGCGCCATTGAGCCGGATCATATCCACCGCGGCGACGACGTCATCCTTCATACCGTCAAGGCCGAACGCAGCAATCAGTTCGGGCAGGTGCTGGGCGGCGGTCAGTACATAGATGAGAGCTACGCGCAGCTGGAGGCCTATCCGGTCAGCAGCAGCAGCTTCCTCGGATGGTACGTGGATGGCCGGAAGGTATCCTCCGAAGCAGTCTATCGCTTTCCTGTGACGCAGGATGTGACGGTTGTGGCGCACTTCAGCGATGTGGCGCTGCATCAGATCCGCTTTGAAGCTACTGCAGGCGGCACGGTTCATAATGCGGATAACGCTTATTCCGCAGGCAGCATGGTGCTGCTGTCTGCCACCGCGGATGCGGGCTATTTCCTGACGGGCTGGAAAACTTCTGCCGGCAGGATCGTCACGCTGGAGGACGGGGCGGCATATCTGATCGTTCCGGCCGGTGCGGCAACGGTCACGGCAGTCTTTGTGGAAGCGGGCATTGTCTGTCCTGCCTGCAGGCAGCTCCTTCCCAAGGGAACGCATCATCTGGCGCTGTGCGGCGGCAACGGCCACTTCTCCTGCGAGCCCGGATACCGCGCGGTGAATCATGCTGACTGCACCATCTGCGGCAGCGGCCACGTCTGCGAGGGCGGTCACGGCTACGGCAGCGGGGAGTGCGGCGTGTACGAGTGCGCAGGCTGCGGCGAGGAAATTCTGATCACGGAGAACCATGCGTCTCCCTGCGGCACGGCAGGGCACTGGACATGCGCAGCGGACTACGAGGCAGCAGGCCACGCGATCTGCGAACACTGCTCGGCGCTCCTGTGCAATGGCGAAGATCACGGCGAATGTACCATCTGCGGCAGCGGCCACGTCTGCGAGGGCGGTCACGGCTACGGCAGCGGGGAGTGCGGCGTGTACGAGTGCGCAGGCTGCGGCGAGGAAATCCTGATCACGGAGAACCATGCATCCCCCTGCGGCACGGCAGGGCACTGGACATGCGCAGCGGACTACGAGGCAGCAAGCCACGCCCTGTGTACCCTCTGCGGCGGCGGTTACGTTTGCGACGGGACGCACGGTACCGGCGAAGGCCAGTGCGGGTATGTGGAGCCCACACCTGCACCGGAAGAGACGCCGTCGCCCACGCCTGTTGAGTCTGTCGCATGGGATAACTGCGAAGAATGCGGCGGCTGGATCGTCATGGGTGAAACCCATCTGGGAGACTGCGGCGTGCATTACACCTGCGCGGACGGATACGCGGAGGATGAACACGCCCTGTGTACCCTCTGCGGCGGCGGTTACGTTTGCGACGGGACGCACGGTACCGGCGAAGGCCAGTGCAGCTACGCTGCGTTCGATGCCTCGGCGGTGCTCCGGCTGAACCAGGTGCAGACTGTCTCCGCGGCCCGAACGGATCGTATGCTGCCTGGTCTGGCAATTGCCAGCCTTGCGGTCCTGGTTCCTCTGCGGCGCAGGAAGAATCAAAAGAAATAATCATATGGGTTCTGGGGCCTCCTGCATGTGCGGGAGGCCTTTTCGCGGCAATATGAAAGGCGGATTCCTGGTTTAGAGGAATCCGCCTGAAGTTCGTTGGCGTTATGCGTTGTCCAATCGCTGGCGTTCCACCAGTTCGGCGAAGAATCCGCCCTGCTTGATCAGCTGCTCATAGGTGCCGTCCTCGACGATGCGGCCTTTATCCAGCACAATGATCCGGTCGCACTGCCGGATGGTCGACAATCGGTGGGCGATGACGATGCGGGTGCACTTGAGGCTGTCCAGCGATTCGGATACCTGCTTTTGCGTCAGGTTGTCCAGAGCGCTGGTCGCTTCATCAAACATGAGGATCTTCGGCTTGGGCGCGATGGCACGGGCGATCATCAGCCGCTGGCGCTGTCCGCCGGAGATTCCGCCGCCGCCCTCGGAAACAATGGTGTGCAATCCCATGGGCATGTGTTCAATGTCGTCCTTCATGCCGGCAGCCTCAGCGGCTTTCATCGCATCTTCCATGCTCAGGCCGGGGGCGGAAACGGCGATGTTGGAGTACAGGTCGCCCTGGAAAAGCTTGCTGTTTTGCATCACGACGCCGATCTTACGGCGCAGGGATTTCAGGTCAAGGGTGTTCATGTCCTTGCCGTCATAGTAGACTGCGCCCTTTTGCGGCGTTTCAAAGCCCAGCAGCAGCCTCATCAGCGTTGATTTGCCGCAGCCTGTCTTGCCGACGATGGCGACGTATTGTCCCGCGCGGATCTTCAGCGACAGGTTGTCGATGATCATTGGCGTTTCAGGGGAATAGCGGAAGCTGACGTTGCTCAGCTCGATTGCGCCGGAGATCTTCTCCACCACGCGCTTGCTGCTGGAAACTTCAGGGGCGGTGCGGAGGATGGGTTCCACCATTTCCAGCGTCGGCTTGATGCGCGCGACGGTGTAGGCGATGGCTGCAAGGCTGCCGATTGCGCCGCTGAGCATGCCGTATGCCGTGTTGAAGGCCATGTAATCCGCTGTGCTCACACCGCTGGAAACAGCTGAGGAGTAAAACACGATCGTGCCTGCCATGGTAATGATGGAGGGAATCAGGCCGCTGAGCTTGACCAAAAGGGGCGGGGCGTAATGCGCCTGCGCATATTCCTGATAGCCCTTGGCCCATTGAGAGAAGGCGCGTTTTTCTGCGCCGGAGAGCTTGATCTTCTGCACGCCGCTGAACAGCCCGAATACCAGACCTGACAGCTTCGCGCTGGTGCTCATGGCCCTGCGTGTCTGGGTCAGCTGCGCATAGACGGCAGCGAAAGAAAAGACCAGAGACCCCAGCAGGATCACGATTGCCGGAGCAGCCAGCGCAGGAGCAAAGGAGAAGATCTGCCCGATGTATACCAGCGAGAACACCGACGTCAATCCCGTGGTCAGGAAGGTTTCCACCAGCATCTGACACAGCTGGGTGACGTTGTTGGTGCGCTGCGCCAGCTCACCGGAGGAAAACTGCTTAAAGAAAGAGGCAGGCAGCGACAGCACGCGGGCCATGGCAGCGGCAGAAACGGCGGTGCTCATCTTCGTGGTGATGCGGGACAGCAGCAGCGTCTTGATGACGGTTGCCAGCGCCGAGGAGATCGTCACGCCGATCAGCATGCAGGCCATGGGCAGGACGAGCGATGCATTGCCGCTGGGGATGACCTGTGAGAAAACGATCGAATTAACTTCCGGCAGGAACATTCCCAGCAGGGTCACTGCCAGCGTTGCTGCGGCAACCATGAGGAAATCATATCGGGACAGCGTACCGATGATGAACTGAAGCAGCTCCATGACGCCGATGGGCTTGAGCGGTAAGGGCTTATAAAAGCAGACAGCGTCAGAAAGGATGCGATCCTTGTTCTTTGCCGTCACCTTGACAGACTGTCCTGTTGCATAATCCGTGAAGCGGTAGCCGGAGACTGCATCGGGGATCAGGGCGATTACGTCGCCCTCCGCCGTGTGGCCCAGCATAGGGCCGATGCCGTTTTTGTACCATTCGCCTGTCAGCGCCACACTGCGGCGCATGATGCCCGAGGGGCGCATCAGGTATTCGAGGATATCCTCCAGCTCCGTAATGCTGGCAGGCAGCTCCGCCTGTTTGACGTGGTAGAAGCGAAGGATTTCTTCAATGGCGTTCTGTGCCTTTTCTCTTTCGCCCTTGAGTGCTGCTGCCAGCACCGACTGGCCCATCACCACCGAGGAAAGGCGGAGGAACGCGTTTTCGAGGCTTTCCTGATCGTTATGCATCCTGGTTTTGATTTGCTCGTCAAACCAGCTCATTCGCGTCCTCCTTTCTTACTCGGTTGTCACAAGGGTTGTGTAGAAGCCGCCCAGCGCCATCAGCTCCTCATGGGTGCCGCGCTCGACGACTACGCCGCGGTTGAGCACGATGATCTCATCGCAGTCGCGGATGGTAGAGAGTCGGTGAGCGATGATGATGCAGGTTACGCCGCGGTTGCGGATGGCCTCGACGACATTGTATTCTGTCTTGGCGTCCAGTGCACTGGTGGCCTCGTCCATCACGACGATGGTGGGATCCTGCGCCAGCACGCGGGCGATCTCAAAGCGCTGCCGCTGGCCGCCGGAGAAGTCCCGGCCGCCCTCCAGCAGCCTGTGGTTATAGCCGCCGTCGCGAAGCATGATGTCCTCGTGGATTTGCGCGTCGCGGGCGGCGAGGATCATCTCGAAGTCCTCGATGGTGCTGTCCCACATTTTGATGTTGTTGGCGATTGTGTCCTCATAGAGGGTGATGTCCTGATCCACCACGGCCAGCGAGCCGGTAAAGACCTCGCGTGGAATTTCGTTCATGGGCTTGCCATCGAAGAGAATCTCGCCCTCCCATGGCTGGTACAGGCCGGAGATCAGCTTGGCCAGTGTGGATTTGCCACAGCCTGACGCTCCCACGAAGGCCACCCGGGAGCCGGGCTTCAGCGTCATGGAGAAGTCCCGGATCAGCGGTTCTGCCAGACGCGAGTAGCCGAAGGTTACATTACGCAGTTCCACCTCGCCCGTCAGCTTGGCATAATCGCTGTCACCGCCAAAGGCAAGGTCAAAATCGTCCGCTTCTGCCTCCGGCCCTTCGGCGGCAGAAGCTTCTTCCTCCGGCAGCGGCTCGGAGAAGGTCACGTCAGGTTCGTAGTTCATCACGTCCTCCACGCGCTCCATGGACGAACGCATTTCCTGCACGGACTTCGACACCTCCAGCAGCTCCTGCACAGGCACCATAAAGGAGGACATGAAGCTTTGGAAGGCCATCAGCATACCGGCGGTGAACTGCCCCTGGATGATCAGCAGCACGCCGATCATGAGAATAACGATCTCCGACAGGGAGCGTACAAGGCCGGGTAAAGCATTCCAGACACGGTTGAGACGTGCGGATTGTGCATCCGCCGCATTGACGGAGGCGGAGAAGCCAGCCCAGCGCTCAAAGTAGCCGTTCTCAGCGCCGGAGGCCTTGATGGTCTCAATCATCTCGATGCCCGCCACCGTTGCGCCGTAGAGCTTGCCGCTGTCGCGCATGCGGACGCGGCTGATATTCACCCGCTTCTTCAGGATGATCTGATTCAACCAGACGTTGATGGCGATGGAGCACACGCAGATCAGCGTCAGCACCGCGCTGTATCGCAGCATGATGACCAGATAGAGTACCAGCATGAGCAGGTCAATCACCACCGGGCCCAGTTCCTTGACGAGGGTAGCGGCGATGCCCTCATTGGACTCCTGTCGTTGGGCGATGTCGCCGGCCATGCGCTGGGAGAAGAACTCCACCGGCAGCCGCAGCACATGCCACATGAATGCTGCGCTGGAAACGATGGCCAGCTTGCCTTCGACCTTGGACAGGTAGATGGTCTGCACCAGCGAAACCACTGACTGCACTGCCGCCACCATCACCATCAGCCCCAGAAAGGGCATCAGCCATGCAGGGTTTTCTCCCGGCAGCAGTCGATCCATGAACACCTGCCCGAAGGCGGGGTAGATCAGGTTGATGATGGCGGTGATCAGCGTTGTCAGGACAATGAAGGCGATGGCCGGGCCAGCACCCTTCAGCCGCTGCTTTGCAAAGGGAAGGATGCTTCGGGGCTTACCGCCCTTTTCAAAGCTCTCGGCGGGGGTGAAGGTCAGCACCACGCCGGTAAACTCCCGATCCAGCTCCTCTTTGGTCACCCGTACAGTACCGCGGGCCGGATCGTTGATGACGGCTTTGTCCTTGTGGAAGCCGCAGAACACCACAAAGTGGTTGAAGCCCCAGTGAAGGATGCAGGGCGTCTGGAGCTGGTAAAGGGAGGAGGTATCGCAGCGATACCCCTTGGCCGTCATGCCGTAGTTCCGTGCGGCCTTGAGCAGATTCTTGGCTGAGGAGCCGTCGCGGGAAACGCCGCAGTCCTTGCGGACTGTTTCCAGCGGCAGCCACTTTCCGTGATAAGCCAGGATCATCGTCAGGGAGGCCGCACCGCATTCCAGCGCCTCCATCTGCATGATCACCGGCACTTTGGCATATTTGCTCATACGCAGCCTCCCATCACTGGAACACCAGGTCGATGGGCCGCTGGGTCTGGGTCACGGCGGAGATGGAATAAACCATGCCCTCCAGCAGCGGTTCGGCGGGTGAAACCTTTACCACGATGTTCCACGTCGAAATGCCCAGCACTGCCAGCAGGTAATCCTGCTCCATGCCCTCGCTGGCCTCCTCATAGGACAGGGGGATGTCCGCAATGGAAGCCACGCAGCCGCCCACAGGCTCTGCTGTGTCCGTCTGGGAGATGGGCACGATGTCCACCGTCATTCCCGCTTCCAGCTGTGAGCTGGTGATATTGTCCACATAGCAGTAAAGCATCCCATCCTCCGCCAGACCGGTGAAGGTCACGCTCTGGGTCAGCTCCCCGAAGCAGCCCCAGATCAGCAGCCCCAGCACCAGTGCCAGCGCGGCCCCCAGCACCATCCAGCTGCTGGGGTTGGAAACCTGAATATAGTCGTTGAGCTTCTCCGGCGAGGAGAAACGCTCCACGCTGGATTTCTTGAACAGCTTGTTCTGCATATCAATTCCTCCATACTGCTGCATCACAGCAGCTTTCGGATGGTCAGGATATTCTGCCCATCCTCATAGGTATAGACGACCTCATCCATGCTCTTTTTGACCATGTAGATGCCCAGTCCGCCGATCTGCCGCTCCTCCACGCCGAGGGTGACGTCGGGGTCCTCCCGGCTGAGCGGGTCATAGGGCTTCCCACGGTCGATAAAGCGGATCACCGCGCAGGGCGGAGCCTCTTCCACATCCACCGCGACCGTTGCCTCTCCCACATCCGGGTTATAGGCGTAGTGGGCGATGTTGACGAACAGCTCCTCTACGGCGATGTCGATCTGCATGATGGTCTTCATCGGTACATCATGGCTTTCCAGCTCTGCGTTGATGAAATCGAGCACGTCGTCCATCCGGTCGACCTCAGCTGTCAGGATCATTTTTTTCATGGCTTTTCACACGTCCTTTTTTTCAAAAGCACAGCAGGCTGCGCGCTTCAGGAATCAACTGATGCGTGCAGCCTGTATAGATCGTATATGGTATGCTTTGCCGCATCAGCCATGTCATTCGATGGTGAGCATATCTGCAAAGCCGGTGATTTCAAAGACCTCCATCACCGTCTCATTGACGTTGCGGACCATCATGGAGCCCTGTTTCTTCATCAGCTTCATTGCGGAGAGCAGCACGCGCAGTCCTGCGCTGGAAATGTAGGCAAGATTCTGGAAATCCATCACCAGATCCGTCACGCCGCGCAGATTCTCCTTCAGCACGCCCTCCAGCTGTGGGGCGGAGCCTGTGTCAAGACGGCCCTCCAGCGCAATTGTCAGCTGGCTGCCCTCTGTCTTCGTGTTGATATTCATATGTTTCCCTCCGAATCGGAAGCGCCGCAGCGCCGGACTTTTATTTCTTGTTTTTCATTATAGCAGAGCCCGAAAATCTTGTCAATTCAGCAGTGTTCAATCTGCCAAGCCTTGCGGTGCAGCGCAAAATATGGTACTATGCAATGGTGATGAGAAGACAGGAGGCCTGTTAATGAACGAACAGGAATACTTGAACGCCTTTGCTCAAAACGAAAAGGAAGCCAACCGCTACACGGCAAAATGCCTGCGGGTTCTGGCGGTTATTGTGGCGATTGTGTGGCTGCTGAATATCATCGGGATCTTTACCGTGCCGGTGGATGTGATGACCATTGCGGCGCCGCTCAGCATGGCGATCTTTGTTACGCCGACGTTCCTGCTGCGCTTTTTCAGGAAGAAGCCCTACCGGATGAAGTACTTCATTATGCTCTGCTGCGTGCTGGGCATCACGGTGCTGTCGGGGGCGCTGCCCAAGCATTCCATTGTGGCATGGGCCGCGCCGATTATTCTGGCGTGCCACTATTACTCCAAGCGCCTGTCCTGGGGGACGCTGGCTGCCACGACGGTGTGCTTGCTGGCCTCGCTGATTTTTGCGACCTATTATGGCGAGTGGGATCCCTATCTGCTGCGTTCGCTGCCCTATGAAGGGGAACGCCGGATCACCGCAGAAATGCTGTCCATGAGTATCCAGTATTACGGTTTGCCCCGATGTATGATACTGGCAGGGCTGAACTTCACCTGTGCAACGCTGGCGACCCGTACCCGCAAGCTGCTGGAGCTGCAGGTCAAGGAGAGCGCGGAGAAGCACCGGATCGAATCCGAACTGAACGTTGCGACCCAGATCCAGACTTCCATGCTGCCCACAGCCTTCCCTGAGCGGGAGGAAATCGACGTCTTCGCCAGCATGAGTCCGGCCCGCGAGGTGGGCGGTGACTTCTATGATTTCTTCATGGTGGATGACCGCCATCTGGCCATCGTCATGGCGGATGTGTCCGGCAAGGGCGTACCCGCGGCGCTGTTTATGGTGATCGGCAAGACGCTGATCAAGGATCATACCAATCCCAACTGTGATCTGGGCGAGGTCTTCAGCAATGTGAATGACCTGCTGTGCGAATCAAACAGCGAGGGGCTGTTCATCACTGCCTTCGAGGGCGTGCTGGATCTGGTGACGGGCGAGTTCAACTTCGTCAACGCCGGGCATGAGATGCCGATGATTTCCCGCAGCGGCGAGGCCTTCGCGGCTCACAAAATCCGCCCTGGCTTTGTGCTGGCGGGCATGGAGGGAATTCGCTACCGTGCGGGTACCCTGACGCTGGAGCCCGGCGACAAGCTCTTCCAGTATACCGATGGCGTCACGGAGGCTACCAATGCGCATGACGAGCTGTACGGCATGCAGCGCCTGACGGATGTACTGGCGGTCAACGCGAACCGCACGCCCCGGGAAATTCTCCCGGCTGTGCGCGCGGATATCGACGCTTTCGTTGGTGACGCGCCTCAGTTTGACGATATCACCATGCTCTGCCTGGAATACAAGGCCAGGATGATTCCTGCGGAGGAAGCGTGATGCACTCACCATATCCATATACGCACAAGCCCGCCCTGCTCTTGCATCAACAGGAGCAGGGCGGGCATTTATTTTCTGTTCAGTCCTGATGGTCAGATCAGGTGTCGTAGCCGTAGCCGGCGAAGCCGCAGACGCAGCGCTCACGGCCGGACTTGGAGTAACCGGCGCCGGCGAGGACGCACGCGCAGGTCTTGTCATTGCTGTCCTTGGTTCCGCCGCCGCCCATGGCACAGGCGCAGCTGACGTCGCCGCCGCCGGCAACGGCGTCCAGTTCGTCGTCATTCAGTTCTTCCACGGGCTTCTTGAGATCCTCCGCGGTCAGCTCAAAGCCCATCTCTTTGGCCAGAGCGATCAGGGCAGCAGGATCTTTTTCTGCACTGACCTTTTCCGCCAGCGCCTTGTCTTCGGATACCTTTTCCAGGAACTTCTTCAGATTCTCGCTCATGATTCAACTCTCCTTTTCTTGCTTGCCGAACGATCAACCCCGGAATGCTTGAACACTCCATCTGTCATTCGAATCACTTAACTATACGCAGCTGTCAGAAAAGTCTTGCACGGATTGTATCACTTGATCGTTCGATTTAACAATATTATATCCTACTGAGAAATTGCTGTCAAGAAAAAACGGTTTTCGCGGGCTGCTCCGGCACCCTGTATCATCCAATCCGCATACAGCCCGTCCTCCCGCGTGCGGTGCTGTCAAGCAGATTCGGGCCAGCGTACGTTGCGTCAGGCCTGCCTTGCGGCGCAGCCGGGACGGAGCGTTGACAGGATTTCCGCGGTGAGGTATAATGTGGAAAGATTCCTGTACAAAGGAGAAAACATCATGCGTATCAGCTACAGAAAGTATCCGCTGTCCAAAAAGCTTAATGAGAAAAGCAGGCTTGTTGCAACGTTGACTCAGCCGCTGGTTGCTGTGTGCCTGGGGGCATTGCCCGGGATCGCGGTGATGATGTGTATGACGGATTTTGATAAGATTCCCATGTTCATTCCGGGGGCGCTTGTGGGGGCTGGCATGGTGGCCGGACTGGCGCTGGCGCCCGTTATCCGCAGGAAAAAGTATGCCAGGTACGATGCGGAATACGCAAAGCTTCAGCAGACGACCAAGTGATGTCTGCAGGTATGGCCTGGAAGGGGAGGAAAACAAATGATCAAGGCATATAAGGACATGCTCCGGAATTGCTTGAATTTCAGAGGAAGGACGAGCGTCCGATCCTTTTGGCTGGCAATCCTGATGCATATGATCGTGACGCTGCTGGTGGCGCTGTGCAGCGGCTTGCTTGTCAATCTCATTGGGAAAGCCGCGGGGCTGCGGAATGTCAAAGACACGGCGCTGGTGGTTTCACTGATGCTGCCCGCGCTGATCCAGTGGCCGGTGATTTCCCTGTATGTGCGCCGGATGCGCGATACTGGGGAGAAATGGTGGAAAATGCTGGCGGTGATATGGCTGCTGCCTGTGGTAGGCCTGGTGATTGTCGGCAGCATGGCGAGTAAGGGAGAAGGAATAACCCTCCGAAGCTGGGCAATGTCGCTTATTCAGAAGCACATCGACAGCGGCGCATTCCGCATCCTTGCGGAGTCGTCCGACGGTCTTGTCGGCTGGCTGCATGAAAAGTATCCGGTGATGTTACGCTATGCGGATGTGACCAAGTATGACATGAGTCCGCTGATCACCTGTATCGACGCAGAGAAAGCGAATGAAGTGCGGATGAGCCCGAGTTACGTGGAGGCGGCTGCCAGGGAGTCGGAGAGCATCGTTTATACTGCTGAGGAAAAGGCAGAAATAGAAGAAGCCATGCAGAATTGGCTGAATCGATATACCTCCCAAAACAGGAAGGCACGGCTGATGCATCGCGGCGGATTGGCGATGTTAGCCGCAGGCATTGCGATTCCGGCAGGCAGCATAACGCTGATGATGATGACTCCTGATCTGGTGATGGTGATTTATGGGGTGGGTTTGGTGCTTTTCTTTGCAGGCCTTGTGATTGGGTACATCGGAAAGCTGAAGAATCCCCAGCGCAGCGGTGATGAGCTGCTTTAAGCTATGGCCTGAAAACTGCACAAAGAGAGCCTCCGGCCTTGGTTAGTGGGCCGGAGGCTCTTGCGGCATTAGCGGTATTCCGGGAGCCAGCCCTCGTGGGCGGCGATGAGGTCGTCGCAAAGGGAAACAATGTCGTCGATGGACAGCTCGCTGGAGGTGTGCGGGTCAAGCATCGCGGCCTGATAGATCGCGTCCTTGCGGCGGGTCATGGCGGCCTCGATGGTCAGGAGCTGCACGTTGATGTTGGTGCGGTTGAGCGCTGCCAGCTGCTCGGGCAGGTCACCGACGTAGCAGGGCGTTACGCCGTTTGCATCCACCAGACAGGGCACCTCCACGCAGGCGTTGCGGGGCAGGTTGGTGATCAGGCCTGTATTGAGTACGTTGCCGCCGATCATGTAGGGCTTGTTGGTTTCGATGGCGTCCATGATGTAGCTGGCGTACTCGCGGGAGCGGGTGTGGGTCAGATGGGGATCCTTCGTCAGCTCGTCGCGCTGTTTTTCCCAGCGGGCAATCTGGTTGATGCAGCGGCGGGGGTATTCGTCCAGCGGGATGTTGAAGCGGTCGATCAGCTCCGGATACTTGTCCTTGATGAAATAGGGCATATATTCGGCGTTGTGCTCGCTGGATTCGGTGACATAGTAGCCGAAATGCTTCATGATCTCCAGCCGGACCATGTTGTCGTGCTTTTCAGTCAGGGCAGCGGCGCGGCGCTTGATTTCGGGATAGAGATCCTCGCCGTTGCGGGTGATCTCCAGCAGCCACGCCATGTGGTTGATGCCGGCGATCTTCCAGCGCACGTCCTCGTCATAGGGCATACCGACGGTTTCCAGCAGGCTCTTGGCGCATACCTGCACGCTGTGGCACAGGCCGACGGTTTTTACGCCGGTGTAGCGCTGCATCGCTCCGGTCAGCATGGCCATGGGGTTGGTGTAGTTGAGGAACCATGCGTCGGGACAAACCTCCTCCATGTCGCGGGCGAAGTCCATCATCACGGGGATGGTACGCAGGGCGCGGAAGATGCCGCCGATGCCGAGGGTGTCAGCGATGGTCTGGCGCAGGCCGTACTTCTTGGGTACCTCGAAGTCAGTGACGGTACAGGGCTCGTACAGACCTACCTGAATGGCGTTGACAACGTAGTTGGCGCCGCGCAGGGCATCCTTGCGGTTTTCTACGCCGCAGTACTTTTCGATCCGGGCTTTGCCGCCTGCGTTGCTGTTGATGGCGGTGAGCATCAGGTAGCTCTCCTCCAGACGCTGCGGATCAATGTCGTACAGGGCGATGGTGCTCTCAGCCAGGGACGGCGTGAGCATGCTGTCGCCCAGCACGTTCTTGGCGAACACTGTGGAACCGGCGCCCATGAATGTAATCTTCGGCATGATAACGACTCCTTCCGGAATGTGGTGATTTCATTATACCGCAGGCAGCGTGTTGACGAAAGCAGCTCTTTGTTGTATGATTGCGTCAGAATGTTGCATCCTGGAGGATGAGAACGATGCGGAATACACCCGGAACAGCATGCTATGCGGCGGATGATGAACTATACATCTGTCAGTTCGGGGAGGAAAGATGCCGTCCGCGACATGGTTTCGGGCCGGCACAAAGGGATCATTATCTGATTCATTTTGTTGTGTCCGGGCGCGGTGCGCTGTACAGCGGCGGGCAGTCGTGGCCTGTTGAGGCAGGGCAGGGGTTCCTGATCCTTCCTGGCGAAGAAACCTATTATGAGGCAGATGCGCGCGATCCCTGGCACTATGCATGGGTGGGCTGCCGCGGTGCGCAGGCAGAGAAGCTGACACGGATGGCCGGGCTGGATGCACGGCTGAGGGTTTTTACCGTGCAGGATGCGGAAGCTGTCTGGCAGGTGCTGACGTCGATGCGGCAGGAGGCGCGGGCACTCCGGCTCAGCCAGCTGGCGGCGGCCGGCGGCCTGCTGCGCTTTCTGGCGCTCATTGCGCCTGTGCAGGATCCTCACATGGTTGTGCCCTCCGGCAGGGCCTGCTGTGACAAGGCGCTGTGGTACATGGAGGGCCGCTATGACCGTCCGATCTCCATTCAGGAGACGGCAGATTTTGTGGGGCTGAGCCGGTCGCAGCTGTACCGGGTGATGATGGCTGAGTGCGGCTGTTCGCCCAAGGAAATGCTCCTGCGCATTCGCATGCGTCACGCCGAACAGCTGCTGACAGACACGTCTCTGACGCTGGAGGAGATCGCGCACCGGATCGGCTTGCAGACGGGTGCACAGCTGGGCGCGGCGTTCAAGGCGGCAAGAGGCGTCACGCCCGGCGCGTACCGGCAGAAGAGGAAATCAAAGGAAGGAAATGCATGAAGAAGCTGTTCATCCTGCTGGCGCTGCTTGTATGCGCCTGTATCCCGGCGCGGGCGGAAGCTCCTGTCATACTGATTGCTACCGACCTGCACTACCTTTCCCCGCAGCTGACGGACAACGGTCCTTTTTTCAACGGGCTGGTGTCTGCGGCGGACGGAAAGGTCATGCTGTATATTGACCCGCTGTGCGAGGCGTTCACGGAGCAGGTAATCGCCTGTGCGCCGGATGCGCTGGTGCTGTCGGGCGATCTGACCTTCAACGGTGAGCGGCAGAGTCATGTCGACCTTGCTGCAAAGCTGCAGCGGATCGTGGATGCAGGCATTCCTGTGCTGGTATTGCCGGGTAATCACGACCTGAATACCTCTGCACATGCCTTCTGCGGCGATGGGTATACGTCTGTGGAGAACGTTACAGCGGCGCAGTTCCGGGAGATCTATGCTGCCATGGGATACGACGATGCGCTTGCCTGTGATCCGGCCTCGCTGAGCTATGTGCGGCAGCTGACAGAGGACTGGCGCATCCTGATGCTGGATGTGAACACGCCTGAAGCGCCCGGTGCTGTCCGTCCCGAGACGCTCGCGTGGGTACAGCGTCAGCTGGAGGACGCCCGAAGCGCCGGTGCACGCGTCATTGCTGTCAGCCATCAGAATCTGCTGGGACACAATGCGCTGTTTACGGCGAATTACATCATCGGCGGAGCAGACCAGCTGGAGGCACTCTATGCCGCAGGGCCGGTTGTGTGCAATGTCAGCGGTCACATGCATATCCAGCACATCCGCAGAGACGGAAGCGTACCGGAGATTGTCACATCGGCGCTGTCGGTCTACCCGAATCAATATGGTGTGCTGACGCTGGGGGATGCTGCAGGATACGAAACGGCCTCGGTGGATGTATCAGCGTGGGCGGAACGCCGGGGGCTTACAGACGAGGCGCTGTTGGATTTTGCCGCCTATTCAGAGGAGTTCTTCCGTACGACGGCTGCTGCACAGGCTGTACAGGCCATCTGGCATGATGCAGACATCCCGGAGCTGGCCGCATGGTTCGCGGAACTGAATACGGCGTATTTCTCCGGAAGGATGGATCAGGCCGACCTGAGCGGTGATCATCCGGAAAGATGGCAGCAGCAGCCCTCCTTCATGGCGACATATATCCGGAGCATCCTGATGGAGGAGCCGCAGGATCATACGCGGGTCGTGTTGCCTTTGCCATGAGGAAGGCTTGCGGTTGGCTGGAGCGCGAAAGAATGTGAATGTGCTGTAACTTTTCATGAAAGGCATTGCGCGAAACGCGAATTCGTGTCATAATAGAGAACAGAGCCTGCGCCTGACGCGGGCAGAAGGGAAGGAACCTGTTCTATGAAGATGATTACCCGCCTGCTGGCGCTGCTGATGGCACTGATGCTGTGCCTGCCGGCGCTGGCTGAGACCACCGCCGAGGACGTCCTGGCGACTGTCAACGGCACCCCCGTGACCCGTGCTGAGTATGAGGAGTACCTCAACAGCATGAAGGAGTATTATACCACCTATGGCTACGATGTGAACGATGCGACTTTCGTGGCGCTGCTTCGGCAGCTGGCCATGAAGACCGCCATTGAGTACAAGCTGATGGATCAGAAGATCGTTGAGATGAATCTGGCCATGACCGAGGAAGAAAAGGCTGCCGCTGCCCAGACTGCCAAGGCGGACTGGGAAGCCGTCATCAACGAAGGTCTGACCTACTATGGCATCACCGAGACTTCCACCGAGGATGAGCGTGCCGCCAAGCTGCTGCAGGTGCTGGCTGAGCTGGAGTCCATGGGCTATACCGAGGAAACCTATATCGAAGAGACCGTTACCTACGCCAACTATGACAAGCTTTATGCTGAGATCATCAAGACCGCGGAGGTGACCGACGAGGAGGTCAAGGCGCACTTTGACTCCCTGGTTGCTGCGGATGAGGTTTCCTACAAGGGCAACGCTGCCGCCTATGAGGAAGTTCAGTACATGAACCAGATGTACGCCATGTACGGCATGAGCGATTATGTCACGGATCTGTACTATGTTCCCGAAGGCTACCGCGGCATGAGCCATATCCTGCTGAGCGTTGAGGAGACCGTGCTGACTGCCTATTCTGACCTGCAGGCCAAGTATGAGGAGCAGCAGAGCGCGCTGGAGGAAGGCACTGAGGTGACCGATACGCTGGTGACCGCTGAAGAGGTGGAGGCTGCCCGTCTGGCGGTAATCGCTTCTGTGCAGACGACCATCGACGAGATCAACGCCAAGCTGGCTGCCGGCGAGTCCTTCGCCAGCCTGATCCCTCAGTACTCCACTGATCCCGGCATGACCGACGCGGCCACCATCGCGGAGGGCTACGCCGTGCATATGGATTCCATCATGTGGGATCCGGCGTTCCGTGACGCTTCCTTCACCGTGGATAACGTTGGCGACGTGACCGCGCCCGTTGTCGGTTCCTATGGCGTGCACATCCTGCAGTATGTCCGCGACATTCCTGCCGGCGCTGTGGAGCTGACTGCTGAGCTGACCGAGACCCTGCGTGCCGAGCTGCTCTCTGCCGAGCGGTCCACCGTGTACAACAGCACGCTGGAAGCCTGGATGGCCGAAGCGGAGATCGTGTACTCTGCTGAAGCGCAGGCCTTCATGAGCGAGGAGTCCGCTGAAGCTGCCGAGGAAACCACTGAGGAAACTGCCGAGGAAACCACCGAGGAAGCTGCTGAAGCTGCCGAGTAATCCGGAAACATTTGCAGGGGCCTGTGCAATTGCATGGGCTCCTTTTTGTGTCCTGCAGACGTGCCGCGCAACGGGTGGCAATGGTGGATTGCTGCGCTTCTTGACTGCCTGTAAACATCAATGCGGAAAACCTCGCGTATGATTGCTGCCAAATTACCGTAAAAAGAAAAATAAGGGGTATGAAAACGGGAATGCCCGAATCCATACCCCTTTGCATGAGAAGGACTTATCCGTCCTTGCGAACGATAAGCCTGCCATCTTCAATGGCGTCCACAATGGCCAGCGAGACCAGCTTGACGCCTTTTTCGCGCAGAAGCCTGCCGCCTGGCTGCCAGCCCTTCTCGATGCACACGCCTGCACCAACCAGCACCGCGCCTGCCTGTTCCACGATGGAGATCAAGCCGTTGAGTGCCGCGCCGTTGGCGAGAAAATCATCAATGATCAGCACACGCATGCCCTGACGCAGATACTGGCGGCTGACGCGGATGACGTTGCTCTTCTGATGGGTGAAGGAATAGACCTCGGCTGTGTATACATCGCTGCCGATGTTGCGCCGCTCGCCCTTCTTTGCGAAGATAACGGGGATGTTGCCAAAGGCCATGGCGGTTGTCATGCCGGTGATGATGCCGCTGGCTTCGACGGTCAGGATGCAGTCCACCTGATCATCCCGGAAAGCTTCGCAGAAAGCCTGTCCCATCTGGATGGCCAGCTGAACGTCAATCTGGTGGTTCAGGAACATGTCAACCTTGACGACCTCCTGCCCCACGCCCACGCCTTCCTGCTCGATCTTGCGCTTGAGAGCTTCCATATACACGATTCCTCCTGCATGTTTGTGTTGAGGATATTGTACCGTAATCGACGCGTTGGGACAAGGGGAAAATTCACCTTTTTTCATGGACGATGACAAATCGCGCGGATTGTGCTATGATGATGGAACGGAAAAAAGCAAAGGAGCCAATGCCATGCGCCGCCTGATGATCCTGCTGATGCTGATTTTACTGCCTGTTCTTGCCCGCGCGGAGATATTCGTTGACGCGGAGACTCCGGCTGACTGGGCGGAGCGGGAGCTGCTGCGCGTGACCTTCCTGGAAACGGGGCGGTCGGATGCGATCCTCGTGGAATGCGGCGGTGAGGCGATGCTCATTGATGGCGGCGACGCCTCCTGGTCGGAGGCGGTGCGCAGCGATCTGGAGAAGCGCGGATTGACGGATTTCAAGTACTTCCTCAACACGCACCCTCACAATGACCATGTCGAGGGGCTGACCAACCTGATGCGCTGGGGCTACAAGCCCGGGCGGTTCATGTCGCCCTTTGCGGCGGACTGGGAGGGAGACGACTACCATCAGGCGGCGGTACAGGCTGCATTTCATGGCGGCATTCCCTTTCGGCTGGTGCGGGATGGCGATGTGTTCCCTCTTGGCGGTGCGTCCATGACCATCTGGCGCAGCACGGCGTATCCCGGCGTGAATGACCGCAGCGCGATTCAGATGATCACCTTCGGGGAGAGCCGCGTCCTGCTGCTGGCGGATCTGTCCGGCAACGCGCAGAAGGATATCATGAAGGCGCTGCCCGATGGCGCACTGACGGCGGAGATCGTCAAAGCGCCGCATCATGGCGAAAACGCGATGGTTGCCGAATTCCTTACTGAGGTCAGTCCGGAGCTGGTCATCTGCACCAGCAATCCGGATGAAGCGCCCGCGCTTGTCCGGCAGACAGGCAACCGCGATCTGCCGCTGATGTTTTCGGGGGCGGGAGAAATTGTCCTTGAAACAGACGGCATGGACTGGTATGTCCGGCAAAGCGAGCCGCAGGGAAGAACGCGCTGACGGAACGGGTTGTTTCGAGAAGGTTGAAGCAGACGCCCGAGGGTATAAAAAAGGGAGACTGGCAAATGAGAAGCCAGTCTCCCTTTATATATGCAATTGCTGCTGACTGCGGGCCAAGAAGCGGCATGGCCGAGCAGCCTTACTGATGCGCCTTGCGGTATTCGCCGGGAGTGACGCCGGTAATCTGCTTGAAGCGGCGGATGAAGGAGTTCAGATTGTAGTAACCGACGGATTCGGAAATCATCTGCAGAGGCATTACGGTGTTTTCCAGCAGCGTGCAGGCCTTGCGAATGCGCAGATCGGCAACGTAACCGGTCAGGGTATTGCCGGTCTGCTGCTTGAAGTACTGGCTCAGATAGCTGCCGGAGAGGCCGAGACGGTCTGCCGCATCCTGAATGGAGAAGTTGCAGTCGTCATAGTTTTCGCCGATGCAGGCGTAAATGCGGCCCAGCAGCTCGGAGACGGGCTCCTGATGAGCCTGGGCGGTCTCAGGTTCGGGCTCTGGAGCCAGCATATGGAGCATGAAGGCGAGGTAATCGTCGGCGGTGCGCAGGTAGCTGATGGTGAACAGATCCTCCATGTTGACCGCACGGTCGGCGTTGGAAGACAGGAGCAGCTGTACGGCGGAGTTGCAGTAGCTCTTCGCCAGCAGAGCGGGAACCTTGCGTTCCTTAAGCGTCCCGACAAACTGCCGCAGAAGCACCATTTGCTGCTCCGGCTTCTTTGCCGGCAGATCGCGCAGCTCAATCAGGACGTTGTCATGGATATCCAGCGTACGGTTGAGTTCGCTGTAACGGATCAGCTGGTGCCGGCCGCGGATGAAGTATTCACGCACGGCCTGCGTGGCTTCAAAGCAGGCGGCGGTAATCTGCCGGATGTCCTGATAGCAGCCGCTCATGCCGAGAGTGAAGGAGAGCGCGTGCTCCTGCGCGCAGACGTCCAGCAGACGCTGACAGCGCTGGTGGAGATCGTCTTCGCAGTTTTCCGGCATACCTACGAGGCACACGATCATGGAGGGCTCGAAAAGTTCGCGGAAGTGGAAGGTGTAGTCCGGTCCCAGAACGCTTGCCAGCGCGCTGGCAAGGCTTTCGCGCGGAACCTCCTCGTCCTCGCCGAAATGGCGCAGCATCAGCACCTGATACCACTGCTTGTCAAAGACCATGTCCAGCGGCGCAGCTTCCTGATTGAAGGCCTCGAAGGAGCTGAATTTGCCCTTCAGCAGGGAAAACAGCAGCGTATCCCGCAGCGCCTGCCCGTCGGGGGAGCACATGAGCTGTGCACGCATATGCTCGTTCTGCGCGGAAAGCGAGCTGATGACGTCCTTGAGCGAGCTCAGTTCGTCGCCCTGCGTCGATGCGCCCAATGCCTGCGTCAGCTCCTTGATGGGCTTGTAATTAACTTGCATCGCATAGTGGATGACCAGCGCGCCCATGATGAGCAGCACCAGCATAAAGACAAGCAGGGTGATCTGCGCGCGGTGGATGGGCGCAAGACAGGTGGAGGCGGGCAGCAGGAAGGTGTACGTCCAGTCCATGACGGCAGAGGGTTCGTTCAGGACAAGGTATTCCGTGCCGTTCAGGCGCAGCCTGCTGCCGGTGGGCATCGAGCTCATGGGAAGCGTGGACACGATCAGACGGCCGGAAGCATCCCAGATGGCGCCCTCCTGCCCTTCCTCTCCCTCGGGGGCGAGCTGCCCGATGAAGTAGGATTCCTTCACGAAGTACATTTGCACCGTATCCTGCAGGCGGGAAAAAACAGAGGCTTCATTGATGAAGGTGATGTAGCGGGCGGTGGCGTTGATGCGCTCTGCCGGGCGGACGATACGGCCGCGGAGCGCCGCCAGATCCGCTTCAGGGTCTGACCATTCGTCAAAGGCGAAGATATTGCTGAAGAACAGGGGCTTGGCATATACGGCGGTGGAGGTGTACACATTTTCGGCGTCGCGTTCTACCAGTGCCATTTCGCTGATAAAGGACAGGGGCGCCAACAGATTCTTGAACTCGTTGACGATGCGAAGATCACGCATGGGACTCTGGTCAGACAGGTAGTAGGAGAGGAAATTCTCGTTCACGCTGGAGATCTGATAATCGATGGTGTAGATCTGCTGGATATCGCTGTCCAGCTTCTGCACGGTCTGACGCAGGCGGCTCCGGTGCGTTTCCATCAGATTGCTGCGCAGCTGCACGACGAAAAAAGCCTGCGAGAAAACCACCAGTGCAATCACGGCAGTCAGCAGCAGCGCTACGTAGGAAAGCAAATATTTATAGTATGTTCTGGAGCGCTTCAGCATCAGCGTCTACGCCATCCCTTCTGTATGTGGTGGGAACGATCCGGGATTTCATTATATCATACTTGTCTTTTGTGTTCCAAAGAATTTCCCGGAATCATAAAAAATGAATATGGAAAAGGGCTTGATCTACGTTTTTTTAGGTTGCAAAACTGTACAAAAGGGGAAAATGATGACCTTAAAACACATGAAACGGGGTTTTTGAAGATTGAAAACCCTGTTTTTTCGTGCAACAATTTTCTTGAACGACGGCAGGGCGTACTGACTCTGTCACCAACGATCATCAGGGGCCGGGGCTTCCCGGCTGAGTAAGGAGGCGCCGAAGTGAAACGGAGCGCAATGCTGGCACTGCTGCTGGCCCTGGTATGTTTTGTCTGCCCCGCGCTGGCGGAGGACTGGTCGGATCTCTATGCGTTTGATACCGACGAGGTGATCGGCTATGAGGAAGCGCTGGAGGTTTACGCGGCGTATGCGTATGCGCCGGCGGGCACACGGCTGGAGCTGACGCCGGAAATGGCTGTCCTGTCGGGCGATGCGGCGCTGACCGATGCTGCCGGCCCGGACGGATCGGCTGTCAAGGCGCTGCGGACGGGCACGGCGAACAGCGCCGTCACCTGGACGGTTGACGTTCCTGCCGACGGCCTGTATGAGCTGGAAATTACCTATTTCAATGAGGGCGGCAACGAAGCCAAGATTCAGCGCAGGCTGCTGATTGACGGTGCGGTGCCTTATGAGGAGGCCAACAACCTTTGCCTCTATCGCCGGTTTGAAGAGGCAGCGGAGGAGATTGGCCGCCGGAACTCCATCGACGATGAGGTGTGGCCCAAGCAGACCGAGGTTCGCCTGTGGCAGACGGTTCGTGTGGCGGATGGTCAGGGCATCTATGTTGATCCCCTGCGTTTCTATTTGACTGCCGGCGTGCACGAGATCACCCTGAGCTATGTGGATCAGCCTGTGCTGCTGGGCACGGTGGCGTTTGCTGCTCCGAAAACCTACCCCGCATACGCGGAAAAGGCGGCGGAATATGCCCGGCTGGGCTATGCTTCTGTCTCTGAGGCTGTGGAGGTCAAGCTGCAGGCGGAGAACAGCCTGTGGCGCAGTGAGAATGTTGTTCGCCGTGAATCTGACGCTGATCCCAGGACGGAGCCCCGCTCCGGTGCAAACCGTGTGCTGAACGTGGTGGGCGGCTGGCGCTGGCGTCTGGGCAATGCGGCGGTCACCTGGGAGTTCGAGGTGCCGGAAACGGGTCTGTATGCGATCCATTTCAAGGTGTCGCAGGCGCAGGACCCGGGCATGCCCTCTTACCGCCAGATTATGATCGACGGCGAAATCCCCTTTGAGGAGATGCGCCTGTACTCCTTCCCCTACAGCAACCAGTGGTACGGCGAGACGCTCCGTGATGAGAACGGCGAGCCCTACCAGTTCTACCTCACCGAGGGCGAGCACACGCTGACAGCCGTGGTAAAGCTGGGCCCGATCGGCGAGATCATGACGCGTACGGAGGCGGACACAGCTTATCTTGGCGCGATGCAGCGCGAGATCGTCAAGATTACCGGTACTGAGCCGGACTACAACTATGAGTACGATCTCTACCGCACCATGCCCGATCTGCACAATCAGCTGACCTATCTGGCGGGCCGCCTGACCGAGTGCGCAGATCTGCTGGCCTCCATCTCCAACGAGACCACCTCCATGGAGAACAACTACCGTCAGATCATCGACCAGCTGAAATTCTTCGCCGAAGATGTGGACCGTATCCCGCGCGCGCTGAGTGATCTGGACAACGCGCAGTCCAATCTGGGCACGTACATCTCCTCCATGGAGAAGTGCCCGCTGACTGTCGACTACATTATGCTGACTGCGCCGGAAAAAAAGGTCAGCGTCAGCACCTCCGGCGTCATTGAACGCCTGGGCGTGACGGGCGAGAACTTCATCGCTTCCTTCTATAAGGATTACGATTCCGTCGGCCTGATTGTGGATGAGGACTCCGCGGACGCCCAGGAGAAGGTCGTGCTGGATGTGTGGATTGGCCGCGGCACGGAATGGGGCGAGATCCTCAAGGAAATGTGCGACGAGGAGTTCACCCCTTCGACCGGCGGTAAGATTGTCGTCAATCTGCATGTGCTGCCCTCGGGCCAGCTGGCGACGGGCTCTGTCAACACCATTCTGCTGAGCGTCACCTCCGGCACTGCGCCGGATGTGGCCCTCTCGGTGGATTACAACCTGCCCGGTGAGTTTGCCTTCCGTGAGGCTGTGGTCGATCTGACACAGTTTGCGGATTTCGGGGAGGTTGCCAAGCAGTTTTACGAGTCCAGCCTGATTCCCTACACCTATAACGGCGGCGTGTATGCCCTGCCCGAGACGATGGACTTCTCCGTGATGATCTACCGTCAGGACGTGCTGGAGGAGCTGGGCGTAACTTTGCCTGAAACATGGACGGATCTGTATCAGTCCATCCTGCCCCGCCTGTACGAGAATAATATGGCTTTCTCGCTGCCGGTGGATACCTCTGTATCCTCCAATTCGCCCGGCGCGCTGCGCGGCTTCACGATGCTGCTGCTGCAGATGGGCGGCGATTATTACAACAACGACGGCGAATCCTCCGCGCTGGATACCCCGGAGGCCTATCAGGCCTTCAAGTTCTGGACGGATATGTATGCCAACTACGGCATCGACGCGGAGAGCAACTTCTTCACCCGCATCCGCACCGGCACGATGCCCATTGGCATCGGCAACTTCTCCACCTACATGCAGCTGATGACGAGCGCTCCTGAGCTGTACGGCCGCTGGTCCATCGCCCCCGTGCCCGGCACGGAGCAGGCGGATGGTACGGTGTCCCATGCGGTGGGCACGACGGCCGCCACGGCCAATGTCATCCTGGCTCAGTCCGACAAGCAGGAGGCGGCGTGGGAATTCCTCAAGTGGTGGATGTCCGAGGATACGCAGACCCGCTATGGCCGCGAGCTGGAGGCGGTGCTGGGTACTGGCGCCCGCTGGAACACGGCCAACGTGGAGGCGTTCTTCTCCCTTCCGTGGGACCAGCGCCATGCGGAGATCATCCGTGCGCAGATGGAGAGCGCTGAGGAGCAGCTGATTGTTCCCGGCGGCTACTTCACCGGCCGTCATATCATCAACGCGTGGAATCGTGTGGTTGTCAACAACGAGAATGCCCGCGACTCCCTGGAAGAGGCTGTCAAGGACATCAACAAGGAGCTCTACAACAAGCGCAAGGAATTTGGACTTGAATGAAAAAGGAGGGACAGCCCGTGACTGCCATTACCCAGAAGAAACACAATGGCGGCGTGAAGGAGTGGCTGCGTAAAAATGCGATCGGCTATGCCTTCCTGCTGCCCTTCCTGATCCTGTTTGCGATCTTCGTCATCGTGCCTGTGGCCGTGGCGATGTATTACAGCCTGACCAACTACAACATGATCCAGACGCCCGGCTTTGTGGGTCTGGATAACTACGCACAGCTCATTCTGGATGACGATGTGTTCCTTATCTCCCTTCAGAATACGCTGGTGCTTGCGGTTGTGACCGGTCCGCTGGGGTATTTCGCTTCCTTCATCATGGCGTGGATCATCACGCTGGTGAAGAAGGGAAGGGGATTCTTCTCCCTGGCGTTCTATGCGCCCTCGCTGACCAGCGGCGTAGCCATGTCCACCATCTGGCTCATCCTCTTCTCCGGCGACCGTTACGGCTACATCAATAACCTGCTGCTGCGCTTCGGCGTGATCATGGAGCCGATCCTGTGGACCAAGGACGCCAACTACGTCCTGCCGGTCATCATGATCATCTCTGTGTGGATGTCCATGGGCAACGGTTTTCTCAGCTTCCTGGCGGGCTTCCAGAACATCGACCCGTCGATGTACGAGGCGGGCCGTGTGGACGGCATCAAGAACAAGTGGCAGGAGCTGCGCTTCATTACCATTCCGCTGATGAAGCCCCAGATGCTCTTTGGCGCGATCAACTCCATTGTCGGCGCGTTTGCCGTGTTCGACGTGGCAACAGCCGTGGCCGGCATGCCCAGCCCCAACTACTCTGCGCACACCATCGTTGCGCACCTGTACGACTACGCCTTTACCCGTTTCAACATGGGCTATGCGTCGGCGGTTGCCATGGTGCTGTTCCTGATCACCTTTGTGCTGGGCCGCGTGTGTATGCGCGTCTTCCGCGATGATACCTGATGAAAGGAGGGCCAGAAAATTGACTGCGATCCATTTTAACAAGAAGCAGAGGCATCCGCTGCCGTCGCTCAAGATCGGCAAGGAGCGTATCCGTCTGCACCGGCCTTCCTTTGCGCAGATCATGCTGTACCTGTTCCTGCTGGTGATGGTGCTCTTCTGCGCGCTGCCCCTGTTTGCGATGGTCTGCCGCGCGCTGATGCCGCTGGATGAACTGTACCTGTACCCGCCGCGTATCATCGTGCAGAAGCCGACCCTGCGCAACTTCTCCGATCTGCTGACCTCCCTGTCTTCCTCGACTGTGCCCTTCACGCGCTACATCTTCAACAGCCTGTTCACGACTGTGGTGACGGTGGTTGCATCCATCATGGTCTGCTCGCTGGGCGCGTATGGCCTGGTGAAGCATAAGCCGGCGGGCTCGGGATTCATTTTCGCCATCGTCGTGGCAGCGCTGTCCTTCTCCAGCCATGTGACGACCATCCCCAACTATCTGGTGGTCAATGGGCTGGGCCTGGTGAATACGTATCTGGCGCTGATCATTCCCAAGATCGCCGTGGCGTACAACTTCTTCCTTGTGAAGCAGTTCTGCGAGCAGCTGCCGGACTCCATCCTGGAGGCGGCGCGCATTGACGGCGCAAAGGAACTCCGTATTTTCTGGAAGATCGCCATGCCGCTTCTGAAGCCCGCCTGGACGACGCTGGCGGTGTTCTCCTTCGTCAACAACTGGAACGATTATTTCTCTCCGCTGATCTTCATCCAGTCCAATGCGCTCAAGACCCTGCCGCTGGCGCTGCAGACCCTGCAGGGCGGCGCTGGCGTGGTGGCCCGTGCGGGTACCGTTGGCGCGGCGACGTTCCTGACGACGCTGCCCTCCATTCTTGTATTTGCTTTCATGCGCGGCAAGGTCATGGAAACCATGTCCTACTCCGGCATCAAGTCCTAAGGGGGGAGCGGAACATGATGAAACGATTTGTCACCATTCTCATGGCGCTGCTGCTCCTGACGGGCGCGACGAGTGCCTCGGCGGTGGTGGGCATGGACGCCTTTGTGGCAGATAAGGATGAGAATTACATCCCGATTCCCGCGGCCTATGAGGTTTATGCGACCTACAAGAACCTGGACGAGTACGATTTCCTCAAGCACCCCGAGGATCTCTTCATTGGCCCCGACGACATGCTCTACATCGCCGACACGGAGAACAACCGTGTGCTGAAGATGACGCTGGAGGGCGAGGTGGTCGAGGAGATCACCGAGTCCGGCGGCAAGAAGCTCAACAAGCCCCGCGGCGTGTATGTGGGCGAGGATCTCTCGCTGTGGATCGCCGATACCGGAAACCTGCGCCTGACGACCCTCAACGCCGACCGCACGCACCGCAAGGATTACGTGAAGCCTGACTCCGCGCTGCTGGAGAACAACTTCACCTTCGACGTGCAGAAGCTCTTCGTGGCCAACACCGGCTACATCTACGTCCTCAAGGGCGCAAACCTGATCGCGCTGGATGAGAACAATGCCTTCCGCGGCTACCTCGGCGCGGATGAAGTGGGCTTCTCCCTTTCCCGTACGCTGATCCGCATGTTCGGCACCAAGAGCCAGATCGAGCGCACGGTCAAGCAGGAGCCTGCCAGCTACTCCAACTTCTTCATCGGCGCGGATAACATGATCTACGGCATCCTTTCCAACAAGGATACCGCGCAGATCCGCAAGCTGAACTCCGTTGGCAACAACACCTACCCCGAGGAGAAGTACGGCTTCACCCTCGAGGATGAGGAGGGCAAGCCCCTCACGCCCACCCTTGCGGACGTCACGGTGGAGGACAACGGCATCATCACCGTTGTTGACCGCCTGACGGGCCTGATCTACCAGTATGATCAGGAGGGCAATCTTCTGTGTACCTTCGGCGGCATCGGTACGGTGGGCGGCCTGTTCCAGATCCCCATCAGCATCGACGCTGACTCTCAGGGCAGGCTGTATGTGCTGGATTACAGCACCGGTTCCATCACCGTGTTCGAACCCACCCACTTCATCCAGCTGATCCATCAGGCGGTTACCCTGCATGGCGAGGGCCGGTATGAGGAGGCGCTGGGCTACTGGAAGCAGGTGTTGGAGATCGACAGCAACTACGCGCTGGCTCATCAGGGCGTGGCGAAGGTCATGGGTAAGCAGGAGAAATGGGAAGCCGCGCTGGAGTCCTATTACCTGGCCGATGACAAGGAAGGCTACTCAGAAGCCTTTGGCGAGTATCGTCATGAGCTGTTCCGCCAGTACTTCGTACCGGTGGTGGCGGTGATTTTTGTGGGCGGCTTCCTGCTGCTCAAGCTCCTGGGGCTTGCCAAGCGCAAGGCTGACCAGTGGGCGGACGACGTACAGATGGGAAGGGGGCTGTAACATGGTCGAGAGCCTGAAGCTGTGTCTGATGACCCTGTTCCATCCCATCGTGGTGACGGAGCATATCAAGAAGCAGCGCGACAGGAAGATGAACTGGTGGCCGGTCATCATCCTGATGCTGCTGGCGCTGGCGGTGCGTATCTTCTCCATCTATGTCACGCACTATCCGCTGGCTGCCGTGTCCGTGCGCAAGGCGAACCTGCTGCTGGAGTGCGGTAAGCTCTTTGTGCCGGTGCTGACGTGGGTGCTGGCGTCTTACGCCATGACTACCATCCTTGACGGCGAGACCCTCTTCCGGGAAACGCTGCTCTTCTCCTCCTACGCGCTGACGCCTTACATCGTCTTCACCCCCATCCTGAATGTCGCCTCCCGTTTGATGGATGGCAATCAGCTGGGGCTGTATGGCACCATTGAGATCGGCATCCTCGCATGGGTCGTGCTGCTGATGATCGTCGCGCTCAAGGAAATGAACGGCTACTCCGTTGGTAAAACGGTGCTGATGATCGCTCTGTCTCTGTTCACTATGGTGATGATCTGGGCGGTCGTCATCCTCCTGTATACCATCAGCTCCCAGTTCGTAACGATGGTGAAGGAAATGTTCTATGAAGTGATCTACCGGATCGACTGATGCAGGAGGGATGAGATGATGAAAAAGTTGATTGTCCTGTGCCTCGCGCTGCTGATGTCCTTCGGCCTCGCGATGGCTAAGGCAGATGATCGGATTCCCGTGGCGGAAAACGACCGCCTGGCGCTGTACCTGAAGGCGGATCACTGCGGCTTCGACGTGGAGGATAAGGAGACCGGCGTTACTTGGTCATCTTCCATGAACGACCCGACCTTTACCGGCAAGCTGGCCGGCCTGAACCTGAAGAAGGCCAACAGCCTGCTGATCGTCAACATCACCAACCTTGTCAAGGGCGCGGGCTCCATCACCAATGCTGTTCTGCTCAACGACAAGCAGCTGTCTACCGGTTATGAGCTGATCGAGAACGGCGTGCGTGCCCATTACGATCTGGGCTCCTACCGGCTGCGGCTGTCAGTGGACATCGTACTGGAGAACGACACGGTGCTTGTGAGCGTTCCCTATGACCAGATCATTAATTACTATGTCCTGGAGCTCCCCAAGAACATCGTACTGACCTCGACGGACGGCAAGGAGCTGGCGATGGCCTCCGACGGTATCCACTGGGTAGTGAGCACCGTCAACGAGGAGGGCAACACCGTCAAGAAGAATGGCGAACTCTACGAGAACGCGGTGGTCAACTGCAGCTATGACAACAAACGGTTTCAGATGGACACTGTGCAGCTGATGGCGCTGTGGGGTGCAACAGTGACGCTGGACATGGGTTATGAGATGGTCAATGGCAGCGTCCAGTGCGCTCTGGTGCAGGAGGGTGAAACGGAGCTGGTTCAGCTTCCGGGCGCGCTGATTGACACGCTGGCCGGGGAGCAGGATGTGTTCTCCATCGTGTCCATCGACATGCTGCCCTACCTCTGCTCCGGCTCTGACAATGCGGACGGCTTCCTCTTCTACCCGGATGGCTCCGGTGCGATCCTGGAGTTCCAGGACTACGCTCACTTCAAGGAGACTGCACAATACTTCAATGTTTACGGCAGCCTTGAGAAGCGTGAGAGCGTGCTGGACTTCTTCGATCAGGAGGACCCCAACGTCATGATGCCGGTCTACGGCATTTCCATCGGCGGCAACGCCATGATTGCGGTGATCGAGGATGGCGCGGAGAGCGCCCGCATCGCAGTCAACTCCTCCACGAAGATCGTTGCGCTGAACAGCGTGTACGCCAACTTCCAGTATCGCCGAGGCTTCGACGACCTGCGTGTCAGCGACGCCCGCTCGATCAAGACCTATGACAAGAAGGCCATGGAAACGGACTATGCCCTGCGCTTGATGTTCCTGCCGGAGGGCAAGGACACCTACAGCGACATGGCCGTGGCGTACCGCGATTACCTGCTCAACGACCAGGGCTTCGAGCGCCGGACGAACGAGCAGGACGTGGCTGTTGACCTGTTCATGTCTGCACCGGAGGAGGGCCTTCTGTTTGACACGCAGCGCACCGTGACCACGCTGTCACAGGCTGATGATATCCTCGACGCGCTGGCGGAGAAGGGGATCGGCGGTGTGCAGATCTCTCTGAAGGGCTGGGCTAAGGGCGGCTATGGCAGCACGCCCGACCGCTTTCCCGTGGTTGGCTCCATTGGCAATAATGCGGAGCTGACCAGATTGATGGAGAAGGCAGAGAGCATGGGCAGCACTCTGAGCCTGACGGCCAACTTCGTGGAGGCCGACAAGGATTCCTGGGGCTACTCCAAGCGCAACGACGTCGTCTATCTGAGCAACTACGCCATCCTGACCAACGAGGAGGAGGATGTGTTCATCCTCAGCCCGGAGGCGATGTATCAGAAATTCAGCGACTTCCGCAAGCAGGCGGAAAAGCTGGACGTGAACGGCGTACGCTTCGAGTTCCTTGGCGAGTGCGTTACCTTCAACTACAACAGCAGCCACTACCACACCTCTGCCGACAGCCTTGACACCTACCTGAAGATGCTGGCCGAGGCGAAGGAATCTCTGGGGCATGTGAGCGTTGTGGGCGGCGCGGTTGCCCTGGCGAAGCAGGCAGACCTGATGACGGAGATCCCCTACGATGACAGCGGCTTCCAGTTCACCACGACCTCCGTGCCCTTCTACCAGATCGTGATGCACGGCGTGCGTGACTACACCGGCACCCCCGGCAACCTCTCCAGCGATCTGGAGCGCGAGACGCTCCGCTGGGTCGAGATGGGCTACATGCCCTACTTCGAGCTGACCTGGGGCAGCACAGAGGAGCTGATGTACACCGATTACCAGAGCCTGTTCACCGCGCAGTATACCGCGTGGATCGACGAGGTGGCTGAGATCGCCAGGGCATTCTCCGAGGGTGACCTGAAGGCGGTGCGCACGGCGCTGATCATAAAGCATGAGTGCCTGGCGGCTGATCTGTATAAGGTTACCTACGACAACGGCTGCGTCGTATATGTGAACTACAGCAACGAGGCGATGGAGGCTGACGGCCTGACCATCCCTGCCAAGGACTATCTTGTGGTAAAGGAGGGAGTGCAGTGAGTGCCCAGAAGGCTGTCAAGAGCCATGGCCAGCCCACAAGGTTGTCCAAAGGATTGAAGATCGTCGGCAAAGCCGCACTGATCCTCCTCGCCATCGCCAGCGTCGTATTTGTGGCGTACCACGACTGGGTCACGGCCCTCGCGGCGCTGCTGCTGATCTACGTCTTCGTCTACACGGATCTGCCGCGCATCATCGGCGAATCGTGGATCGGCAGGGTGATTCTTGATCCCATCAGCCGCTTCTTTGGGGAGCTGCTGCGTCCGATCCGCTGGCTGTTTGGGCTGATTGGCAAGGGTCTGAAGAGCGTTTTGCGCTTCCTGACCTGGCCTCTGCGCAAGATCGGCGGCCGGATGAGCATGCAGCAGAAACGTTCCTGTGAGGCGCTGATCTTCCTGCTGCCGTGGCTGGTGGGCCTGTGCTTGTTCTTTGCCGGCCCGATCATCACTTCCATCCGCCTGTCCTTCTCTGAGATCCTTAAGCTGAAGGGCTTTGAGATGGGCTGGGTCTGGCTGGACAACTACCAGCACATCTTCTTCTACGACATCAACTTTGTTCCCATGTTCGTGCAGACGATTACCGATACGCTGCTGAATACCCCCATTTGCCTCGTATTCTCGCTGGTCATCGCAGTTCTGATCAACCGTCCGATGAGGGGGCGCGGCTTCTTCCGTGCGGCGTTCTTCATCCCGGTGCTGCTGGGTGCGGGCTATGTCATGAAGCAGATGCTGGGCATGGGCGCGGACGGAACGACCATCACCACAGGTATTGTGGTGCCGGAGCTGATTGCCAATCTGCTGGGCCACAGCCTGACGGATTTCCTGCAGGGCGTGCTGGATCGCATCACGGTGGTGCTGTGGAAATCCGGTGTGCAGATCGTCCTCTTCCTGGCGGGCCTGCAGGGTATTTCCAACTCGCTCTATGAGGCTGCCCGCGTGGACGGTGCGACCGAGTGGGAAATGTTCTGGAAGATCACCCTGCCGATGATCTCCCCGGTGATCCTGATGAATCTGGTGTACACCATTGTCGCCTTCTTCACCGATGCGACCAATCCGATCATCGACTACATCTACGAGATGAGCTTCACGAACCAGCAGTTTGGCTACGGCGCTGCGATGAGCTGGGTCTACTTCGCCTTTGCGCTGCTCATGTGCGGCGTGAGCATGGGTGTTGTGGGCAGATATGTCTTCGTGTCCGGCGGAAAGGAGTGAGGAGCATGGCAAAGAATAAAAACGCTAATGTACGTAGGAACAAGAGCCATTGGACCCGCTTTCTCCGTGACAACATCCTTAAGCTTGGCTTTTACTTCCTGCTGTGTGCACTGAGCTTCGTCTTCCTCTACCCCTTCATCAAGATGATCACCCAGTCCCTGATGACGGATGATGACCTCATCAACATCACCGTCAAGTGGCTGCCCTCGGAGCTGACGTGGAGCAACTACAACGTTGCCTACCGCAGGCTGCAGTTCGGCAGCTACGTGTGGAACAGCGCCCGCGTCGCCATCGTATGTACGCTGGGCCATGTGTTCTCCTGTGCAATGACGGGCTACGCTTTTGCGCGGTACAAGTTCCGCTTCAAGGGTGTGCTGTTCACGCTGGTCGTTCTGACCATGCTCGTGCCTGTGCAGACGATCATCATCCCGCAGTACATGCAGTTCTCCAACTGGGGCTGGATCAACAGCGAGTACTATCTCCCTCTGGCGGTCCCCACTTTCCTGGGCTTCGGCCTGAACGGCGGCTTCTTCATCTTCCTGTTCCGCCAGTTCTTCTCCGGCATGCCCTACGAGATGGAGGAGGCTGCCCGCGTGGACGGCTGCGGCCCGATCCGTACCTACACCCACATCATGCTGCCCATGAGTCAGTCCTCCCTGCTGGTGTGTACTGTGCTTTCCCTCGTGTGGCACTGGAATGACTACTTTGAGCCCGGCGTCTATGTCACCGACATTTTCCTGAAGATGCTGCCCAACCGTCTGCCCTCCCTGTACGCAGACCTGAACAAGGAGCAGCACAGCATGATCCAGGTCAACGAGATCGAGGGCATCATGTTCAACGAGGCCATGCTCATGGCGGCTACCTTCTTGTGCATCCTGCCGATCATGGTCATGTATCTGGTGCTGCAGCGCCGCTTCATGGAGGGCGTTGAACGCAGCGGTCTGACGGGTATGTAAATAGGGCTACATTTTGCCGATTATAAATCGGTAGAAAAAATTCCGAAAAGAACAAAAAACACTTGATTTTGGGACGTAAATGTGGTACCATTTGGATATGTGATAACGCTTACAAATCCGATCGGATTCCTCGTCTATGATGTCGGCAGCTGTTGCTGTTGAACATACGGTTACCCCATTTCAAAAAGGAGGTTTTCCCATGAAGAAGTTTCTGGCTACCCTGCTCGCGCTGACCATGCTGCTTGCCATGGCCGCGCCTGCGCTGGCGGAAGAAGTCCCCACCGTGTCTGTCATGGAGGCGGGCGGCACCGCGCTGTACCAGCCCTACCTGAGCCCCACGCTGGTTGGCCTGCTGAAGATTCAGGACATCGCTGGCGTTAAGATCGAGTGGAACATCCCCGGCGGCACCAACGATGAGATTCAGGCTCAGTACCTGTCCATCCTGGCGTCCGGCAACTACCCGGACATCATCAAGTGGCAGCACAACAACTCCTACGTTGGCGGCGTTGCGCAGCTGTATCAGGATGGCATCATCATTCGCCTGAATGAGGTCATCGACCAGTACATGCCCAACTACAAGAAGCTGCTGGAGGAGAATCCTCAGGTTGCCAAGACCCTGATGGACGACGACGGCAACTACCTGTACTTCACCGTTATCAACCCCCTGAACACCGAGCTGGAGAAGGCTTCTGTGACCTGGTGGGGCCTGATGATGCGTCAGGACTGGCTGGACAACGTTGGTATGGAAGCTCCTACCACCATCGATGAGTGGTACGAAGTTCTGACCGCCTTCAAGGAGGGCGATCCCAACGGCAACGGCGAGATGGACGAGATCCCCTTCGACGGCGGCTCTGCCGGCATCGGCCTGTTCATGCCTGCCTTCGGTATCAGCTCCGGCGCGTACATCGATCCTGAGACCGGCAAGGTCGGCTACGGCGAGTACGGCGAGGACTACAAGGCTTACCTGGAGACCATGAACAAGTGGTACGCCGAGGGCCTGATCCAGAACGTGTTCCTGGACGAGACCGGCGCCCCCACCGCGACTGCGGACAACAACATCTACGCTGACCTGTCCGGTTCCTGGAAGGGCCTGTCCAACTACTGGGAGCAGCGCCTGCCCATGGTTCTGGAGAAGAACCCCAATGCTGACTTCGTGGCTGTTCAGTGGCCCACCTATGTCAACAACTCCGACGTGTTCTATGCCGGCGACTACGGCATGGGTTACGGTGACCGCGTGAGCGTTGTTATCACCGTGGACTGCAAGAACATCGAGGCTGCTGCCCGCCTGATCGACACCATGTACACCGAGGAAGGCACCAACCTGACCACCTGGGGCACTGAGGATTCCGATCCCTTCAACGCCACCCAGGAGTGGACCGGCGGCCGCGGCACCTACTACATTGCTGAGGATGGCTCCTTCAAGGAGACTGACTGGGCGAACGAGATCTGCACCAACTTCTACGATGGCGCTTTCCCGAACAAGTACCGCTATGCCATGTCTCACGCTTCCTGGCCGCGCTGGGGCGCTGCTGAGTACATCATGGCTACCCGTGAGGATACCTATGTGAACTCTTCCAAGCTGTGGGCTCTGGCCGACAACAGCCTGGAGTATCCCGCCGCTATCGTTCTGAGCGTTGATGCCCAGAAGGCTGTTGCCGAGATCGAGAACATGGGCACCTACATCGCCGAGATGCAGTACAAGTTCATCACTGGTGAAGAGCCTCTGACCAACTACGACGCCTACATGGAGCAGCTCCAGAAGATGGGCATCGAAGAGCTGATTAAGCTGTACCAGGAAGCTTACGACCGCTTCATGGCCCGCGGCAACTAATCATCCGCGCTTGATGAAAGCATCATAAGTAGACCCACTGGGGGTCGTCGGGCGACCGGCGATCCCCTTTTTAGTTAATTTCTTCAAAAGACTTTTGTCTATGCCTGTGTTCATGGTATAATGAGGGCACATGATTACAGGCGTATATAAAGGTGAGGTGCTTGCGTATGAAGAAATGTTTTCTGGCGTTCATATTCGTTTTCATCCTGCTGCTGACCGCTGGCTGCACAAAGACGGTGGAAGAGACGGTGCAGATTACCTGGTACATGCCCGGCGATGATGTGGAGCTGTACAACCGCATGAAGGGAATCCTCGCCATTGAAGAAGCTACCGGCGTGGACGTTGTATTCGAGTGCCCGCCCAGCAACAGTGAGGATGCGTTCAAGATGATGGTCGCATCGGGAAAGCTGCCGGACGTGATCATGTGGACCTATTCTGCGGGTATCGACCGCATGTATGAGGATGGCGCCGTCCTTGACCTGACGGAACTGATCGCGCAGTATGCTCCCAACCTGACGAAGATTTATACCGAGCGGCCTGAACTGCGCAAAGAGGTCGAAACCTCCGATGGCCGCCTGTACTATTTCCCTTCCATCAACCCCATGCAGACGGTGGAGGAGATCTGCCGTAAGTCCTATCAGGGCTTCATCGTCCGCGATGACTGGCTGAACAGGCTGGGCCTGGAAAGCCCGCAGACCATCGACGAGTGGTATGCTGTGCTGACGGCCTTCAAGACCGGCGATCCCAACGGCAACGGCTATCAGGATGAGATCCCCTTTGACGGTCAGTCCCTGAGCTACTTTGCTCCGGCCTTCGGCGTCCTGAGTACCTTCTGCATCAAGACCGACGGCACGGTTGCCTTCGGCCCCATGGAGCAGGAGTACAAGGCATGGCTGGAGACGATGAACAAGTGGTATGTCGAGGGGCTGCTGGGCAGCAACTGCCTGATCCACTCATCATCGTGGATGAACGAGAACATCGTCAACAACCTGACTGGCGCGTTCCTCGGGCTGGACAACGCCTGGCGTGTCTATCTGCCGGAGATGGAGCAGAACGTGCCCGGCGCAAGTTTGGCAGCTGTGCCATGGCCTGTCAACAATCAGACCGGCGTGCGTTACACCCCCCGCGAGGAGATGGCTGGCCACATGGCAAGCACCGTGACGGTCATCACCTCTTCCTGCAAGAATCCGGAGGTGGCGGTAAAGCTCATCGATTACATGTACTCCGAGGAGGGCAGCAACCTGCTGACCTGGGGCGTTGAGGGCGAATCGTGGGAGTGGGTGGACGGCAAGAAGCAGCTGACCGAGCTGGCGCTGTCCCCCGATCCGGAGAAGGGCTGGCTGAATCTGTACAACTATGCCATCGGTCATTCGTCCTTTCCCAAATATGACGGCGAGACGGTCGTGCTGGCCAGCTACCCGGAGGATCAGCTCATCGCCGAGAAGACGTGGGCGGAGGCCTCCGCAGCGCTGATCTACCCGCCCTATATCTCCATGAGCGTGGAGGACAAGGCCTTCTGCGACGGCGTGATGGACGATGTGGATATCTACATCACCGAAATGGTGCTGAAGTTCATCACCGGCGAGGAACCCTTGAGTAATTATGACGCCTTTGTTGCCCAGCTTGACCGGATGGGCGTCAATCAGGCACTGGAGATTTACCGCAAGGCCTATGAAAGCTACATGGCGCAGTAAGCGCCGGATCAGGAGGAACAGAGAATGAATATCCGCGATTACGCAGCTTATTCCCATGACGGCAAGGACTGGACGGAGGCGTTCATCCGTGCCATCGACGACATGAAGCAGCAGGGCGGCGGCGTGCTGACCGTGCCCGCAGGCGAGTACCCGACGGGCTCCATCCGCCTGTATGACAACATGACCCTGCGCATCGAGAGCGGCGCTGCGCTGCGCTTCCATCAGGACGCGAAGGCTTTCCCGCTGATCGATCTGGAGTTTGAGGGCCATGCGGGTCTGATGCATCAGGCCTGCATCTATGCGGAGAAGGCGAAGAACGTGGTCGTCACCGGCTACGGCACGGTGGATGGTCAGGGCAGCTACTGGTGGAAGCAGATCCGCGAGCAGGGCCGGACAGCGTATCCCCGGCCTTACCTCGTCTGCTTCGCGGACTGCGAGCATGTGGTGCTGGAGAACGTAACGCTGCTGAACTCCCCGGCGTGGACGGTGCATCCCCTGCGCTGCCGCAATGTCACCGCGCGCGGGCTGAACATCAAGAATCCTGCTGATTCCCCCAACACCGACGGCATCAACCCCGACGCCTGTCAGGATGTGCGCATCCTCGACTGCACCATCGACGTGGGCGACGACTGCATCGCCATCAAGTCCGGCACGGAGGATACCCCGAACCGTCAGCCCTGCGAACGGATCATCATTGCCAACTGCCACTTCCTGCACGGCCATGGCGGCGTGGTGCTGGGAAGCGAGATGTCTGGCGATGTGCGCAACGTGGTCGTATCCTCCTGCGTATTCTACGAGACCGATCGCGGCATCCGCCTCAAAACCCGTCGCGGCCGCGGCGGCACGGTGGAGGGCATTCAGCTGAATAATCTGGTGATGGAAAAGGTCATGTGCCCCTTTGTGTTCAACATGTACTACTCCTGCGGCACGGATATGAGCATGAAGCATGTCTGGGAGAAGACGCCCTATCCGGTTACTGAGAGCACCCCCTGCCTGCGGGATGTGGCAATTAGCGGCGTGCGCGCACGTCAGTGCACGGCCTGCGCGGGCTTCTTCTATGGCCTTGCGGAAATGCCGGTGGAGGGCGTGACGATGCAGGACGTGGTGGTCGAGATGGACGAAAACGGCAAGCCCGGCCGTCCGGCGATGATGAGCGGCCTGGATGACATGCAGGGCGCGGGCTTCTTCCTGCGCAACGCTGTAGGCGTGGACCTGCGCGGCGTGAAGGTACGCGGCGTGAAGGGCGAATGGCTTGACATTGACGACAGTGTGAAGCTGGAAAAGTAATGCGTAATAGCCGGGAGGATTCTCCATGAAGAACTGGAAGCTGTGGTATGACGCGCCCGCAAAGGACTGGAACATTGCCCTTCCGCTGGGCAATGGCCGCATGGGTGCGATGATCTTTGGCGGCACGGTGCTGGAACGCATCAGCCTGAACGAGGATACCTGCTGGTACGGCGGTTTCCGCGATCGCGTGAACCCCGATGCGAAGAAGTACCTGCCGGTGGTGCGCCGTTTGCTGGACGAGGACCGCATCGAGGAGGCCCAGATGCTGGCGGAGGAGGCGCTGACGGCCACCCCCGACGGCGAACGCCACTATGAGGTGCTGTGCGACCTGATCCTCCAGCAGCTGGAGGGCGGCAGCGCGAAGCCCTTTGGTAAGGAGCTGCTGGACGAGCTGCAGGGTGTGGACGATCAGCGCATCGTGTTGGAGAAGCTGGGCGGCGACCGCCCTGAGGGCCTGCATGGCATGCGCAACATGCGCGGGCATGACATGACCCGACATGAGCGCCCCGTCAGCGATTATCGCCGCGAGCTGGATATCCGCGACGGTGTGCATCGTGTCAGTTACATCCGCAGCGAAAAGGCTGTCACCCGCGAGAGCTTCATGAGCACGCCGCATCAGGTGTTCGCCATGCGGCATGAGGGCTTCCCGGCCCGCGTGCTGCTGCGGCGCGGCAGCTATGTCAACCGGATTGACAAGGCGGATGACTGCACCATCCTGCTTTCCGGGCAGGCAGGCGACGGCGGCGTGCGCTATATGGCTGTGTGCCGCGCGGTGGGCGAGGGCGTGCACGTCATCGGCAATACGCTGCATGTAGGCGAAACGGCGGATATTTTCCTTGCTGCCGCCACGTCCTACCGCTTTGACGATCTGCAGTCCGAGTGCCTGAGCAGGCTGGAAGATGCCGTTGCCGCGGGGTATGACGCGGTGAAGGCCGCCCATATCGCCGAGCACCGGGCCATCATGGACAGGTGCAGCCTGACCCTGAACGGGGACGATGCATTGGATGCGCTGCCTACGGACAAGCGTCTTGCGCGATATGCCGAGAGCCATGCTGACAACGGTCTGGAGGAGATGTACTTCTCCTTCGGGCGCTATCTGCTGGCAGGCTGCTCCCGCCCGGGGACGCTCCCGGCCAACCTGCAGGGTATCTGGAACGATGATTTCCATCCCGCGTGGGACGGTAAGTACACCATCAACATCAACACCGAAATGAATTACTGGCCTGCAGAGGTGTGCAATCTGAGCGAAATGCACCTGCCGCTGTTTGATCATCTGAAGCGCATGCGCCCCCACGGAGAGCATGTCGCGCAGGCAATGTACGGTGCGCGCGGCTGGGTGGCGCATCACAATACCGACCTGTGGGGCGACTGCGCGCCGCAGGATACCTACTGCCCGGCAACATATTGGCCGATGGGCGCGGCGTGGCTGTGTCTGCATATTGCGGAGCACTACCGCTTTACGCTGGACGAAGGCTTCCTGCGCGAGCACTACGACCTGATGGAGGACGCGGCGCGGTTCTTTACCGACGCCTGTGTGGAGCGCCCGGACGGCACGCTGACGGTCAGCCCCTCTTCCTCGCCGGAAAATGTGTATATTACGCCCTCGGGTGCATCCGGCACGCTGACAAACTGTGCAGCGATGGACGGGCAGATCCTGTGGGCGCTGATGACAGCGCTGATTGAATGCGGTGCAGTGATCGGGCGGGATGCTGCAGAGTGGGAGGTCTTCCGCAGCCGGCTGAACCCGGTGCAGGTGGAGGACGGCCTCGTGAAGGAGTGGCTGCGTGACTGCAGGGATGGCTGCCCGGGACACCGGCATATCAGCCATTTGTTCGCGCTCTATCCCGGGAGGCAGATTACCGCTGATACCCCGGCGGAATTCGCAGCGGCCCGTGCCACGCTGGAGAAGCGTCTCAGCTGCGGCGGCGGTCACACCGGCTGGAGCCGTGCGTGGATCATGTGCCTGTGGGCACGCCTGATGGATGGCGCGAAGGCGGGCGAAAACATCCGCCTGCTGCTTGAGCGCTCGACGCTGCCCAACCTGTTTGACAATCATCCGCCCTTCCAGATTGACGGAAACTTTGGTTCTGTTGCCGGTATGGCAGAGATGCTTGTACAGAGCCATGAGGGATTCCTGCGTTTGCTGCCTGCGGTGCCTGCCCAGTGGGAGAAGGGCTCGGCAAAAGGTATCCGTGCCCGGGGCGGCTACACGGTTGATATCGCCTGGGAAGGCACGTCCTTCCGCGCAGAGATTGCGGCGGAGCATGATGGCGTGCTGAAGCTGGCAGATGGACGAGCGCTGCCCCATCATGCGGGAGAAACGCTCCGAATTGAAGGCTGACCATGACAGGAGGATCATGAAGATGACTATATTTGTCTGCGGTGATTCCACGGCCGCGACTTACGCGCCGGACCGCGCGCCGATCACCGGCTGGGGTCAGGTGCTGGGGGAGTTCATTCCAGGTGTACGCATCGTCAACAAGGCGATGGGCGGCCGCAGCACAAAGTCTTTCCTTGCAGATGGGCGGCTGGTTGATATCGAAAAGGAAATGCAGCCGGGCGATCTTCTGCTGATTCAGTTTACTCACAATGATACCAGTGATCTGGTTTGGCGGCATACCGACCCGCATACGTCTTTTGCTGCGAATCTGGAGCTGTTTGTGGATACGGCCCGTGTCCACGATGCGATTCCCGTGCTGATGACGCCCATTCCCCGCCGCTGGTGGCGGGAGGGCAAAATTGCCAACGCGCACGGGGAATATCCGGACGCCATACGCCGGGTAGCAAAGCAGAAGGCTGTGCCGCTGCTGGATGTGCTGGCGGAAAGCACCCGCGTGATTGAAAGCATGGGCGACGAGGCGACCTGCCCTCTCTACATGAATGTGGAACCGGGAATCTATCCGGCCTACCCCGATGGCTCGAAGGATGATACCCACACGCAGCGTGCCGGCGCGGAATTCTTCGCGCGCATAACGGCAGAGCTGCTGAAAAAGCAGCATCTGATTTAAGGAGGGGAACCCATGTATATCATTGCCAGAGACGGCTCGGGGGATTTTACCTCCATTCAGGCTGCCATTGATGCGGTACCCATGTCCAACCGGCACCCCGTCATTCTGCTGCTCCGCATGGACGAATACCATGAGAAGGTCATTGTCAACAAGGACAACATCCGTATCATCGGCGAGGCACGTGACCGGACGGTCATCACCAACTCCGGCTGCGCTCATGATCTGGACGCGGAAGGCAAGGAAAAGGGAACCTTCCTCAGCTACACCTTCCTTGTGACCGGCGATAATGTGGAGGTGGAGAACGTCACCATCCGCAACGATGCGGGCGATGGCTCCATTGCAGGGCAGGCTGTTGCGGTGTACGCGGCAGGTGACCGGGGCGTGTGGCGCAATGTCCGCATGTTCGGCTGTCAGGATACGCTCTTTTGCGGTCCCACGATGCCTAAGGTCGCCAGGGATGCGCTGCCCCGGCTCATTCCGGAGGGCGTGATTTCCGTGGGGGACTGCCCGCTGGTACTGGGCCGGCAGTACTTTGAGGATTGCTTCATTCAGGGGGACGTGGATTTTATCTTCGGTCCCTATGCCTGCTGGTTCGAGCGCTGCACGCTGCACATGAACGAGCGGGGCGGTTTCTATACCGCAGCCAATACGCCGGAGCAGGCGCCCTATGGGCTGGTGTTCCACAAATGTCACCTGACGGGCGACTGCGAGTCCGGTAAGGCATATCTGGGCCGTCCGTGGCGCAGGTTTGCCCATACGCAGTTCATTGCATGTGAAATGGACGAATGTGTTGCGCCGGAAGGCTTCCAGGACTGGGGAGAAACGAAGATCACCCGCCGCTGCGGCGAGTACAGAACCACAGGAGCACGGGCGGATCAGACGCCCCGCCATCCCGGACAGGCACGGCTGACGGACGAGGAAGCGGCCATGCTGACCATTCGCAACGTGATCGGCGGCTGCGACGGATGGAATCCGCAGAAGCGCACGCCTACATGGTTCCTCTGCGGCGACTCTACCATGGCGGATTATACGCCGAACTTTGCCCCCATGACCGGCTGGGGGCAGGCGCTCAAGGGGATTGTGGAAGGCGTATATGTAGAGAACTGTGCCGTTTGCGGGCGTTCCAGCAAATCCTTCGTTGCTGAAAAGCGGCTGAACTATGTCGAGCTCTGTCTGCGCAGGGGGGATAAGCTGTTTATCCAATTCGGCCACAACGATGAGAAGCCGGATGCGGAGCGCTCCACCGTGGCTCGGATCACCTATCCGGAATATCTGGGCATGTATATCGATGCAGCCCGCCGTCAAGGGGCGGAGCCCATCCTGCTCACGCCCATTGCCCGCCGCCACTTTGATGAAAACGGCGCCTTGAAGCACACCCACGGGGATTACCCCGCCGCCGTGCGTGATCTGGCTGATTACCGGGGCGTGCGTCTGCTGGATATGGAAAAGGCAACCGAGGCGATGCTGACAGAGCTGGGGGATGAGGGGTCGAAGGTGCTGTTCAACTGGCAGGAGGCCGGGCATCCCAATTACCCCGACGGCGTGCAGGATAATACCCATCTGTGCTTTACCGGCGCGGTACGGCTTGCACAGCTTGCGCTGCGGTTGATGGAGGAAAGTCAATGCTGAAAGAGTTCATGCCCCGGTCTGCCGCGCTGATGGCAGACTGCCTGATGCAGCGCTATGGCCTGCTGACCAGCCGCTGGAGCTATGACTACTGCGTGACATGGCGCGGCATGGAGGCTCTGTATGCGCAGACCGGAGAGAAGAAGTACTTTGATTATATCAAGGACGCGATGGATACCTTCGTGACGGACGAATCGGGCGCCATCCGCGATTATTCCTTCGATGAGTTCAATCTGGATTATGTCTGCAATGGCCGACAGCTGCTGTATCTGTACAAGGCGACAGGCGAGGAGAAGTATCGCAGGGCAGCGGATGTGCTGCGGGAACAGCTGCGCCGGCAGCCACGTACCTCTGACGGCGGCTTCTGGCACAAGAAGTGCTATCCCTATCAGATGTGGCTGGATGGACTGCATATGTCCGCGCCCTTCTATGTGGAGTATTGCCTGATGACGGGCGATGACGAGGGCGTCCGGGATGCGGCAAAGCAGTTGACGCTTGCCTATGAGCACACCTATGATCCCCGGACGGGCCTGAATCACCATGCATGGGATGAATCGCGGGCGCAGATGTGGTCTGATCCGGAAACGGGTCGTGCTGCACATGCCTGGGGGCGTGCGGTGGGCTGGTACATGCTGGGTCTGGTGGATGTGCTGGAGCTGCTGCCTGATACCCATGAGTGTTTCGAGCCTCTGCGGGCGATGTTTGAAAAGCTGGCGGCGCGAATGCTGGAGATCCGCGTAGACGACGCATGGCTGCAGGTGATGGATTGTCCCGGCAGGGAGGGTAACTATCTGGAGTCCTCCGGGTCCTGCCTGATGGCATGTGCCATCCTCAAGGCTGCACGGCTGGGCGTTGTTCCGGCGGAAATGGGCGAGGCGGCAAAGGACAGCTTCCGCGCAATTCAGCGGCATTTTGTCGGGCAGATGCGGAATGGAACGCTGTTCCTGGCCAAAACTTGTCACGGCGCAGGCTTGGGCGGCCGGCCCGACGCCTATCGTGACGGTTCCTATGCCTATTACATTTCCGAGGCTGTGGGCAGCTACGACCTGAAGGGAACCGGCGCGTATATTCAGGCGGCCTGCGAATATGAGAGGAGCATGAAGGATGCTTGATCAACGCCTGAAGACCCGGATTGAGAATTTCATCAGCCGTCTGGAGCGGGAGGACGTGTGCATGCATGGCTTTGTCCTCTCCGTGGGCGGCGAAATCAAGGCGAAGGCTTATTACGCTCCGTTTGAGGAGGGAAAGCCCCACCGGATGTATTCGGTCTCCAAGAGCATGACGGCGATTGCCATCGGCATTCTGCTGGGCGAGGGCAGGCTCTCGCTGGATGACCATATTACAGATTACTTTCAGGATTATCTGCCTGAGCAGCCTGATGAACGCCTGCTGCGCCTGACCATCCGGGACATGCTGCGTATGGCGACCTGCTACCGCAGCACGGCTTATCGCGAAGGTGTGGATGAAAACTGGACGAAGCCCTTCTTCACTGCCAGAGCCACCCACGAGCCGGGTACCGTGTTCCACTATGACACCGGCTGCTCACAGGTGCTGGCGGCGCTGGCAGCACGATTGAGCGGGCAGGAGGTCATTGACTTCCTCAACGAGCGGGTGTTTCGGCCCATCGGTGCGGAGGATGAAAAATACTGGCTGCGCGATCCCAGCGGCACCTGTCAGGGTGGTACGGGATTGTGCATGTCCCTGAGAGATCTGCATAAGGTGACTCGTCTGATCATGGAGGGGGGCCGGGGGCTGATCCCCGGGTGGTTCTGCGAGGAGATGGGCAGGAATCACATCATCAATGCGCTCAATGCGACCCGGGAGGAAGGCTACGGCTATGGCTGGCAGGTATGGATGACCCGTGCCGGCTGGGCAATGTATGGGCTGGGCGGTCAGCTGGCCGTCGTCTGCCCGGAGAAAGATGCGCTGCTGTGCACCATTGCGGATACCCGGCTGGATCCTGTGGGCGTGCAAAGAATCTATGACGCTTTCTTTGAGGAAGTATATCCTTACATTGGCACGGAGGATATGGCCTTTACGCAGTGGCAGCTGAAGACCCATCCCGTGCCCTTCGATCCGGCCTGTGAAATGCAGCAGGCGGGCCCGTATTTCTTTGAGGAGAACCCGATGGGGCTCCGGAGCGTCGAGCTGCAGGGGCATTCGCTGCTGCTGGAAAATGCAAGGGGCAGGAATCTGCTGCGCTTTGGGGTGGGTGAGAACATCGTGGATACTTTCCCGGGCTGGCCCGATCTGCCGACGCTGTCCTCCGGCGGATGGCTCGCGCCGGGACTGCTGCGGGTGCGATGCTTCATCATCGGCGATGCGCCCTGCGGTGTGGATATGTTGCTGTGCTTCAAGGGAGACAGCCTGACCGTCCAGTCACGCAAATCCTTTGATCCGGCGACGAACTCCTACGAGGGCGTAGCGTCCGGCCGCCTCAAGAAACAATAATATGAAGGGGTATGTTCCGTGAGGATACCGCGGTGCATGGCCGGGGATGCAATTGGGAGACTGGCGCATCAGCGGCCAGTCTCCTTTATCCCGCAACAAGAAGAGACGAGCATCCGGTGATCATGCCGGATGCTCGTTTGCTTATGTACTTGAATAAACGCAATGCACTGATACAGTGCGGTCATTGCCTCCCCCGAAACGGGTGTGTGGGGGGCAGTTGTTCGACAAATTGGGATTTGGTGTTTATCTGTATTGTTTGTGGACATTTCCTTTGCAGCTTGGCATTCGTGCTGCTTCTTCTTTCTCAATCCTGAGAAAGAAGCAAAGAGGGCCAGAGGGGGTGGCAGACTTGTGCCCGATGACTGCCACCCC
>JAFTWV010000108.1 GCA_017465155.1 Clostridia bacterium
GCCTGCGCTGCGCAGGGTGGTGGAAGTGAGATTTGCATTGACCGCACCCTTCACGTTGGAAGCAACTTTGCTGCCCGTTGCACTCATGCTGTAGCCCGTCATGGCATCGGCAATGCCCTGCATACCGGCTGTGCCGTAGGACGCCAGCATTGCCGCCGGGAATGCCGCAGCGATGGCAGCTTCGATATTGGTTGCAGCGGTTGCAGCATCCGTCGTGAAGTCGTGTTCACTCATGCCCGTGCCGATACCGGCAGCGACGTAATCACCAATCGGCTTCACCCGTTCGGATGGCGAGTTGATTTCAAGCGCCGCATTCAGCGCGGATTCAAGGTTGGCAGCGACAGTCTCGGCATCGGTATCCCAGCCAGCTTCCGTCATGCCCTGTGCGATGCCTTCCAGAATGTGAGCGCCGGTTTCGGTGGTGTCCAGACCATTGAGAAATTCCACGATGGCCTGCAGGTTGGCAATATCCTCCTCGGATACCTGCTTGCCCTGCATGATGGCAGCGACCATTTCGCCCACATAGGCAGAAAGCTCGGCAACCGTCTGGGAGTTGAAGTCGTAGCGCATGCTCTGATCCAGCACACCATGATTCGTGCTTTCACCGCGCAGGGCTGCCCAGAACTTCTGCCAGCCGTTGTAGTCCAGCGTTTTGGTATAGGAGTTGATGCGATTGACAGCGGAGCCGATCAAATCCATGGTGGTGGCAGGCATGATGCCCGCCCACATACCGGCAGCAGTCACGCCCAGCTTGTCAACCTCATCCACCAGCGGCGAGATGGCGTCGATGGCCTCCTGCGTACCCGTGACCTGCGGAGAGATCAGGATGTGCATCGTACCGTCCTCATCCATCGTAGCAATGGTGTCGGCGGTAATCGCGCCCTCCGGAACAGCGGTCACAGGGATTTCAATGCCGTCCTGCCAGTATTTTATTTTTCCACTGGCGCTCAGCGTGGCAAGGTCATCCTCGGAAATCTCGCCCAGACGCACAGGCACCTCCACGCTCAGGCCGCTGTTCTCCTGAAAATCCTGATAGGTCAGGTATTCATAGCCGGTGATCTGCACCTTGGTGGTAATGATCGGAGGGTTCAGACCCTCTGCCTGAACGTATTCCGTGATCTGTGCCACGACCTCTGCTTTGAGCGCAGTCTTGTCACAGTCAGTTGCTTCTGCATAGGCTGTAACCATTGCGTCTACCTGCGCATCCGTCGCCTTGCTCAGATCGACATTCTCATCCAGCAGGTATTCGGTAACGATAGCCGCCACATCCTTTGGCGTGAGGGCTGTGGTCAGCGCACCGCCTTCGACCTCCTGATAGGCCATGACAAAGGCCGTCACTCCTTCGGGGGCAAGGCCGGAGATGTCAACGCCCTGCTGCTCGGCATAGCTGGTGACATAGGCAACGATGTCGCTGGGCTTGAGCAGCGATACATCTGTGCCGGACGCCAGCTCCTGATAGCCTGCCACAAAGCAGGTGGCAATCTCAGGCGTCAGCCCGGATACATCCGCACCGGTGGTCACTTCGGCATACTTCTCCACATAGGCAATCACGCCCAACGGAGTCAGCGAAGCGGTATCAGCGCCTTCCGGGATTTCCGTATAGGACGAAACGAACGCTTCAATCGTAGGCTGGATCTTCTGCGTTTCCTCATTTTCCTGATAGGAAGCGATGATGGCGTCCGTGGTGATCACGCCGGGATTGGCGGCAAACTCGTCCCACCGCGCCTGCGCTCCCGTCATATCGAGGTCGGTGGCAATCTTCAGAGCCTCCTCGGGGATGGCTTCGGAGAACATGCTTGCCA
>JAFTWV010000109.1 GCA_017465155.1 Clostridia bacterium
CTTGGTGACGGCATCGGCAAGGGTACTGCCCAACAGATAGCCGATCAGCGGCATCAGCGCCTGTGCGCCGCCGAACCACAAGCCGGTGATGGCCATGTGCTTCTTCTCCAGCTTTTCCACGCTCAATCCTTTGCAGATGGCGATGGCAAAGGCGTCCATCGAAACGCCGATAGCCACCACAAACAGCTCCCACATGCTCATGCGTATTTCTCCGATCTTCTCCTGTGTTTATCTTTCCCTGATATAAAAACAGACGAGACTCCACCTGCCGAAGCAGATAAGTCTCGTCATTTCAGATGCAGCCAGGAATCGCTTCCAGAATGTTGACGGCATCACACAATGTGTTGACTACTCCCTTATACCATCTCTACTATATCAGAAAACAAAGGCAGCATCAAGGCAAAATCACGCTAACTTTTTGGACAAATGACGGCATCTGTCCAAAAAAGTAACAGTATTTCCGATCTGTGAAAAAGTGCGACGCTCCAGGGAAGCTGTCCAATGCATTTTCTGCGCCGCCTGCCTATACTATGCCTATCAACCTAAAAGGAGGATGTCACTTGCTGCATCATCATGAAACTGCGCAAAGCGTGATCGCCGATCTTGACTCCGATCTGCAGCTGGGTCTGAGTGCTCAGCATGTGGAAGCAAGGCAAAGGCAATACGGCGAAAACAAGCTGCAGGAAAAGAAGAAGAAAACCAACTGGCAGCGCTTTCTGGATCAGTTCAAGGATGTGATGATCCTGATCCTGATCGCAGCCGCTGCGATTTCCTTTGTGATCGCCTGTGTGGAGGGCAATCCCAAGGAATTCTTTGAGCCGGTACTGATCCTGCTGATCGTCATCATGAATGCGGTGATGGGCGTGATGCAGGAGAGCAAGGCCGAAAAGGCACTGGATGCGCTCAAGAGCCTGTCCGCGCCCCATGCCAGGGTCATCCGCGACGGCACAGAGGAAGTGATCGAGGCTTCCCAGCTGGTTCCCGGCGATATCATCCGGCTGGAGGCGGGCGACTTTGTTCCGGCGGATGCACGACTCATCCGCAGCGTCAGCCTGAAGAGCGAGGAATCCGCCCTCACCGGCGAATCCGTTCCCTCCGAAAAGGATGCGGACGTCATTGTAGCCGAGGATGCACCCCTGGGCGACCGCACCAACATGGTGTTCTCCGGCTGCTCCATCACCTACGGCACGGCGACTGCCATCGTCACCGCCACGGGCATGAACACCGAGATGGGTAAGATCGCCAACCTGCTGGATAACGAGGAGGACGGCCAGACGCCCCTGCAGCAGAAGCTGGCACAGCTGGGCAAGTACCTGGGCATCCTCGCGCTGGCGGCCTGTGCCATCATTTTCGTGGTGGGCCTGACTAACGGCATCCCCGTGATGGAGATCTTCATGACCGCTGTTTCGCTGGCGGTGTCCGCGATTCCCGAGGGCTTGCCCGCTATCGTCACCATCGTGCTGTCCATCGGCGTGCAGCGCATGGTGAAGAAGAACGCCATCATCCGCCGCCTGCCTGCGGTGGAAACCCTGGGCAGCGCGTCCATCATCTGCTCCGACAAGACCGGTACCCTGACGCAGAACCGCATGACGCTGGTGCAGGCCTACCTGGACAAAGGCAGAAAGAAGGAAGGCATCAGCAGCGCCAATTCTGCGGAGGTGCGGGAGCTGCTGCGCTACGGCACGCTGTGCTGCGACGGCTCCGTGTCCTTCCATGGCACGGAGGAGAAGC
>JAFTWV010000110.1 GCA_017465155.1 Clostridia bacterium
ATTCGTGGTGCAATGAGAGAGCCTTTTGACAATTTCTATTCCGAGCTTCTCGCCCATTAAAAGCGGCATCTTCTCCGCTGCTTCTATTGTACCACGAGTTTCATCCCTTGTGTTGCCGGTTCTTCCGGCATGCAGATTTCTGTTGCCGCTCATTTCGTCTGGCGGTATTAACGCCTACAGCAAGTAGCTCACGTCGATTGGGATATCGACACATCCCCTTGACAAGAGGTAACGCTTCGGTTACAATAGTTTAGCACCTAAACTATTGTACACGGAGGGACAGCATGAACACAGGGCAATTCCTTGAGCGTATATACCGGCTGATGAACCTGAACCAGGCTGCACAGAAGCGGCCGCGCCAGTACGGGAGCAACGTGACGCTGTATGCGGCAGAGGTGCATATGCTGGAGATCATCGGCGACAGGCCCGGCATCATGAGTACCGAGTTGGCCGCACGACTGGCGATCAGCAAGGGGGCCGTTTCGCAGACCCTCAAAAAGCTGGCAGAGAAAAGCCTTGTCCGTAAATCTGCCGCTGCCGACGGACGCGCCGCCGCACTGTTCCTTACCGAAGAAGGTGAAAAGGTCTGGCAGGCGCATCAAGCCCTGCACGAGCCCATGCTCCGGGAACTGCAGCAGCTGACGGCACAGCTTACGCCCGAAGCAGCGCAGGCCCTTGAACGGCTTGGCGAAGTACTGGAGGCTCACCTGACCCAGATCACACAGGAGGATTGACATATGCGTATTGAAACGATGGGAAATCCTGCAGCGCCGGCGATGCTTTTCATTCCCGGCATGCTCTGCACTGCGGAGAGCGTGCGCATTTTCGCGCGGCACATGAAAACGGAGGCCTTCCTGATCCTGCCGACCCTCAGCGGGCATTACGCCGGAGCGCCGGACTACATCAGCAAGGAAGCCGAAGCGGAGGCGATTCTCCGCTGGCTGAAGGAGCATCAGGTGACCCGCCTGGCTTTGCTGCACGGTACCTCCATGGGCGCAGAGGTGGCTATGGAAGTGCTCCGGCAGGCACAGGGCAGCATCGAGGTCGAGCGTTGTCTGTTTGACGGTGGGCCGTTCTTCCGCTTCCCCTGGTGGTTCCGCCGGGTGATGGAGGGGAAATTCACGCAGATGGCCCGGCTGATGCAATATGACAGTCCCGAGGAGGCCCTCGATGCCATGGCAAAGATCCACGTGCTCAGCCGGATCATCGGCAAGAACCGGCAGAAGTATGTGCCTGTACTCCGCACCATGATGACGGAAAAGCGCAGCATATCCCCGGTGACGGTGCGCAACATCACCGAAACCTGCTATAACTATCAGCTGCCTGTGTTTGACGATGCCATGCAGCAGCGGATGTTTTTCCTCTACTCCGATGACGAGCCGGCGCATATGGCCAAGAAGCGACTGCAGCGCGCCTATCCCGGCGCGGCATACAAGGATGTGCATGGGCTGGGGCACTGCGGCTGGCAGATGTCCGATCCGGAAGGCTATGCGGCTATGCTGGATGCATATGTGAATACCTGACGCAACCGAAGCGGAAATATCAGCAAAAAAGCCTGCAAACCCAGTCATTTCGGCGATGCTACGAAGCGTAGCATCGTTTTTTCATGCTTGTAAACACCTGTTGGTGGCCGCAACCGGGCCATCCGGATAGAATGGAGCCATCACAGACGGACGGTCGGCTCCGGCCTCGCCGTCTGGAATATGGAGGGTAAGTATGAGCACTGAAAAGGACGTCATCATTTCCGCACGAGGCCTCAAGAAGAGCTTCGGCACCGGCGACAGCCAGCAGACGATTTTTGAGAACCTGAACCTGGATATCTATCGCGGCGACTTCACCATCATTATGGGTTCCTCTGGCGCAGGCAAATCCACCCTGATGTATTCCCTGTCCGGCATGGATCGCCCCACCGCCGGCACCGTTCACTTTGCAGGCAAAGAGATCACCAAATGCACCGACGATCAGCTGGCGGTCTTCAGAAGGAAGCACTGCGGATTCGTGTTCCAGCAGATCTACCTGCTGGATAAAATGAGCCTGATGGACAATGCGCTCACGGCGGGCGCGCTTTGCAAGGGCAGCCGCAAGGAGCTCATCCGTCGGGCCAGAGAGCTGTTCGACATGGTCAACATCCCGGAGATCACGAGGAAGAAGTTCTCCTCGCAGGTGTCCGGCGGCGAGGCGCAGCGGGCCGGTATCGTCCGGGCGGTCATCAACAAGCCCGAGGTGGTGTTTGCCGATGAGCCCACCGGCGCGCTCAACTCCCACAATTCCGCCGCCGTGCTGAATGTGTTCACCCGGCTCCACAACGAGGGGCAGAGCATCATCATGGTGACCCACGACAAGCGCACCGCGCTGCGCGGCAACCGGGTGCTGTACGTCCGGGACGGACAGATCTTCGGCGAATGCGATCTGGGCAAATATGAGGAAGACAACGCTGAGCGGGAAGCCACACTGAACAGCTTCCTGACCGAGATGGGGTGGTAACGTGAGCAAGATCTCCACGCAGGTGATCCATAATCTGAAGAAGGATAAGGGTTCCTTCGTTTCCTTTGGTCTGATCGTGCTGTTTACCGCCTTCATGCTAAACCTGGCGCTGGTGCTTGCGTTCCAGGTGGATGAGGCCTGCGACGCAAAATTCGATGCGCTGAATGCAGCCTCCATCAACCTGTACATCCCCGAAGCGCAGGACAGCGAAGTGCTTTCCGCTGAGCTGAGCGCCATCGACGGCGTGAGCATGGCGGAAGCCCGTCCGGCAGTCTATGCGGAAGCCGTGGTCAG
>JAFTWV010000111.1 GCA_017465155.1 Clostridia bacterium
AACACTTCACCGAAAAGGACAGCGTAGTTTACCACTTCCGCATCAGCACACAGGCTGGGGTCAATCCGGAGATGACACACCCGTTCCCGCTCTCAAATCGACTGGCGCGTATGGAACGGCTGGACACCACCTGCAGAATCGGCATAGCACACAACGGAATTATCCGACTGACCACCGACCCGAACAACCATCGCTACAGCGACACAGCCCTGTTCATCACACAGTATCTGACCTACCTGATCAAGCGCCGGGAGGACTTGCGGGACACGCGAGTGCTGGACACTATATACCGGCTGGCACAGTCCAAGTTCGCCATAATGGACGGCGGCGGGTATGTAGCCACCGTCGGGGAGTTCCTGAATCGGGACGGGCTGCTGTTCAGCAACAGCAGTTTTCAGAGCTATCGCTATCGATAAGCCCATGCTACGGAATCGACCACCGCCGCACCGGCAATCGGGACGGCGGTTTTTCTCGTCTCCGGGACTTGCGCAGAAAGCCGCCACGTTTGCGCCGTGTCGCGCCGCAGAGCGCGGGGCGGGCAAATACTCGACCGCCGGGGCTGTCGCGGCGACAGGCGGCAACGTGGCGCGACACGCGGGTAAGCAAACCGAGACAAGAAAAGCCGCCCAAGCGGACGGCTTTGAAATATTGTTCTGTGTTTTTCAGTCAGCCAGCAGATCGGCGGCATACTGCGCTGTTCCGTCCCGCAATCGGAAGCAAACCACCAAGGTTCCTTCGGCTACGGTGTACCGGGCAACGAAGGGCTCAAACCACAGCGTGGTCAGCCCCGGACATTTTTCATAGGCATCCAGCCGATGTGCTTCCCAATCTGCATCGGCGGGCTGCGTCAGCCAATACTGGAACAGCTGTGTCAGGAAGGGAATCTGTGCTTCCTCAATCTGGGTCAATGCCTGTGCAGCAGAGGTATCTTTGAAATCGTCCCGCACAGGGTTCAGGCAGGCCCAATGTGCCAGCGGCTTGGGTGCGCCCATAAAGGCCATCTTCGCTTCGTCCATGCCGCACAGGTCGCAAATCATAATGTCGTACTGGCGGCTCAGCGCATTGGTGTGCAGGCGGGGCTTCATGGTGTTTTCACTGCAGCGCGGACAGCGGGTGTATTCACCCGCGTCCTGTGCTGCCTTGATCTGTGCCATGCGCTCCTGAATCGTCTTAGGCTTTCTCATGCTCGTTCACCTCGCTGTGTGCTTCTGAATCCTGCTCCCGCAGCTGCCTGCGTAGGGCGGCATACTTCTGTTTATGCGCATCCATCTTTTCCGTGGTGCGGAAGGCCGCGTAGCCATGCAGGTGGTTCAGCAGGACGCTGCGCAGCTCCTTGTGCGCCGCGCCGCCAAGCCCCAGCTGCAGGAGAAATCCCCGGCAGAAATACTTCATTTCGTTTTCTTCCGGTTCGATCAGGGCGGCGCTGACGCGGGTTGCGGCCTTGGCCTTATCGGCGATGGCCAGCAGCAAGTCAGCGTAGTACTTCCAGCGGGTGGGCTGTTCCGGGTTATACGGGAAATCAATGCCCAGCCGTCCTTCGTCCAGCGTGATGCCCTTTACAAAGCCCCGGTCAATGCTCTCGCGCAGGACACGTTCGTAAATCTCCATGCTGTTCAAATCAGGGCTTTGCAGGGTGGTCATCACCTCGTGTGCGATGGCAATGCAATCACTCTGTGTCATCTCGCAAATCAGCCGCTGCCGTGCGTACAGCATGCGCAGAAGGTTGGTCAGGGTTGCGGGGGTAAACTCTGCCAGCGGCAGGCTGACGCAGGTGTGCGTGATCTCCTGCCCGGCAGACGCTTTCAAATGCTCGTCGTCGGTCTGTTCCTCGGCAGGCTGTTCTTCGGCAACCGGCGCTTCTTCCGTGGACAGCGGCTCCGAAATGTAGCCATTCTCAAGGAGCCACCCGGCAGCGGCTTCCAAATCCGCTCTCTCGCCGGTGATGCTGCCGTCGCGCTCTACCAGCAGATTGCCTACGCGGTAGGCGAAGGTCGGTGTGCTCATGTACGCGCAGGTGCAGCCCAAATGCGCTGCCAGCTCCGTGGCCATCTTCTTGCGATCAGTGCATGTAGTTTCTACTTTCATGGTGTACCTCCTGAATTCGTTGTCGCCGTTTAGCGTGACGACATTAACGCTCTGAATGCCACGAAAGTCAAGCGGATGGCGGGGCGATT
>JAFTWV010000112.1 GCA_017465155.1 Clostridia bacterium
GGAGGGGCAGAGCCCCTTCCACGCGAAAGCAAGTTAATAAGGAAAAGACAAGCAAGAACGCGAAACGGGTTTCGAAAGGGTCGAAGACCCTTCGCGGGGTGGAGGGGCAGAGCCCCTCCCCGCCGGAGGCCCTCGCAGAAGGAGATAGAACAAAATGGCGATTCGTAAGATTGTGAAGCTGGGCGATGATACGCTGCGCAAGGAGTGCCGGAAGCAGGACAAGTTTGACCTGCGTCTGGCGATCCTCCTGAAGGATATGGCAGATACGATGTACCGTGCGGAGGGCGTGGGACTGGCAGCTCCGCAGGTAGGTGTGCTGCGCAGGGTGGTGGTGATCGACATTGGCGAAGGACTGGTGGAGATGGTCAACCCGGTCATTACTTATCGTGACGGGACACAGTGCGGCCGTGAGGGCTGTCTGTCCCTGCCGGGACGTCAGGCGGTGGTGACTCGTCCCAATGTGGTGAAGGTAACCTATCAGGACCGCCGCGGTGCATTTTGTGAGCTGATGGCGGAAGGCTTCATGGCGCGTGCGGTGTGCCATGAGCTGGATCATCTGGATGGTCGGCTGTACATCGATGTGATGGACCGGGAGCTGACGCCGGAGGAGATCGAAGGGCACATTCCGGAGGATGATGACGAATGAGAATCGTATTCATGGGTACGCCGGAATTTGCGGTGCCGAGCCTGAAGGCGCTGTATGATAACGGCTATGACGTGGTGGGGGTGTTCACCCAGCCTGATCGTCCCAAGGGGCGCGGCAACAAGGTGATTGCCTCGCCGGTGAAGCAGTTTGCGGTGGAAAAGGGGATTGCGGTGTTCCAACCTCAGCGCATCCGCAGGGATGGCGTGGAGGACTTGAGGTCACTTGCACCTGATCTGTGTGTGACAGCGGCGTTCGGACAGATTCTCTCGCAGGAGATTCTCGATATCCCGCGTCTGGGGACGATCAACGTTCATGCGTCTCTGCTGCCCAGACACCGCGGCAGTGCGCCCATCAACTGGGCCATTCTGCAGGGAGATAAGACCGTCGGCGTGACAACCATGATGACCGATAAGGGCATTGATACCGGTGACATGCTGCTGAAAAGTGAAACGGCTTATCAGCCCGGCGAAACGGCGGGCGAACTGACAGTGCGGCTGTCGGAGCTGGGCGCGGCGCTGCTGGTGGACACGCTGCAGGCGCTGGAGGCAGGGACTCTTGTGCGAATCCCGCAGGACGAGGGCGCTATGACCTATGACCCGATGCTGACCAAGGAAATGGGGATCATCGACTGGGCTGAGGATGCAGCAGCGCTGGTGAACCGCATTCACGGCCTGAATCCCTGGCCCGGCTGTTCCACGGCAATTCCTGGCGGACGGCTGAAGGTACTGCGGGCAGAGGTCGCCGAGGGTACGGGAGTTCCCGGCGAGATCCTTGCGGCAGACCCAAAGGGCGGCTTGGTCGTGGCGGCTGGCAAGGGTGCGGTGAGAGTGATGCAGCTGCAGGCGCCCGGTGGAAAGCCCATGAACTCGAAGGACTATTTGCGCGGTCATCCGATGGCTGCTGGCAGTGTATTGAAAGAGGATGAGGTTAATGGATAATCAGCAAAATGGCGGGTATCGTGGGAATAAGGACGGAAATCAGAACAAAAATAGGAGTAATGGTGGTAATCGGAGCTCGATTGGAACATCAAAACCATCGTTCGGTGGCAGGAAAATGGAAAATGGTGAACGCAGGGGAAGCTTCGGTGGTAACCGGAGCGGTGCACAGGGCGGAAAACCGGCCTTTGGTGGGAATCGTGCCCAGAATGGCGAGCGTAAACCGTCCTTTGGTGGCGACAAACTCCTGAATCATGGTGAAAAAACTGCCCGTGGTGGAGAAAGAACCCAAAACAGGAACGAAAAACCTGCCTTTGGTGGAAAAACTTATGCGAAGCCAGGGACTAAGCCGGGCTTTGGTGGGAAGCAGGTGGGGAATCGTCCCTATTCGGGCAACGGCCGCCCGGGTGCACGTACGGTGCGTCCGGCAGGCGAACGGCCTGCACGTGTGAAGCCGGAACAGCAGGAGGGTCTGCAGTCCCGCCGCATTGCGCTGGACGTCATCCGTGCAGTGACGGAGAAGGACGCTTACATCTCCCTTGCGCTGGACGAGAAGCTGCACAACTGCGGTCTGCCGCTGGTGGATCGCCGTCTGGCGGCGCGTCTGGCCTATGACACGATCGAAAACAAGCTGTATCTGGATTGGGTGTTGGACCAGATCATGGCCAAGCCGGATACGGATATCAAGCTGCGTAATGTTCTGCGCCTGGGCGCATGCCAGATCCTGCTGGAGGACCGCATTCCCGAAAGCGCGGCCTGCAACACCTCCGTGGTGCTGTGCAAGGAGCTGGGCATGGAGGGTCTTGCAGGCGTGTGCAATGGCATTCTTCGCAACCTCGTGCGTCAGAAGGACGAGCTGACCTTCCCTGATCCGCAGACGGAGCCGGTGAAGGCCCTGTCCATCCGCCACAGTGTGCCGGAATGGCTGGTGGAGAAGCTGCTGGCGGACTGGGGTGACGGAGCGATGAATCTGATGAGCTGCCGCAACCATGATTCCTACATCACTGTACGCCCTAACATGACACGTATGGACGACGAGGCCTTTGAGGCGTTCCTGACAGGCAAGGTATGGGAGCATGAATCAGGCAAGGTGGCGCACAGCTGGCGCATCCGCAATATGGCGGAGATTGCTCATGATGTGGGCTTTGTCGGCGGCCAGTTCAGCATTCAGTCTGAATCGAGCATGATGGCGGCGATGGCTGTGGAGCCCCGTCGCGGCATGCAGATCCTTGACTGCTGCGCAGCGCCCGGCGGCAAGAGCTGCCTGATGGCTGAAATGATGGGTGGTTCGGGCCGCGTGCAGGCATGGGAACTCCATGAGCACCGCACGAACCTGATTACCGCGCAGGTCAAGCGTCTGGGTCTTGAGAACGTTCGGCCGATGACCCGCGATGCGTCCAAGCCCCGTCCTGACCTGGAGAATACCATGGACGCAGTGCTGCTGGACGCGCCCTGCTCCGGCCTTGGCGTGATGGCGGACAAGCCCGACGTGAAGTACCGCGTGACAGCGGAGAGCGTGGCGGAGCTGGTGCGGCTGCAGAGCCGGCTGCTGGATACTGTTGCGCCCTATGTCAAACGCGGCGGTACGTTGGTGTACTCCACCTGCTCCGTGCTCAAGGACGAGAATGTCCGTCAGGCGGAAGCGTTCCTTGCGCGGCATCCGGAATTCGAGCTCGTGTCCCTGCCGGAGAGCATCCCGGCGGAATTCCGCCAGCATGAAGGCGTCGGCTTGCAGCTGCTGCCCGACCGCGATGGCGTAGAAGGCTTCTACATCTGCCGTATGCGGAGAAAGCGCGTGTAAGCGTTTCGTCAGGTCCCCTTTGACTATTCGGATGGAGGAAGCATGTATGACTGAACTGACGGGCATGTTCCAGCAGGAGCTGATCGACTGGTGCCGGGAACAGAAGCTCCCGGCCTTCCGGGCAAAGCAAATTTTCCGCTGGATACATCAGGGTGCAGACTTTGACGGCATGACGAATCTGCCCCTGGCACTGCGCGAACAGCTGAAGCAGCAGGCCGTTGCCCAGCCGGTACGCATCGTCACCGAGCGTCGGTCGAAGATCGACGATACGGTGAAGTTCCTCTTTGGCCTTGGGGATGGCAACTGTGTCGAGGGCGTGCTGATGCACTATCACCATGGCTACACGTTGTGCATCTCCACGCAGGTTGGCTGCCGGATGGGCTGCACCTTCTGCGCATCGACGCTGGAGGGCTGCGTACGCTCCCTCACGGCGGGGGAGATGCTGGGTGAAGTGCTCTGCGCGAACCGCTACATCGTCGAAAAGGGCCTGCCTGTTGAGGAGGGCCAGTCGGCAAGGGTGCATAATATCGTCCTCATGGGCAGCGGCGAACCGCTGGACAACTATGACAATGTGATGCGCTTCCTGCGCCTGCTGCGGGAGCCTGACGGCGTTCAGATCGGCCTGCGCAACGTGAGCCTGTCCACCTGCGGCATTGTGCCGAAGATGTATGCGCTGGCACAGGAGGATCTGCCGGTGACGCTCTCGGTGTCCCTGCATGCGCCCAATGATGATATCCGTCGCCAGACCATGCCCATTGCAAAGGCTTATCCGATGGAGGATTTGCTCAAGGCATGTCGAAACTATATCGAAAAGACCGGCCGCCGCGTGGTGTTCGAGTATGCGCTGGTGGGCGGCGTGAACTGCGAGGAAAAGCACGCCGTGGAGCTTGCATCAAGGCTGCGCGGCATGCAGTGTCATGTGAATCTGATCCCGCTCAATGTGGTGGAGGAGCGTGGTCTGCAGGGCGTGACGGAAGCGACTGTCCGCCGCTTTATGACGACGCTGGAGAGTCTGCATATCTCTGTCACCCGCCGCCGCGAGATGGGTGACGACATTGAGGGCGCCTGCGGTCAGCTGCGCCGCAAGACCCTGAACGGAAACTGACGTCATTGGAGATTGAGCATGAGCCGTAAGTATCACTTTACCAAGGAATCCATGAAGCGCATGAAGGATTATATCCTCGAGAAGGATACCCCAGCAGAGGAAAAGCCTGCCGAGCCTGAAAAGGCTATGCTGCAGGCATATTGTCTGACGGATGTGGGTAAGATGCGCGCGAGCAATCAGGATGCGCTGGTTGAGTCGACGTCGCTGCAGCTGTACGGCGTGGCGGACGGCATGGGCGGCCATAACGGGGGAGAAACGGCCTCCACGGGCGCCCGCGACAGCCTGATCAGGCATCTGGAGGGGAAAAATCCCTCGCTCGAGGCGCTGCGCGAAGCCATCACCCAGGCCAATGCAGAGCTTTTCCGACAGCAGGCAGAGGATGAGAAGCTTTCCGGCATGGGCACGACGCTCTCTGTGATTTGGATGAGCGAGCACTTTGTGTACCTTGGACACGTGGGCGACAGCCGGATCTATCGTATGCAGGACGGCAAGCTGCAGCAGATGACGGACGATCATTCTCTGGTGGGAGAGCTGATGCGCGCCGGATTTATTACGCCTGAGCAGGCGGAGAACCACCCCAACAAGAATGTGATCACCCGTGCGGTAGGCACGGAGGAGGGCATTGAGATCGACCTTGCGGTGGAGGAACGTCGAAAAGGCGATCTGTGGCTTGTGTGCTCCGACGGATTGCACGGCATGGTGTCCGATCAGAAAATGGAGGCCATCCTGTCCGTCAATCCTCCCAGGACAGCGGCTGATTTGCTGATGGAGGCTGCGCTCAAGGCAGGCGGACGGGACAACATCAGCCTTGTCATCCTCAAGGATGGGGAGGGCAGGCGATGAGGGAGAAGATACTGGCCGGACGTTACGTGCTGGTTGAGCAGATCGGCATCGGCGGCATGGCCATCGTCTACCGCGCCATTGACCGCAACACGGGACATTCCGTGGCGGTGAAGGTGCTCAAACCGGAGTTCAACCGGGATGCGGAGTTTGTCAGCCGATTCCAGCGCGAGGCGGAGGCGGCGTCCAAAATGACGCATCATAACATTGTTAACCTCCTGGACGTAGGCATGGACGGCGAAAACCGTTACCTGATCATGGAATACGTCAAGGGCAAGACCCTCAAGGAGGTTATTCAGGAAAAGGGCCGCATCAGTGCGCCGGTGGCGGTGCAGATTACCATCCGCATCCTCTCGGCCCTCCAGCATGCGCATCAAAACGGCATCATTCACCGTGATATCAAGCCGCAGAACATCCTTGTGCATGCCGACGGCCACATCAAGGTGGCGGACTTCGGCATTGCCCGCATGGCCAATAGCTCTACGCTGACCCGCGGCGATTCTGTGATGGGTTCGGTGCATTATTTCAGCCCTGAACAGGCGCAGGGCAAGGGGACGGACGTGACCAGTGACCTGTACAGCGTCGGCGTGACGCTGTATGAGATGCTCACGGGACGTGTGCCCTTCGACGGGGATAGTCCTGTTGCTATTGCCATGCAGCATCTGCATGCTGTACCGGAACCCATCCGCAGATTTGCGCCTGAGGTGCCCGACGCCATCTGCCATGTGTGCATGAAGGCGATGGAAAAGAACCCGCAGTACCGCTATCATTCCGCGAGGGAGATGGCTTCGGAGCTGCGTATGGCTTTGGAGGGCAGGGTCAGCGATATGCAGCCCCGCCTGGTGGAGCAGATTCAGGCGCCGCTGGGCACGCCTGCGCCCTCGCGGCAGACGGCGGTGCGCCAGACAACGGGCCGAAGCCGTGCACAGACTGGCAATTCCCGCTGGTGGATCATGACGGCAGTGGTGACCCTTGTGGTGATCTACGGCTTGTACGTGGGCACGATGTCCATCTATGAAAAGGTGGTCAACAGTGCGACGGTGGACGCATATGTAGGCAGTGATGTGGCGGCGGCACAGCGGAATGTCACGAGAATCGGCCTGAAGGCTGAAGTTGTGGAGATCAACCACCCGACCATCAGCGCTGGTGTGGTGATCATGCAGGCGCCGCAGGAGGATACAACGCTGCGGAAGGGCGACGTGGTGGTGCTGACCGTATCGAAGGGTCCGGCCAGCCAGGTTGTACCCAACATTGTGAACTACACGACCAGTGAAGCCGCCACGGTGCTCAAGGCTTATGGTCTGACGCTTTCTGTGGTGGAGCGTGTGGTCTCCAAGACTCAGGATGCAGGATTCATCATCAGCCAGTATCCGGAGCCGGGGAGTCAGTGCCAGAATGGCGATATCATTCAGGTGACAGTCTCCGGCGGCGTGGCGTATGTACCGCGCGTGCAGGGCAAGCAGCTGGATGAAGCGCGCGAGCTGATTGCAGCGGCAGGTTTGGCGCTGAATGCATCTGTGCAGTACATTGAGACCACAGAGCCCTCCCTGCATGGGCGGGTGACGGAACAGACGCCCTCTGCTGACACGCAGGTGATGCAGGGGACGTCTGTGACGCTGACGGTCTGCCGTGTGCCGAGCATGCTGGCCCGGGCGAAGGTCACGCTCGAGCTTCCTCAGAGCGACAGCCTGACAAGCGTCCGCGTGACACTCTCGGACGAGGGCGGCGAGTACACGGTCTATCAGGGCGATTTCCCGGCAAATGCCAGCAGACATCCCGAGGTGGAGCTGCTCAGCAGTTCGGCCGGTGAATACACCTATCGGGTCTATATCAACAACGCCTTCAAATATTCCAATACGGTGAAGTTTGAATGAGTAGTGAAATGATGAAGCAGGGGGTTCTGGTGCGCGGCTTCGGCGGCTTTTATGTGGCCGTGGACGACGAAGGCACGGAACATATCCTGCGCTGCAAGAAAAAATTCCGCCGCATGCACATCTCTCCGCTGGTGGGCGATGAGATCGTTTTCATCCCCGGCGAGGGGGAGGAGCATGGCTGGCTGGAGGATATCCTGCCCCGAAAAACGGAATGCCTGCGTCCGCCGGTGGCAAATGTGAGTCTGCTGCTGGTGGTGATCTGCCCTTCGCCGGAGCCGGATCTGCTGCTGGTTGACCGGCTGCTGGTGAGGGCGCGCCTGCAGGGGATGAAGACGGCCATTGTGGTGAATAAATGCGATCTTGATCCGACGCTGGCAGAGCGTATTCGCGTGCAGTATGCAGGGGCGGAATGTCCGGTGCTTGCCGCCAGCGCGAAGCAAGCGCAGGGACTTGACGCCCTGCGGGAAATCATGCTGGGTGAGAGCTGCTGCTGTCTGACGGGCCAGTCCGGCGTAGGGAAGTCGACGCTGCTCAACGCGCTGCTGGGCCTTGAACTGGAAACCGGCGACATCAGTGAGAAAATCCAGCGCGGCAAAAACACGACCCGGCATGCGCAGATGCTCATATCGAAGCAGCCCGAGGGGGACATCCGCGTGTTGGACACGGCTGGCTTCAGCCTGCTGGAACTGGATGCGAAGATGGAACCGGAGAAGCTGCGCAAATGCTACCCTGAATTTGCAGAGCACGAGGGCGCCTGCCGGTTCACGCCGTGCATGCATGATCGGGAGCCGGGCTGCTCCGTGACAGCCGCAGCTGCAGCCGGGGAAATCGACCCGGGACGTGTGGAGAGATACCGGCAGCTGCTGGCAGATGTGCGGGAAACCTGGAAGCAGCGGTACAATTGACGATGGAGGTAACAGCGATGCTGAAGGTAGCACCCTCGATCCTGGCGGCGGATATGCTGAACATGGAGCGCGACGTACAGCGTATGATCGACGCGGGAACGGATTGGCTCCATGTGGACATCATGGATGCGCATTTCGTGCCGAATCTGAGCTACAGCCCTGCGCTGGTGGAGGCGCTTCATGTGCGTTTTCCAGCTCTGCCGCTGGACGTGCATCTGATGATGGATAACCCGGAAAAGTATATTGATGTGTTCTGCGATGCGGGGGCGTCGGTGCTGACCATCCACGCGGAGATTGGCGGTGACGTGGCGGCGCTGCTGCGCAGGATTCGTGCGCGGGGCGTGATGGCAGGCCTGTCCGTCAAGCCCGGCACGCCTGCGGAGGCGATCCGGCATCTGCTGCCCGAGGCGGACATGGTGCTGGTGATGACGGTGGAACCCGGCTTCGGCGGCCAGAAGTTCAATGCCGACATGCTGGGAAAGCTGGACGATCTGCGCAAGATGGGATATACGGGGCTCCTGGAGGCTGACGGCGGCGTATCCATGAAGAATATCGCCGATCTGCGTGCCCATGGGTTGGATGTAGCTGTGATGGGGACTGCCATGCTGCGCAGTCAGACCCCTGCGGAGGACATGACGTCCATTCATGCACTGGCATAAGACGATGCGGTGATGGAAACACTTCCTGATACAGGAGGTGTTTTTCATGCAGCGAAAGCCCGTTGCACCGCTTTTTACCCTGCCGGAACGAAAAAAACGCATGTCGCGCAGACCTGCCCGACAATAAGCGGGTTCTTCACGAAAAGTGCCGATACACCAAGGAGGAATCATCATGCTGCCTGCTATTCCTGCACTGTTGACGGAACGCCTGAATGCCCAGTACGGAGCGGAACTGACTACGCAGATTGAAGCCGGCTTTGTCCGCCGGCCTGTGACGCTGCGGGTTAACACACTGAAGTCGAATGCCGATGCTGTGCGGAATGTGCTGGATGCGGCTGGGCTTGCCTATGAAACAGTGCCGTGGTATGCGGATGCATTCATTCTGCATGGTGTACGGGAGGATGCGGTGCGCGCACTGCCGGGGTATGAAGCAGGCCATATGTATCTGCAGTCGCTGTCTTCGATGATGCCGGCGCTTGTTGTTAATCCGCAGAAGGGCGAGTCCATCCTTGACATGGCGGCAGCGCCTGGCGGAAAGACCACGCAGATGGCGGCGCTCAGCGGCAACGGCGCCCTCATCACAGCCTGCGAGAAGAACAAGATCCGCGCAGAGCGGCTGCAGTTCAACCTCGACAGGCAGGGCGCGACCCGTGTAAGCGTCATGTGTCAGGATGCGAGGCAGCTGAATGATCTGTTCAAGTTTGATAAGGTGCTGCTGGACGCTCCCTGCACTGGCAGCGGCACCATCCTCATTGATGAGGGCGAGCCGGAACGACGCATGACCGCTGATTGGGTGGCCAAGACTGCCGCGACGCAGAAGGGCATGCTGAAAAAGGCGCTTACGCTGCTTAGCGCGGGCCACGAGATGGTCTATTCAACCTGTTCCATTCTCAGACAGGAAAACGAGGATGTTCTGAACGCTGTGCTGCCTGCGATGAATGCGGAGATCGTACCCATTGAGCATGAAATGGTACAGCATGTGCCGCTGCTGCCGGTGAAGATTCCCGGTGTGGTGTGCGTGCAGCCAACAGAGCTGTTCGAGGGTTTCTTTGTGGCAAAGATCCGCAAGCGGAAGAAGTAAGACAGATGCGACCTGCGAAGATCTGACGCTGAAGATGGAAGCACTGGCTTTTCCCGGCAGCTGAACGTGGACGATGCGCGGATTGCCTGCATCCAGACGAATTTCCGGACAGCCACCGGCAATGGGATGGAGTGTGAGAAGTTACTTCCATGACTGGGGAATTATTATGGATCAGCAGACGTGTTTGCTCAGATTGCGAGCTGTGAAAACGCGATGCACCGGAACGGTGCGTATCATTGCGCCTTCACCGAACAATGGGAAGTGGGGTTTAGGCTGCTCGATAAATTGGAATTTATCAGTTTGATGCGCGATCGGTGCTTCCGCATTCCAAGCAGCCGCTCCGCTTTGCAGCCGCGCGACCAACTTCCAAGAGGACGGAGGGGGCCCGGGGGGAAGGCTTTTTTGCTTCCCCCCGGCGGCTTTGCGGCCGCTTTCGACGCGCGAAAGCGGCTCCCTGCTGCAAATCAATCCTGCATGGAAGAAAATGCATATCCATAAAAACAACTTCAAGTTTATCGTTTGCATTTTTCATAGCGGTACAAAGAGACTTGACCGGCTTGCAGTTTCGCTTATTCGCACGATGCCTCAGGAAGAAGATAAAGTGTTCCTTGCCATCACCCTTGCTGAGCCGCGAAGCTTTTGCCTATGATGATTGCGCCCTGCGACGGATACCGATGCAGGGCTATTACAATATCTGAACAAGGTAAAGAGTGTCCTCAGTGGCTTCAAGAATCGGAATAGCCTGTACGCAACGGAGAGCAGATGCGACTTGTGCTCCAGAGATCAAGGAGAATGGAGGGCTCGTGTATGATGTGTTTGAGGACGCGGATACGCGGGAATGGGTTGTTGTGATACAGTCAACCTGATGAAGGTATATAAAAACGCTGACGATTGCACCGTCAGCGTTTTTTGTGTTATTCCTGAATAAACTCGCCGCCGCTTTGCAGGACGAAGTCAACAGGGTCGATGAAAGCGAAGCGTACCTTGTTTAGCTCAGCCTTCTGAAAGGAGACGGTCAGCAAGGGGGTTCCGTCCTGCTTGCCGGTTACGTTCACATTGGTTACGGGAAGGGCGGCAAAAAGGTCGCGGGCGATGCGCAGCGCCATGCCGGAGAGGTATTCGCGTGCATTGTTCTCCATCAGGTCGCTGCGAACGGTGAAGGATGCGCGCAGGGTGTCTGCGTTGGCGGTGGAAACGTCAAGGGCGGCAACATAGGGCATCAGGTCGGCCATGGGGTTTGCTGCGCGCAGGACAGACAGGTAGGCTTCTGTGTCGCCGCGCAGCACGGCGGCTGCCTGCGTATGATAGAGCGCCCATTTGTCCGGGGCGGTCAGGCCGTCGGTAGGGGTGGGGGAGGCGAGCGCTTCCGTCCAGTCGATGGGCTCATCAGCGATCTTCCACAGCTTGGTAAAGGGGGGCAGCGCGGGTTTGGCGGCATAGACAGGCTCCGCAGGCGCGGCAGAGGGCAGCGTATCCTCGCCCCAGAGATCCCCCACCACGTCGGACAGGCCGTCCAGCAGACTGCGGCGGGAACGCATATCGTTACTCATGGCAGGCTTCCTCCTTTGCTTCGATGCGGCAGCGGACGCACGGCGGTCTGGCCGCCACGTCGAAGCCTTCAATGACCACGTCTGCATCCTCAATGACGCTGTTGTCAAACAGCCAGCGGCTGAGAGGGTTGATCAGCAGCGCTTCAACCTGATTGCCGATGCCGCGGCCGCCATTGGACAGATCAGCCAGCGCGGCTTCCTGGAGGCAGGCATATGCGGCATCTTCTACGCGGATACGGATGGCCTTTTGCTCCTCCATGCGGCGGATGATCTTGTCCACCTGACTGCGCAGGATCGCTTCGCCCGCTTCACGGCGGATAAAGTCAAAGATGACGATGTTCTCGCCAATGCGGTTGAGGATTTCCGGACGCCCCAGCTCCAGCTTGAAGTGATCCTCCACGGCGGTGCGCAGGCGTTTCTCCACTTCCGGATAGTCCATGTCGATGGTAACGTTCTGCTGACGCTTACCGAAATCGTCCTTGACGTACATGCCAAGGTTGCTGGTGAAGATGATGATCGTCTCGGAGAAGTATACCGTGTGGCCCTGCCCGTCGGTGAGACGGCCGTCCTCGAGAATCTGCAGGAATTTGTCCAGAATGGAGGAATGGGCCTTTTCAATCTCATCAAAGAGGACGATGGCAAAGGGGTTCTTCTTGATGGCGTTGGTCAGCTGACCGCCGGCCTCGTAGCCAACGTAGCCAGGAGGTGCACCCAGCAGCTTCTGATCAGAGTGGGACTGACCGTATTCGGACATGTCGAAGCGGATACAGGCGCTTTCGTCGCCGAAGAGCTTCTCTGCAAGTGCCTTGGCGGTTTCTGTTTTGCCGGTACCGGTGGGGCCTGCAAAGAACAGCACGCCCTTGGGCTTGGCAGTCGAGGAGGAGGAAAGGCCATTCATGCCCGTTACGGCACGCTTGACCACGTCCAGCGTGCGCTCCAGTGCGGGATCCTGTCCCTTGATGCGCTTCTGGAAATCTTGCTTGGCGCTGCGGAGACTGTCCATGGACAGATTCTGCCACGGATTCTCCTTAATGCCGTATTTGTACAGATCAACGATGGTGCACAGGTCGCGGATGGGGGTACATTCGGCCTTCGACAGCCGGCGCATGGCGTCCAGCTCAGTGAAGGTAAGTCCCTCTGTCAGACCGACGAATTTTTCTCGCAGGCGGCTTAGTTCCTCGGGATGCTCCTCATAAAAGGGCATATCCGTACGGTAAACCGTGCTGTCAAAGAAGGTGGGCCATGCGTTTCCGCTGATGAGACGCTTGCGCTCCTCGCGGTCGGGGGCTTCCAGCAGAATGGTCTTGCACAGCGGATTGCTGAGGTAGAACCAGGCGGGCAGGTCATTGAGCTTGGAAACCAGAATGATCAGCAGATTCTGGCGGCGGCCCATGGGTGTACGGACCGTAGCGGCTGACATGGCGGACTGCATGAGCAGGTTAAAGCTGTTCACATCATGCTGATCCATCCGCTCGGGACTGATGATGTAATGACTGGCCAGCTCCATGATGACAGCTGTGGCAGCACGGGTCTGGCTCATGGCTCGTCGGATGATATTGGGCGCTGTCTCCTGCGTATTCCCCTTGAATTCCGCAGGGATGGCGCCGCTTTCGGCTGTACAGCCGTTATGACGGGCGAACTCCTGCAGCATGGAGGGCTGATAAGGATTCATGAAGCCTACCAGATTGGAGTAGAACACCACTTGCTCATAGCCGTTATCGGTAAGGAAGCCGTTCAGGTATTCCGGCAGCGGCACAAGGGAATCCTCGGGGATTGAACCGGCCACGGGGTAACGGTACTCATCCAGCACATTGCCTTCAAGGATGATAAGGGGCTTTACCGCGCTGAACAGCTCCAGCTCCCGATGCCATTTGGAAATCAACGGCGCCATGAGTGATCACCTTCCTGTGTAAAGTCATTTGTATTCATTATAGCACGGATGGACGTATATGGCAAAGAAAATGTGAGGAACACTGCCGCGCTCCTCACAAGCGTGTCAACGTCAGGTCAGCGCTGCTGATCGTAGAAGCTGACGAAATCCTCCTGCTCCACGTCGTAGATGTGACCGGGTGCAGTCTTTTTCCGGCGGCGGCAAAAAGCGATGATCACCCCGGCAATCAGCAGAATCCAGCCCAGTGAAAACAGAAGCGACAGCAATCCGCCCAGCAGTCCAAAGACAAACTCGAATACGCCGAAGGCAAGGTCGAAGGCCACTCCGACGATGTCGAACACAAAAGAGATAATGGAACCAAGCAGCTCAATCATGATGAATCCTCCTGTATCAATCAGCAGGCAACGGTTGTTGCTCTGACAGGTATGATCATAGCACAAGGAAGGCGCTGCATCCAGTGGAAAAGGATTAGAAATGAATGAGGATTGCTTAATCATTGGCAGAATGGCTGGAAAAAATGCACAGCTAAGAGGACGCATAATCGTACGCAGTGTCCAATTGACTTGAGAAAGAGATACGAATATAATAATGTATTGAGTTGTATTGATGTATACAGTATCATAAAACGGGGTGGAAGCTGAAATGAAAAAGCACGAGACCTTCGGCGGGTGCCTGCAGCGGGTGCTTGCGGAGGCAGGGATGTCTGCATCGGAGGCGGCGCGCTTGGTGTGCTTTCGCAGCAGGAACAGCATTTTCCGTATCTTATCCGATGATACGAGCTGTGAGATTGACGGACGCTTTCTATCTGCGCTGAAGGAGGCCGTGGGCGATGCATGGCCTGCTGAACGCTGGAAAACGCTGGATGAGGCGCTGGCTGTCAAGCGGGTAGGGCCGGAGCAGCATTTGAGCAACAGCGCTTTTTTTCGCGTTTTGCACAGCCCGGAGCTGGAAACAGAATATCTTGTGCATTCTCATAACACGATGGAGGATATACGTCCGCTGCAGCAGCTGCTGACAGAGCTTACGGCAGATTCCCGGCTGGAAATGATCATCACCGGCAGCTGCGCAGCGGAGCTCAGCCGCTTGTTGACGCGGTGCTGTACGGCAGCGGGAGACGAAGGAAGACTGACGATCCGGCAATATATTGACATTGACGAGGCTGTGGCTGTGCAGAGCATTCTGGGGATTCTGCCGCTGATCAGCAAGCCATGGTACAACGCGCGTATGGTGGATGACAACATCTGTCCGGAGGAGACAAAGGCGCTGCTCCGGGTAAGCGCCATCTATATCCTGCAGGAGAAGCGGTCCGGTCAGGACGTGATGCATCAGCTGATCCGATACGATGGACAGCATTATCTTCATAAGACCTGGGAAGGAAGATATCACCATATTTTGCCGATGATCGACCGCTGGCGTTATCAGCTGGAGCTGCTCAAGCCCATGCCTGAATTGGGTGGATCGGCTGAAGATTTTGCGGCCTACACGGCGCGGTATCAGCAGCTGGAGCACGACTGCACGATTCTGAGCATCAAGCCGGACATTCATTTCAACTGCATTCGGCGAGAACAGCTGGAAAATGCGATCATGGAGGGCTTTGCACAGGCTGGGATTGCGGCGGAGCCTGAGCTGGTTTCGCTGATGGATCAGCTGATTGCCATCCATGAGGCGCGGTATCAGAATATGGCTGCCAAGCACAGGCCGACACATCTGGTGTACAGCCTTGAGGCAATGGAGCGTTTCATGCGCACGGGCGTGCAGTCGGATCACTTTTTTCTCCAGAGGGCATATACGGTCGAGGAGCGCCGCGCCATCATCGGAGATCTACGGCAGACCATGCTGGAGAACCCGTATTTCAACGTGCATTTTCTGAAAAAGGATATGCCGGAGCTGTATTACGAAATGACCTGCTATGAGGGAAAAGGCGTGCTTTTGCTGGACGCCTTTACCGGATATGCGCTGCACGATGATCATTCCGAAGCGCTGATTACGCTGCCAGCCTTCATGCAGCGCTTCCGCAGCTTTTTCCATGATGAGCTGCTGCAAAAGCATGTCATGTCCCGCACAGAGACGCTTGCTGTGCTGGAACAACTCATGTGCGTATAAGTACTTGCTTATAAAACTTGTATAGAGAAAGTGATAAACACATATTTCTGTGTACAAGAAGCATTGATATTTTCGATTCTATATGATATGATAAAGGACAAATGAATTGTATGTCGGGATGCAGCCTGTCAAGGTAGGATGCAAGCAGCACGGAAGAAATCAGGCAAGATCGACGGAGGTTGACGTACATGGCAAAAAACTGGACGGACGATGTGGCTCTTGTAGAATCGATTGCGGGCAATCTGTTTGAGGCGCTGCCCCTGCTGCCCAAGCGGCTGGTACGCGTGGATGCGATCACCCGTGAGTTTGAAATGCCCTTTTCCCATATTCAGATTATGTGCATGCTTTCGGGCGGCGGCATGACCATCGGTGAGATCAGTACGAGCCTTGGTATTGCAAAGCCCAACATCACGCCGCTGCTGGACAGTCTGCGGGAGAGAGGCTTGCTGGAGCGTCAGCGCAGCGAGAAGGATCGCCGGATTGTGAACGTGCATCTTCTGCCGGCGGGACAGGAAATGGCGGACAGGATTCACGCCAGTATTGCGCGTCAGGTGACAGAGTGGCCTGAGAGCTTCAATCACAGCGATATCAAGCGCCTGAACAACGCGCTGGCCTGTCTGATCAACATGGGCAAGCAGCTTGCCGATGCGGAACGCCAGTGAAAATATGATATTGAAACAGCCGTACAAAATGGATGTACGGCTGTTTTTGATGGCGCCAGAGGGCAGGGAATAACAAAAAACGCAAATCTTTCGACTTGCGTTTCAGTGGCTCAAATAGGATTCGAACCTATGACCTGCCGGGTATGAACCGGACGCTCTGGCCAGCTGAGCTATTGAGCCAAATGGTTGCGGGGGCAGGACTTGAACCTGCGACCTCCGGGTTATGAGCCCGACGAGCTACCAAGCTGCTCTACCCCGCGTCATCCTTGTCAGCTGCGTCTTGCGGCGACCCGCGTCGTGCGGCGACAAGAGATATATTACACGATTTCCGGAGATTTGTCAACCCCCTTTTTTGAAATTCTTTCGATTATTTTGAAAATCAAGGGATAACGTGCTTCTGACAATGAGAATGGCTGTTCAGCGGTGTGCTGCTCTGGACAGAAGTACCTGATTCCAGATGACCCGGATGAGGGATGCTGCAAGCATTGCTATGGCAGAGCCATAAAGGCGGAGCTGCGGGAGCGGGCAGAGGAGCGCAGTCAGCAGCAGTGACAGGATGGAGGTCACGATGGTTGCGCAAAGGGCTTTGCGCTGCAGCCCCAGGCCTGTGATCAAGCCGAACTGTATCTGCTGCAGAGACATCAGCAGTGCCGCCGGGCACATCAGCTTCAGCAGCGGCGTAAGGGCTGGTTCGCCATACAGGTGTTCGCTGAGCGGGGCTGCGCACAGGTACAGGAGCAGCATGGCCGCCGCGCCAATGGCTGCTGCACTGAGCAGCAGAAGACGCATGGTGATCCGCAGCCGTCCGGGATTGTCCTCCTGACGGGACACGGCAGGCGCGGCCACCATGCATATTGCTCCGGTGACAATGCCCGGGAGCATCAGGAGCGGCATGGCCATGCCGTTCAGCAGGCCGAACTGTGCGGTAGCGGCTGTCTGTGACAAGCCGGAGCGACGCAGGCATACCGGCAGAAGCACGGCATTGAGCGTCCGAAGTGCAGTCTGGCACAGGCGTGAAGCCGTGGTAGGTGCGCTCAGATGCATGAGCTCGCTTGTTAATCGCGGATCGGGCCGGGAAGGTGACAATGGGGGAGTATTCCGTCGAAACAGGTACCACACGGCAGCGCCTGCTGCGATTTCGGCGATTCCCGGGAGCGCGGCAGTCAGCGCAACGGAACGTCCGGCCAGCCACAGAAGAAGCGCCAGCGACAGCAGGCATCGTACTGTTTGCTCAGCACATTCGTTCAGCGCGGGGGTACGGGCGTCGCTGCGGCCATAGAACCATCCGCTGTACACAGCGCAGAGGCCCAGCAGCAGGAGCGTTGGCGCACTGGCGAGAATGGAAGGCAGCGTCCGCCAATCGCCAAGGAGCCATGCCATGGCCGGGGAGAGCAGCAGCATTGCTGGAATCAGCAAAAGAGACAGGTGCTTTACCAAAGCCAGCCCTGCCCGCAGCACGGATGGCTGATCAGCGCCGCGCAGGGCTGTGAGGCGGCTCATGGCGGTGGGAATGCCGGCTGTGACAGGCGTGATGGCCAGCATCACGGCCGAGGAGGCCAGCTCCATGACGCCCATGGCTTCTGCGCCCATCAGCCTTGCAGAGGTCAAACGGAGCGCAAAGCCCAGCGCGCGGGTATAGGCATTGGCAAGCGTCAGCGTGACGGCCTGCTTTTTCAGCGATGCTCCCATGTGCATGACCTCCAGTTTCGTGATGCTGGAAAATATGCAGCAGGGATGGGAATCTTGCCACCCGTTGACATGGGATGCGCGGCTGCCGTATAATAGGAATCAGTGAAAAACCATGGCTGGGAAGGATGAACAGTGCAGATTCGTTTGATTGGCAAAAGGATTTGAGGTGAGTGCGATGAAAACGCTGCTTGTGCTGCTGATGCTGCTGTCCTTCGCATTGCCAGGACAGGCGCAGGGCGTACAATATGTGGACGGCGGCGATGCGGA
>JAFTWV010000113.1 GCA_017465155.1 Clostridia bacterium
GCCGATACCGCCAGCGCTGCGGCGGGCGAAATCACCAAGGCGCAGATCGCACCCGGAAACGGATCGCTGAACGTGGCCAATAACCAGAAAAAGACCTATACCTATGATCTCAGCCAGCTCCTGCCCGCGCTGGACGGCGGAAAGACCTACGGCAGCGTGAGCTATCAGCTGGGCGCAATCAGCCTTGGCAGCCACTATTCCGGCGGCGCGGCCATCAGCAACGCCATGCTGAAACTGCCCATCGAGGCGGAGCGCGGCAGCAGTGTGGATGTGGGCACGGTGAATATCACCATCGCCAGCGATAACTTCGACTTCACGGCCGATGCGGTCATCACCGTCAAGCAGGGCGCGCAGATTCCGGAGATCGAGGAGCAGCCTGCCTCGGCCAGTTATCTGCAGGGCGCGCACAACGCTTCTCTGAAGGTGAAGGCCAAGATCACAGACGGTGGCAAGCTGACCTATCAGTGGTACAGCAATGCGGCGAACAGCAATGCCGGGGGAACGCCCATCAGCGGCGCGAACGGCGCAAACTACAAGCCCTCCACCGACACCGTTGGCACCATGTACTACTACTGCGTTGTGACCAACACCAACGACAAGGCTGCCGGAGAAAAGACGGCTTCGGTTGTCAGCCGTGCAGCAGCAGTGACGGTTCTTCCGGCGGTTGTGACGCATGATGCGGATATCACCATCATCGGTCAGCCGAATACGACGTATGAAAATGTACACGCCAAGATGATGCCCCTCGGCAGCACGGCTCCGCTCCATGACAGAGTGCTGCAGGCTATCGCCAATACGTCTCCCGTTCAGTATCTGTATCACGAAACGGCGGCGGATGGGCTGTACAATCTGGTGATTACCGCCGAAGAAGCCAGCAGCCACAAGACCGTCACCCTGACTACCCTGATTGATCTTCAGGGCCATAATGACAGGCATGAAGCCAGGCTTCCGGAAGCGGACAAGAGCTCCATCGTGGAGGACAACAGCGAGCTGGGCATCATCGCGGGCAAGGTGGAGGAAGTTGCAGCTACACAGGCGCTGGCCGACCCGGACGGACATCTTGAGGTGACGCTCACCACGGAGCAGGGATATGATCCGCAGACGGCTTTGGCGGATGCCCCCAAGATCATGCTCCAGGCTTCTGAAGACCGCAAGGAAATTGAGGTGGAGCTGGATATCGACCTGCTGCTGCATCAGTTTGACGCCAATGGCAGCGAAATCAGCCAAATCAATCTTGGCAGCAGCAATGTGCAACGGCTGGAAATTCTGATTCCCGTAAAGACGGCAGGACGCATGCCGGAGGGATTTGCGGTGTACCGCGTGCATAACGGTCAGCTCCAAAAGCTGCCCTATGGCGCAGGCGATGAATACTTCACCGTGGATATGCGCGGCGAGTTCATCAAGCTGTATGTGAAGCACTTCTCCTCCTACGCCATCGGTTACGGAGAACCGATTCCGCAGGCTCTCCCGACTCCGCCAAAGACCGGAGATGATTCACAGCTGAGCCTGTGGCTGATGCTGCTGGCTGCGAGTCTTATGGGAATGAGTGCGCTGCTTCTAAGCCGCAAACGCAAAATCAACTAAAACGTCAAAAGACCGCTTCGCATTGGACTATACCTGAAGAAACGGACAAGAGAAAAAAGAGACCTCCTGTTGTAGAATAAAGCTACAACAGGAGGTTGTTTACATGGCAAGGAAGTA
>JAFTWV010000114.1 GCA_017465155.1 Clostridia bacterium
CAGCGGGGGTGGCAGTCCACAGGCACAAGTCTGACACCCCCTCTGGCCCTCTTTGCTTCTTTCTCAGGATTGAGAAAGAAGAAGCAGCACTTACGCCAACCTTCAAAAGAAAAGTCAACAAACAATACAGATTAGCCCCACAAATCCTGAAGTTATTTTTGTGGATATGCATTTTCTTCCATGCAGGATTGATTTGCAGCTTGGCGGATGTGCTGCTTCTTCTTTCTCAATCCTGAGAAAGAAGCAAAGAGGGCCAGAGGGGGTGTCAGACTTGTGCCTGTGGACTGCCACCCCCTCTGGACTCCCCCCGCCCCCACATGGTAGACTTTGCCCGGAGTAGTCTTCCCCACATAGGCCTCGCGGGGGCGTGCCGTTTCGCCGCGGCTCCTTTGTTTATCGGTGCGCCGCTCCCCTTCGGCGTCGCGGCGCGGCCGGAACTCCGCGTTCCTGTGCGGCTGGGCAGGGGTGGTGTGAAAGGTGTATGAGCACAGTGAAGCGGATGTGGTGGTTGCTCTCTTGTTCAACTGCTCGCTAAATTCATGTATATTGACTTCCTTCTATGCCTGCCACACAAAAAGAGCAAGCCATCCGCTCCGGCATGGCTTGCTGCTATTGTTGATTGCATCCATTCACCACAAATGCACCGCGGCTATGATGTATTGGAAGGATAAATCCATCCTGTTCATCATACCTGCTGTGTTGGATGTGTTATTCAAACACGGCCGTCAGGGTGAACGAGCGGGTGAAGTTCACGGTGGTTGTCAGGGCTGCGGGATCAGCGATGACGCCATAGCGGCTGGAAACCTCCCAGCCAACGAAGACAGCGCCCTCGGCGGGAACGGCTGTCACGGAGATGGGGTACTCGGGGAAATATTTGGTGCGCAGCGTTGTGGTGATGGGCAGGGTGCGGCCGTTGAGGTAAATCGAGCCCTTGCTTTCGTCAGAGCACTTGATGGTCACAGTGGCGGGATTGCTGAGCTGGAATACCTTCCGGACAATATCCTGGAAGCGGGAATAGCGTCCCTCGAAGAAGGTACCGATTGATTTCAGCTGATTGCGGAAGTGGTTTTCCGGATTCCACTGTGCAACCCACATTGGGCCGAAACGGCGGAAGGTGTCAGGTGCATAGGGCAAATACCAGCCGGTCATTTCCTCCAGCAGAGCGGTTGTACGGCTATTGGAGAAGTACTGGTTGCGCACGTCGCACATGGCGACGATCAGCTCCTGACGGAAGGCGTCGCTGCTTAGCAGTGAGCGCACCAGGCGGGCGGGATGCCAGTCGTCGACCTCCTCCCCGAAAAGGGTTCCGGTAAGGTTGTCGGTGGAGAAGTTCTTGCCGTCGGAATAGATGCCGGAGGAGTAGTCTGTGTCGAATACCATCATGCGCCACTTGCCGTCAGCATAGGGGCTGTCGTCCTCGCCGGGCTGGCGGACGCGCCACATCTGCCAGTTGTTGGACTGGAAAAGGCCGTCCTCGTTATAGATATAGAGCATCAGGGCGAGGTAATCCGCGTAGGAGCCCATGTCCAGCATTTCGCAGGCCTTTTCATAGTTTGTGGGATCGGACATGTCGTTGCCGGTGATGTAGTTGAACATGTCCCAGTAGAGGCTGCTGTCCTCATCCTCACCGTCCTCGACGCTGTTGTTCTTGATGGTTACAACGTTGTCGTTGTTGATGTCGTAGTGATTCTCAATGTAGTTGTCGTTGTATTCTTCGTTGAGGGTGTAGATGCCCCAGAATTCACCGTTGATGAAGGCGATGACGGGGCGGTTGGCAGCGGTTTCAAAGCGCAGGCCGGTGGCGAGACGCTGGATGTAGGGATCGCGGATCTTGCCGAAGTCGCAGTCGTTGCCGCCGTTGCGCAGCGTGACGGACTTGTACTTCTTGAGAATCTTGCCGTCGTACTCGCGGATGTTGTCCGGATAGAGCTCGAATTTGATGTTCTTCTCGCCGTAGTCATCGCGGGCGATGAGGCGCAGACTCTTCTGGCCGCTGCCGCGGGAGGCGCCGCCTTTGATGCGAACGCCCATATCTTGCGTGAAGCCATCGCCCTCTGCGGGCAGATAGGTTACGGATACGGGCCGCTCCCACTCCTTGCCGCGGTTGGAATAGTTGCCTACGGCCTGCCAGCTTTCGTAGGCTTCAGTCTGTTCGGCGGCCCAGTCCTCGTAGGTCTTACCAAGCACGTAGATGCCGACCTCCTTGTCAAAGAGGTGATCCGGCTCCATCAGCAAGGATATCACGGGCAGATCGCCGTACAGCTCGGCACGCTTGTAGCCGATGAAGAACGTACCGCTGACGACCTCGCTCCTGGTGCCTTCGGGCATGACAGCCACCGCACGGATCACGTGGGCGGAGGGAAAATCACCCATGGGAATGAAATCCTCGCTGGTGGTTACGCCGGTGATCTGGCTGAGGGGATCTGCTTTATCTGTCGTCCACAGCAGGGTGAGGACGCCCTCATAGAGCTGATCCGTTTCATCGGGGATGGAGCCGTCGGTGGTGTAGTAAATCTTTGCACCCTTCACATCACAGGTGATCTCAAGGGGCATGGGGTACTCATAGAAGCCGCTCTTCAGGCTGAACGTCAGATCAGCGCGGCCGGCGAGGGCGGTGGTACAGCAGCTCAGCAGGCACAGAAGCAGGACGGCAACCGCCCAGCGAATCAGCTTTTTCATGGCAATATGCTCCTGACGAAAAAATTCTCTTCTGATTATAGCATGGATACAGAGCCGGGTCAACGAAAATGCACAGGAAATGCCGGGCCTCCGCAGATGGAAGCCCGGCATGGTTTTATGTGTCTGACTGATCCTTTGTGACCAGCACAGTCGCGGCGATCATCACGGCCAGTGCAATGAAGAACAGTGCGCCCGGCCACTGCCGGAACATCAGCAGCGACAGCAGTACGCCGATGAAGGGCGCGATGGCATAGTAGGCGCTTGTTCGAGCCGCACCAAGCCAGCGCTGCGCGTATACGTAGAAGTAGATGCTCAGCCCGTAAGCGACAAAGCCCAGCGCCAGTGCAGGCAGCATGTGACGCAATGACGGGACGGCTTCACCTGCCAGCAGCGCCGCCAGCAGTGCGCCCGCTCCGGAGCCGAACCCCTTCACCACCACGATCTCCTGCGGGTCCGACTGGGAGAGCATACGGGTACAGTTGTTTTCCATGCCCCAGCAGATGCAGGCCAGCAGCACAAACACCGAGCCGCCGGAAAACTGCAGGCTCGACGCATCCTCGGCGGTCAGCAGCACACTGGAAATCACGATCAGCACGATGGCCAGCCACAGCCGGCGGCTGATCCTCTCCCTGAAGATGAACAGGGCGATCAGCGACGTAGCTACGATCTCGAAATTGTTCAGCAGTGAAGCGTTGGCGGCGGTGGTACGGCTGATGCCCAGCATCAGGAAGATGGGCGCGAGGATATCCAGCACAATCATGCCTGCCGTGTAGGGAACATCCTGCCGGGTGAGCTTCTGTTCGCTGCTGGGATGCCCGGACGCTCTGCGGACAAGACCGAGCAGGAACATGCCCAGCCCTGCGCCGAGATAGAGAAACGCAGCCATCATCGTGGGCGGTACGTCGTTGAGGAGAATCTTCGACAGAGGGGCGTTCAGCGCATACAGCGCAGCGGCGAGGATGGCGGAGAAAACAGCAGCGTGACGATTCACGGGGGTTACCTCATTTCAAGTAGGTGTCAATGGCTGCTGTGAAACGATCCAGCGCCTTGCGATCACCGGTTTCTGCTGCCGAGGCGATGCAGTGTGTCATGTGGTCGCTGATAATCAGCTTGCCAATGCTGTTGATGGCGGAGCGAACGGCTGCCAGCTGAATCAGTACGTCGGAGCAGTCGCGGCCTTCCTCGACCATCCGGCCGACCGCTGTGAGATGTCCTGCAGCACGGGAAATCCGGTTGAGAACCTGCTGCTGCTGGGGATGCGGATGCTTGTGCATGGCATGATCCTCCTTTATCCCCCCGGGGGGGATATCTGAATCATATCATGGATTTGCGTATATTGCAACCCCTAAAAGTACAAAAGGCCTCCTGTCAATCCGGCAGGAGGCAGATGTTCAGTTACCGTACTGCGCGACGAACCGGTCGGTGCCCATGATGATCTCTTCGGCAGCCAGTCGGCCGGAGAGCTCCAGCACCTTGATGGGGGAGCTGACGATGTATTCGCGGTAAGGCGCCAGCACATCGCCCGGCAGTGTGCAGGGAGCGTAGTGATCCAACGCGTCCACCGCGTCGTGGATGTGCATGCCGACGATCATGTCCGCCGCCTTCTTTGACAGCGGCAGTGTCTGCAGGCCCATTTCTTCCATCATAATGCCGTGACCGGTATCCAGCCAGATACCCACGGGACCGCCGTGGAAGCGGTCTGCGATGAGGTCAAACTCCGGGAAGGTCGGGCACTGGTGGCACATGGCGCGGTTCTCCATGCCGAGCTTGACGGGCAGGTTGAAGCGAACAACATAGTCTGCCAGCTCCTCGATGGACAGCATCATCCGGTCGAGATACGGCTGGGCCTGACGGGCGGAGATCATCTCCGCGTGCAGAGCCTTGTATTCGGAGGCGTCGGTATGGTGTGCCTTGATGAGCGCCTTGAGGGGTACGTCAAAGCGACGGGGATCGAGGGGAACCTCGGTGGGATGGAATACAACTGCGCCGGCGCCCAGCACGCAGGCCCATTCGATACTGCCCTTGGCCAGTTCAATGGCCTGCTTGCGCAGCGTTTCATCCTCATAGCCAAGCATGACAGAGTCGGTGTCGAAGCGCTGATCAAGCGTCTTGGGGAACACGTTGTGCACACTGCTGACAGAGATCAGTCCCTCATCAATGCGGCGGCGGATCCCGCTGAGCCACTCCGTTCGCACCTGGTAATTCAGCTCTACGCGCTCAAAGCCCAGTTCGCGAAGCTGGTCGATCAGCTCCTCGCCGGAATGAGCCTTGCGGAAGTTCCACATGGTTGAAATTGCAAGATCGGCTTTGGTGAAGGCCATGGTCAGTCCTCCCTGCGGATGTTTGAGCAGCCGGCTGCATCAATGTTCGCATCGTTTGAGGTGCAGCCGTCAAAATCCTGCGTGCGGACGTGACGCAGGGTCAGGCCGTCCACGCCGTGTGCCCAGATGGGAAGGCTTTTGCGGCTGGTCAGGCCGGAGACGGACGCGCCGGGACGCAGGTCGTAGCAGTCGATAGGCCAGCGGCTCTCGCGGCGCAGGCGGATATCAACGTCCTCGAAGGTCACGTTGCTGATACGGCCTGGTTCGCCCCAGAGTACCGCGCCGTTTTCACCCACGCAGGTGACGTTGCGGAAACGCACGTCCCGGATGCTGCCGCCGGGGTTATCGGGAGCGCGGTCGATGGCGGTGATGGCGATGGGCTCCGCGCAGCCCCACCAGCTCTCGGCGAAGCGGCGCGTTTCGATCATGATGTCCGTGAAGCTGATGTTGCGGACATTGCCGCCGTCGCGGATCTGGATGGACAGACCGCGGTTGGAGCGGCTGATGATGCAGCGGCTGACAAGAATGTTTTCGAAGTCGTCCACGCCCTCGGTGCCGATCTTGATAGCAGCGCTGGTGGAGACGAGGGTGCAGTCGGAGACGATCACGTCCCGCGTGTGGGGATACTCGCGGTTGCCGCGCAGGTTCTTCATGCAGATGCAGTCATCGGCGCATTCCACGTGGCAGCCGAGGATGCGCACGTTGCGGCTGTGATCCACATCGATGCCGTCGCTGTTGGCGATGTCCAGATCGTTGAGGATACGAAGGCTCTGCACCAGCACGTCCTCACAGCCGGCCATGTGCAGCGACCAGAAGGGCGCGCCCTTGAGCGTCACGCCGGTGAAGGAGCTGTGGTCGCACTTCTCCACGTAGATGAGCGTGGGGCGGGGATAGAAATCGCCCGTGACATACCAGGGGGACACGCGCCGGACGAAGGCATAGGCATTGCCGTCGATCACGCCGTCGCCGGTGATGGCCGTATCAGGGGCGTCGTAACCGTAGATGAACACATAGCTGGGCTTGCCGACGACGGGCGTGCCGACATGGGATACGCTGCCGCCTGTGCCGGGCTGGTCAGGGCGGAAGTAGTCGTCCAGATTGGGGCTGGCCAGCAGGCGGCTGCCGCGGTTCAGGTGCAGCGCCGTGTGGGGGCGAAGATGCAGCGATGCACTCAGGTACGTACAGCCGCTTTCGAGGATGACTCGTCCGCCGCCCCGGGCTGCGCAATCGTCCAGCGCGCGCTGGATGGCTGCAGTGTCAAAGGTTACGCCGTCGCCGACAGCGCCGTAATCAGATACGCGATAGTCCATGGTGAAACCTCCTGTATGAAGGCAGGGCACCCCTGGCGAGGATGCCCTGACGCAGTGTTATGCTTCCGACGCCTGTGAGTAGTCAAAGCCGCGCAGGTGCAGCTCCTTGGCCCGATGACAGGCGACCATGCGGCCGTCCACCTCGTGCAGCTCGGGGGCTTCTACGGTGCAGCGGTGCTCACAGTATCGGCAGCGTGCGTGGAAGTAGCAGCCGCTGGGGGGATTGGCAGGATTGGGAATTTCGCCCTGCAGCGGGATGCGCTCCATCTGCACGTCCGGGTCGGCCACGGGTACGGCGGACAGCAGCGCTTCGGTGTAAGGATGCTTCGGGCTGGCAAAGAGCTTCTCCGTTTCGCCGAATTCCACCATCCGGCCCAGATACATCACGCCCACCTTGTCCGAAATGTGCTCCACGACGGACAGGTCATGGCTGATGAAAATGTAGGTCAGATCCATCTCCCTCTGCAGATCGCGCAGGAGGTTGATGATCTGCGCCTGAATGGACACGTCCAGCGCGGATACGGCCTCGTCACAGACGATCAGCTGGGGCTTGAGGATCAGCGCGCGGGCAATGCCGATGCGCTGGCGCTGACCGCCGGAGAAGGCGTGGGGGTAGCGCATGAGATAGGTGGTGTTCAGGCCGACCTTTGCGGCAATGTCCTTCACCAGCTGCTCGCGCTCAGCCTTGGGCATCTTGGGATAGTTGGCTACGATGGGTTCGGCGATGATGTCCAGCACCGTCATGCGGGGGTCGAGGGAGGAATAGGGATCCTGGAAGATCATCTGGATCTCCTTGCGGATGCCCTTCATCTGCTTCTTGTCGACCTTGAGGAAGTCGACCTCCTGACCGGCAAGGGTCTTGTAGACGACTTCGCCCTCGCTGGCTTCGATGGCACGGACGATGCAGCGGCCCAGCGTCGTTTTGCCGCAGCCGGACTCGCCCACGATGCCGATCGTCTCACCCTTGTGCACGTCGAAGGACACGTTTGTCACCGCGCGGACGCAGACGTTCTTGGAGGTGAAGCGCTTGGATACATTGCGGACGGAAAGGATGAGCTCCTTTTTTTGCTTCTCAGTCACTTAAACACCCTCCTTCCTGCACTTGTGGCAGGCGACGCAGTGCTCTCCGCCAAGGCAGGTGAGCGCGGGATCGGCCTTGTCGCACACGCCTTCGATGCGGTCAAGGCAGCGGTCGTAGAAGCCGCAGCCCGGCCCAAGGTTCAGCGCCAGAGGCACCGTGCCTTCAATGGAGAAGAGACGGTCAGCCTTGAGGGTGCCGATCTTATGGACGGAGCCCATCAGGCCCCGCGTATAGGGGTGCTGGGGGTTTTTGTAGATTTCGCGGGCCGTGCCGGTCTCCACAATCTTGCCAAGGTACATCACGGCCACCCGGTCGCACATCTTTGCCACGGTGCCAAGGTCATGGGTGATGAACAGGATCGCCATGCCCAGCTCCTTTTGCAGCTCCTTCATGAGCTCAAGGATCTGCGCCTGTATGGTCACGTCAAGGGCGGTGGTGGGCTCGTCGGCGATGAGCAGACGGGGCTTGCACACCAGTGCCATGGCGATCAGCGCGCGCTGCAGCATGCCGCCGGAGAACTCGTGCGGATACTGATCGTAGCGCTTTTCGGCGTTGGCAATGCCGACCTTCTTCATCATCTCGAGGGTGATGCGCTTGGATTCCTTCTTATCCTTGGTGATGTGCAGGCGGGTGCACTCGTTGATCTGATTGCCGATGGTATACATGGGGCTGAAGGCGACCATGGGCTCCTGGAAGATCATGGAGATCTGCCTGCCGCGGATATCGCGAATTTGCTTTCCGCGGGGATCGAGGGTGAGAATATCGACGGTATCCTCCTTGTCGTCCCGGAACAGAATCTCGCCGGAGGACACGCACTTTTTCTGGTTGATGGCAAGGATTGCCTTGCTGGTCAGGGACTTGCCGCAGCCGGATTCGCCGACCAGACCCAGCGTCTCGCCGGGACGGATCTCGAAGTCCACGCCCCGCACGGGGGTCAGCGTACCTTCGTCAGTCTTGATGTCAACGCACAGGTTCTTGACCTGAATGATGGGCTGGTTGTTCATTTCCATCTCACTGTACCCCCTTTCGTTATTTGTAGGGATCGGCTGCATCGCGCATGCCGTCGCCCAGGAAGTTGAAGGCCAGCACCGCGATGACCACGTAGATCAGCGGAATCAGGCACCAGGGGTTCTGGGCGATGTTGGTGACGGACTGGGCCTCCTTGAGCAGCACGCCCCAGCTGGTTGCGGGCGCCTGAATGCCGAGACCGAGGAAGGACATCGACGTTTCGCCGATGATCATACCGGGGATACCCATGGTCAGGCTGACAATCAGGTAGGACATGAAGCCGGGCACAAGGTGCTTGAGGATGATCTTCATGTCGCTCACGCCGGCAAGGCGGGCTGCCACGACGAAGTCCTCATTCTTGAGCGACATGAACTTGCCGCGTACCACGCGTGCAAGGCCTGTCCAGCCGATCAGCGACAGGATAACGGTGATCATCAGGTACATCTGCACGGGCGGAATGTTGGGCGGAATGGCGGCGGACAGGGCCATCCACAGCGGCAGGGAGGGCAGCGAATTGAGCACCTCGATGACGCGCTGGATCACGTTGTCGATCTTGCCGCCGAAGTAGCCGGAAATGGAGCCCAGCAGGATGCCCAGCACGAAGCTGATGGCCGTGCCTGCAAAGGGGATGGTCAGCGATACCTGCGAGCCCAGCAGCAGACGGGAGAACAGGTCGCGGCCCATGGTGTCTGTGCCGTAGAGGTACACGCCTACGCCGCTTTCGGTGCCGAAAAGGTGGATGTTGCTCTCAATGAGACCGAGCCACTTGTAGGCGGGGCCTTCCACGAAAAGCCTGAGCTTATGCGGGGTGGTTGTGTCGGTCACAATCTGTTTGGTGGAGAAAGGGATTCCCGCCTCCTGCGCGGCCTTCTTGGCTGCCTGCATTTCCTTGACGGACATCTTCTTGGTTTCCCATGCGGATTCATACACGAAGGGACCGATGAATTCGCCCTCGTGGAACAGGTGGATCTGCGTGGGCGGCAGGCTCTGGGCCTTGGAGTTGTAGGCTGTCAGGTTCGATGGGGCGATGAAGTCTGCAAACAGCGCCGACAGGTACAGGATGGCGAGGATGACCAGCGATACGCGGGCGAGATGATGCCTGCCCAGCTTGCGGGCCATAAGCGTCCACTGGGATGCGAGGTAATAGGATTCTTCCTTCTTGCGCTGTTTTTCAGCGCGCTGCTGCGCCCGGAGCGCCTTTTTTTCCTGCATGGTCATATCAGTCAGCGCTCCTTCCTTCAAAGCGGATGCGGGGATCAAGCCATGCCAGCACGATATCGGACAGCAGCGTGCCCAGCACGATCAGGAAGCCCATCACCAGCAGAATGGTACCGGCGAGGTACATATCCTGCGCCTTCAGGGCGTCATAGAGGCGAGGCCCCATGATCTGCAGGTTCAGGACGATGGCGGAAATGGTGGAGCCGTTGAAAATCTTGGACAGCATGCCGGACAGGCCGGAGACGGTCGGGTTCAGGGCGGCGCGCAGGCAGTACTTGTAAATGATGCGCGCTTCGCTCACGCCTTTGGCGCGGGCGGCCAGCACGTACTGACAGCCCAGCTCGTCCAGCATCTGCGCGCGCATGGAGCGCAGCGTGCCGCACAGGCCGTCCGTACCCATGACGAGGATCGGGATGGTCATGCGCGCCCAGAAATCCGGGTGCACCAGCACGTGATACCACTGCATGGCGCCGCTGTTGACTGCCAGCAGGATCTCCTCGGTATACAGGCCGATAAAGGCGGTGCCTGTCCAGATATAGGTGCCGTACATCAGCAGTATGGCAAAGAGGAAGTTTGGCATGGCCATGCCCAGAAAGCCGATGAATGTCAGCACGTAGTCGCCCAGGGAATACTGCCGGACGGCGCTGTAAATGCCCAGCGGAATGCCGACCAGATATCCAAAGAGCATCGTGATCAGCGATACGGCGATGGTCATCGGCAGCACCTCAGCAATGACGGGCCACACGGGACGGCCGAAGTCAAACGAATAGCCGAAGTTGAAGTCGGTGATGATGTTCCAGATCCATTTGAAATACTGGACGTACCAGGGCTGATCAAGGCCGAACTGCTCCTTGAGCATGGCGATCTCGGCTTCCTCGACGACCTGACCCTCGGCCTTGAGGCCGGCAATGTAGGTGGTGAGGTAATCGCCCGGGGGCAGCTGGATGATGATGAAGATCAGCAGGGACATGATCAGCATGATGGGGATAAACGTCAGCACGCGCTTGTAGATGAAGCGCGCCATGGGCGAGGAAAAGGGATTGCGGCGCGGTTCAGCCTTGGTCGCAGATGCCTCCATGCGCTCATCCTCCTTTGAAAGGTGTGATGGAACAGATACCAGGGAACAGCGTAGGAACGAAAGCGGCGGGAAGGCGCGGATCGTCACGCCTTCCCGCCTGATGGTTTACTTAGGTCGGATGCTTGTGCTGCAGTGTTTACTCAGCGGCCAGCCACAGCTGCGCGAAGTTGGCGATGCCCAGGTTGCGGAACTCGTCGCAATCGACGGCAACATCGGGGAAGTTGCGCAGGTTGGCGTCGATTGCGTACACGGCGGGCAGAGCAGAGGAGAAGCCGATCTCATACAGGCCGTCCTTGAACATGGCCAGCAGCTCGCCTGCGATTTCGTCGCGCTTTTCGACGGTGGTGGCAGCCATCATCTTGTCGTAGGTTTCCAGCATGGCCTTCACGTCTGCCGGAGGCTCAACAGCGGCCTCGTTGGCGGGGTTCTTGTACCACAGACCGAAGGCAGTGCCCCAGATGCAGTAGTCACGGAAGGGCACGAAATAGTCAGGACGCAGGGACAGGGACACGGTGGAGAAGGACTCGTAGTTGATGACGACCTCATGGTTATTGGCAGAGCGCATCTCTTCCATGATGGAGCGGTCATACATACGGGTGGTGGTTTCCAGGCCCAGGATGGTGAAGTCGTTCTTCAGCAGCTCGGCCAGGGAAGCATGAGTCTCGTCCTGATACTGCAGGTTCAGAACGACCTTCTTGCCATTGGCGAAATAGTAGAAGCCGTCATCGCCCTTGACCAGACCGCATTCCTCAAGCAGAGCCTGAGCGGCAGCCACGTCATACTGGGTATAGGCCTTGGTCCACTCCTCGGAGTAGCCCTGAGCGCCGGCGGCGGGGGCAGACTGGGCAGCCTCGGTGTAGCCGTTGTCGACCAGCTCAACGATCTGCTCACGGTTGACAGCGATGGACAGAGCCTGACGGAACTTCACGTTCTGGAACAGCGCGCGCAGGTCCTCGTCCTTGATGGCCTGATTCAGCTGGATGGAGTTGGAGGCCCAGTCCACAGAGGACCATTCGATCAGCTCGACAGCGGCAGTTGCGTCGTTCAGGATGGTTTCGACGTCAGCCAGCGCAACGCTGCTGATGTCAGCGGTGCCGTCCAGGGTCCACAGCAGGGCCTGCTCGGCGTCGGAGTAGCGGCGGAAGTGGAGCTCATCAATGTAGGGAAGCTGCTTGCCTTCCGCATCGACCTTCCAGTAGTAGGGGTTGCGGACCCAGGTGCACAGCTCGGCCTCGAAGTCGCCCTGAATAGTCCAGGCGCGCAGGGTGGGACGGCCGGGCACGATCCAGTAGTAGTAGGTCAGAGAGTTACCCATGGACTTCACATCGGAGTAGCCCAGCTCAGCGGCCAGCTTGTCGGCTTCTTCCTGAGAGAGGTAGTTTTCGCCGGGGATCTTGTCCTGCAGCCAGTGCTTGGGCGCGAAGAACCACTTGCCGTTGATGGCCAGTTCCTTGAGGAAGTTGGGCTTGGGATACTTGAAGACGACCTTGAAGGTGTAGTCATCCACGATTTCCAGCGTCGCCATGGTCTTGTCTTCGCCATTGGCGTCAGAGGAGTACATCGCTTCCCACACGCTCTTGGTGGTCACGCCGGGGATCAGCAGGTCTTCGTAGAAGAAGCGGCAGTCCTCGGAGGTGAAGGGCACGCCGTCAGACCACTTCATGCCTTCGCGCAGATAGATGGTATAGACGGTGGCGTCCTCGTTGACGTCGTAGCCCTTGGCGACATTGGGCTCGATGGTGCCGTCGGTGTTGAAGCGGAAGAGCGCTTCCTCAGTGGGCTTGCCGGGGCCCCACTTGGAGGAGCCGCCCTGCAGCAGGGTCAGCGCGCCGCCGTACTGGCCGATTTCCTTCATTTCTTCAACCATCACATCGGAGGCGATGGGGAGACGATCAGCCACGGCAGGCAGCTCCTTGCCGTCAAGGTAGGGGGACTGGGTATACGCCGCAGTCTCAGCGGAGGCCATGGGGATCATGCCGACGAGCATGAGCAGGGCCAGTGCCAGGGAAAGGATTCTCTTCATACTTGGGTCCTCCTTGGATTTTTATCTCTTTCCGCAATTGCCTATGCGGAACAGATCCGATAAGGGGGCTGCGCCTGTCTGCGGCGGTCCGTCAAATGGAACCCGCGCCGGATATGGATGGGAGACATGGCGTACAGCATGAGTATTTTTTGGTTAATCGGTTATATCTTTGGTTGTATTATATCAAAGCCTGCCAGAAGACGCAAGCAGAATTTCATCGGCATTGTGCCATGATACGCATTTCCTGTTGAATAAATTATAGCAAATATCGTGGAATAAATCAACCAGCTGGAAAAGAATTTTGCTGTTTACTCAAAATATGCTCAAAATGTGCTTTACAAATGAGAAAATTGCGGTAAAATAAAAGCATATGATATTATCCGGGAGGAAACTGCATATGAAAGCAGATCGCATGCTTGAAATGGAGCGATATGTCCTTGCACGTGGCGCTGCAACGATGGAGGAGCTGCGCGAGTATTTTGACATTTCCATGAATACGGTCCGGCGTGATGTGGCGGAGCTGCTCAAGCGCGGCACGGTGGAAAAGGTATATGGCGGCGTATGCGCGCGGACGACCGAACAGGCGCTTACGCCCTATGAGGTGCGCCGCCGCGGCAGCGAAAGTGCCAAGGCCGCCATCGGCAAGTGCGCAGCGGAAATGGTGCATGACGGCGACATCATCTTTATCGACTCCGGCACCACCACGCTGCACATGATTGATTATCTGGCAGACAAGCGGGAGCTGACCATCATCACCAATAATCTGGAGGCCATCAACCGCGCGCTGCCCCATGAGAACATCACCATTATTGCGCTGCCCGGGCAGGTGCGCCGCAAGACGCACTCTCTCACCGGGGATGATGCGGTGCGCTACCTGAAGCGGTTCAACGTACGCACGGCATTCATGGCCTCCACGGGCCTGTCCAGCCATGGCGTGACCAATTCCAGCCCTCTTGAGTATGAAATCAAGAAATGCGCTGTGGAAAGTGCGGAGAAGGCTGTGCTGCTCATCGCAAAGGCGAAATTCGGCGTGACGGGCCTGATGACCTTTGCCCAGCTGGATGATTTTGATGCGCTGGTCACCGATGAAATGCCCTCGCCGGAGGATCAGCAGCACGTCAGGGCCAGCGGCGCAGAGCTGATCGTCGCCGACTGAAAATGTAACTGAATTCCCCCGTGAAAAAGGAGGTTCACCTATGCCTATTGCAAACATGAGAGACCTGCTCCGAGAAGCCCGTGCACAGAATCGTGCGGTGGGCGCCTTCAGCGTGTCGTCGATCGATATGATCACCGGCGTTGTCCGGGCGGCTGAAGCGTTGAACACGCCTGTCATCCTGCAGGTGGCACAGGTGCGCCTGCCGGCGTCGCCCCTGCCGGTGATTGGCGCGGCGATGCGTGCCGCGGCCAGGGATGCATCGGTGCCCGTAGCTGTGCACCTTGATCACGGGATGACGGTGGACTGCATCCGTCAGGCGCTTGACGAGGGCTTTACGTCCGTGATGTTTGACGGCAGTCACCTGTCGATGGAGGAGAATATCGCTCAGACGAAGGCTGTTGTGGAAATGGCGAAGCCTTACGGCGCGGCGGTGGAGGCGGAGATTGGCCGGGTGGGCAAGACGGAGACCGGCGCGGCCCTGACTGCTGTCTGCGCGGATCCGGACGAGGGCGTGCGTTTTGCCCGGGAGACCGGTGTGGATGCCTTGGCCGTGGCCATCGGCAATGCGCACGGCGTGTATGAAGGCGCGCCTGTGCTTCGGTTTGATGTGCTGGAAAAGATGTACGCGGTCTGTGATACACCCCTTGTGCTTCACGGCGGTACGGGCATCAGCGACGAGGACTTTCGCCGGTGCATCAGCCTTGGTATGAACAAGATCAACATTGCCACTGCGTCCTTCATGGCGGTCAATCAGGCTGCACAGGGCGTGCCGGAGTATTTCGAAATGGTAAAGCGGATGTCCGCAGCAGCGGAGAATGTTGCACGGCATCATATCGGTGTGTTTGGCGTCAGGAAGGCAGAGGAGGCGTAAGTGATGAAGAAGCTGTTTCCCAATGAAGCGCGTCCGCTGGACGTAATCCCGGTAGGGCGAGTGGCGATCGACTTCAACCCGACGGATTATAACAGGCCGTTGTCGGAGAGCGAGCACTTCAACAAGTACCTTGGGGGATCGCCGGCGAACATCGCGGTGGGGCTGGCGCGTCTGGGGCGGAAGGTAGGATTTCTGGGGAAGGTGTCGGACGACCAGTTCGGGGACTACGTGACGAACTACTTCGTCAGGGAAGGGATCGACGTGAGTCACATCACGCGATGCCGAAACGGAGAGAAGCTGGGTCTGACGTTCACGGAGATTCTTTCGCCGACGGAGAGCTCGATCCTGATGTACCGGGAGGGCGTGGCGGACCTGATGCTGCACCCGGATGATGTGGACCGGGAGTACATCGCGTCGGCGAAGGCGCTGCTGATCTCGGGAACTGCGCTGTGCACGAGCCCGACGCGGGAGGCGAGCCTGAAGGCGCTGGCGTATGCGAAGCAGACGGGAACGACAGTGATATTCGATGCGGATTACCGAGCATATACGTGGAAGAACATGGACGAGATCGCGATATACACGTCGCTGGTGGCGGAGAAGAGCGATATGATCCTGGGGTCGCGCGAGGAGTTCGACCTGATGGAGCGTCTGCTGGGACTGGACGGAACGGACGAGACGTCCGCGGCGTACTGGCAGTCGAAGGGCGTGGAGGTGCAGGTGATCAAGCACGGGAAGGAAGGTTCGCGTGCGTACTCGGTGAAGGACGGGAACTGGCAGGTGAAGCCGTTCCCGGTGAAGGCGCTGAAGGGATTCGGCGGAGGAGACGGATACGCGAGCAGCTTCCTGCACGGTCTGCTGTCGGGGAAGGAGCTGAACGAGGCGCTGGAGATGGGAAGCGCGAGCGCGGCGATGCTGGTGGCAAGCCACGCATGCAGCAGGGACATGCCCGGCGAGGAAGCGCTGACGTCGTTCATCAGGGAGAAGAAGGCGTTCTGCGGGAGCGTCGTGACGGTGCTGTAAGAAGTGAAGAGGGGGTATGAAACGGGAATTCCTGAAAGACACCCCTGTTCAAGGAAGAAATAAAGGAACCGATATAGAAAACAAGAGAAAAGAGAGGGAACGAACAATGAGTGAACTGCCGATCATGAAGCCGTACATCGGAGGGAAGTGGATCGAAAGCAAGAGCGAGAAGTACAACACGATCTATGACCCGTCGACGGGGAAGGGGATCGCAAAGGTACCGTGCTGCACGAAGGAAGAGGTAGAAGCGGCGATCGCAGCGGCAAAGGCGGCATATCCGGCATGGCGGAACATGCCTGTAAGGCGTCGAGCGGGGATCATGATGAAGATCCGGAACCTGATCGAGGAGAACATGGAAGAGCTGACGCGGCTTTGCGCGACGGAGAACGGCAAGTGCTGGAGCGAAGCGGCAGGAGACGTGGGAAAGGCGCTGGAAATGACGGAGCTGGCGTGCAGCGCGCCGAGTCTGCTGATGGGAGAAAGCCTGATGGACACGTCGACGGGATACGACACAACGCTGTACCGGGAGCCGTTGGGAGTGTTCGCGGGCATCGCGCCGTGGAACTTCCCGGCGATGATCCCTGTGGGATGGATGGCGCCGCTGGCGATGGTGTGCGGGAATACGTTCGTGCTGAAGCCAGCGTCGACGACGCCGATGACGAGCATGAAGTTCGCGGAGATCTACAAGGAAGCGGGGGTACCGGACGGCGTGTTCAACGTGGTGCCCTGCAGCCGGAACGAGGCGGAGATCCTGCTGACGCACGAGGATGTGAAGGGAATCACGTTCGTGGGATCGACGGAGGTCGGCCTGCATGTGTACAGCACGGCGGCGGCGCACGGGAAGCGGGTACAGGCGCTGTGCGAGGCGAAGAACCACGCGCTGGTGCTGAAGGACGCGCCGATCGGACGTACGGCGGCGGGGATCATGAACAGCTCGTTCGGCTGCGCGGGAGAGCGGTGCATGGCGCTGCCGGCGATCGTGGTGGAAGAGGAAATCGCGGATGAGCTGGTGGCGGAGCTGGTGAGGCTTTGTAAGCAGCAGAAGATCGGGCCGGCATACGACAAGACGAGCAACCTGGGCCCAGTGGGGAGCAAGGGACATCAAAAGTTCGTGCTGGACTGGATCGAAAAGGGGATAGAGGAAGGCGCGGAGCTGGTGCTGGACGGCCGGAACGTGAAGGTCGAGGGATACGAGGATGGCTACTACATCGGGCATACGATCTTTGATCATGTGACGGAGGAGATGACGATCGGCACGCGGGAGGTGTTCGGGCCGGTGCTGTGCATCAAGCGAGTGAAGGACTTCGAGGAAGGTCTTGCGCTGATGAACCGGAATCCGTATGCGAACGGGAGCGTGATATTCACGCAGAACGGGCATTATGCGCGTGAGTTTGCGAAGCGAACGGACGGCGGCATGGTAGGCGTGAATGTGGGCATCCCGGTTCCGATAGGAATTTTCCCGTTCTGCGGACACAAGAAGAGCTTTTTCGGAGATCTGCATTGCCACGGGAAGGATGCGTTCCGGTTCTATACGGAGAGTAAGTGCGTGACGACGCGCTGGTTTGATGAGGAAGAGAAGAAGAAGAAGAGCGTGGATACCTGGGACGGATCTCTGTAAGGGGTAGGAAACGGGAAGGCGGCAACAAAGGAGCCGTTTCCGCCAGACTCTGATCGCAACGGAGAAGGGGTAAGAAACGGGAAAAGTAGTAACAAAGGAGCGAAAAGCCATGAAGAAGCTGAACATCGGTATCGTAGGAGCGGGGCGCATCGGCAAGGTGCATGCCGCATCGATCACGTATCATATTCCCAATGCACAGGTGGTGCGTGTGACGGACGTGTATGAGCCTGCAGCAAAGGCGCTGGCGGAAACCTATGGCGTGCCGGCGTATGGGACGGATTATATGGAAATCATCAATGATCCTGAAATCGACGCGGTGCTGGTGTGCTCGCCGACGCCGACGCATGCGGACATCAGCATCGCGGCGATGAAGGCAGGGAAGCATGTGTTCTGCGAGAAGCCCGTGGATCTGACGATCGAAAAGATCCAGAAGACAGCAGAGGCAGCGAAGGAAACGGGGAAGAAGCTTCAGATCGGATTCAACCGCCGTTTTGACCACAACCACGGGAAGGTGCAGAAGCTGGCCAGGGAAGGCGTGCTGGGAAATATCGAGCTGATCAAGATCACGTCGCGCGATCCGGAGCCGCCGAGCCCGGAGTACGCGGCGTCGTCGGGCGGATTGTACATCGACATGATGATCCATGACTTCGACATGGCGATGTTCCTGGCGGGGAGCGACGTGACGGAAGTGTACGCGATGGGAACGAGCCTGGTGGATCCGCGGATCGGCGAGGCAGGGGACGTGGACACGGCGATCGTGACGCTGACGTTCGAGAACGGCGCGCTGGGCGTGATCGACAACAGCCGGCGTGCGGCATATGGCTATGACCAGCGCGTGGAGGTGTTCGGCAGCCTGGGCATGGCGGCGGGCGAGAACGACGGGGACAGCACGGTTCGTGTGTCCACGGCAGCAGGCGTGGTGAGCGACAAGCCGCAGTACTTCTTCCTGGAGCGGTACATGGCGAGCTTCATTGAGGAAATGAAGCAGTTCATCGCGGCGATCAATGAGGACAAGGAAGTGCCGGTGGGGATCCACGCGGGCCTGATGAGCGTGGTGCTGGCAAAGGCGGCGAAGAAGTCGCTGGATGAGCACCGGCCGGTGAAGATCAGCGAGATTGTTTGAGAAGCATAACGAAAAAAGGATGGAGAAATCAGGAAGATCGGGAGGGCGTAAGGCGTGAGTGCGATCATCCGGGCCAACGGCGAGCATGCCTATGGTTATACGAGTATCACGGAAATGCAGGGAAAGAATGCAGAGATGCAGATGGATTTCGGCGTACTGCGGCTGCGGAAGGGAGAAAGCTGGACGGAGGAGCAGGAGCTGGAGAAGGCGTATCTGCTGGTGTACGGCGAGGTGAAGTTCGAGTGGGAAGGCCGTGAGCATACGGAGGAACGCGCGAACTGCTTTGACGTGCCGCCGACGGCGCTGCATGTGAGCAGGGGGACGCAGGTGAAGCTGACATGCCAGTCGGAGGAATGCGAGATCAACGTTCTGCGGACGGAAAATGAGCGCGAATTTCCAGGGAAGCTGTACCTGCCATCGGATACGCCGGACGAGTTCCGCGGAGCGGGGACGATGCATGAGACAAGCACGCGGATCGTGCGGACGATCTTCGATTACACGAACGCGCCGTATGGGAATCTGGTGCTGGGAGAAGTGATCGGTTTTCCGGGGAAGTGGTCGAGCTACCCGCCGCATCATCATCCGCAGCCGGAGATCTACTACTATAAGAACAATCCGGCGAATGGGTTCGGATATGCGGAGGTGGGCGATGAGGTGTACAAGGTGCACAACAACGACACGGTGTGCATCTCAGCCGGGATGACGCATCCGCAGTGCACGCCGCCGGGGTACGCGCTGTGGTATCTGTGGGCGATCCGTCATCTGGAGGGAAGTCCGTACAAACAGCCGGAGTACCCGGTGTTCGTGGAAGAGCACAGGTGGGTGCAGGGGAAGGACGCGCCGTACTGGGGCGACAGGTACGGAGAGAAGTGAAAAAAGCAGAAGGAAGAGACGGACGGGAGGAATTCCAATGGAACGAATACGTCTGACGATGGCGCAGGCGCTGGTGAAGTTTCTGGACGCACAGTACGTGAGCCTTGACGGAAAAGAAAACAAGTTTGTGAACAGCATATTCGGGGTGTTCGGTCATGGGTGCGTGGTAGGCGTGGGACAGGCGCTGGCGCAGGGCGGCCACAATATCCGGTTCTATCAGGGAAAGAATGAGCAGAACATGGCGCTGGCAGCGACGGCGTTTGCGAAGCAGAAGAACCGTCGGGAAATCATCCCGTGCGTGAGCTCGATCGGTCCGGGTGCAATGAACATGGTGACGGCGGCGGGTTGTGCGACGGCGAACCGGATACCGCTGCTGGTGCTTCCGGGAGATACGTTTGCGTGCCGGCAGCCGGATCCGGTGCTGCAGCAGGCAGAGTTTTACGACAGCTACGGACGGACGGTGACGGACGCATTCCGGGGGGTGTGCCACTATTTTGACCGGATCGAGCGTCCGGAGCAGCTGATGACGGCGGCGCAGCATGCGATGCGAGTGCTGACGGACCCAGCGGATACAGGGGCGGTATGCCTGGCGATGCCGCAGGACGTGGAGGGCGAGGCGTACGACTACCCTGCGGAGTTCTTCCGGAAGCGTGTGTGGTACCTGGACAGGCGCCCGATGGCGGAAACGCAGCTGAAGCGAGCGATGGAAATCCTGACGAAGGCAGAGAAGCCGCTGGCGATCCTGGGAGGCGGCGTGAGGTACAGCGAAGCGGGCGACGCGCTGGCGGCGCTGTGCGAGGCGGCGAACATCCCGTTTGCGGAGACGCAGGCGGGCAAGGGAACGCTGTCATGGAGGCACCCGCTGAATGTGGGAGGCATCGGGGTAACGGGCGGAAAGGCGGCGAATGTGCTGGCGCCGCAGGCGGATGTGATACTGGCAGTGGGAACGCGGCTGTCGGATTTCACGACGTCGTCGAAGTGGCTGTTCAGGCAGGAAGCGAAGGTGATCGGCCTGAACATCTGCCCGTTTGACGCGATCAAGATGGACGCAGAGGGGATCGTGTGCGACGCGAAGGCGGGTCTGGAAGCGATGACGGAAGCGCTGAACGGATACAAAACGAAGTGGGGCGCGGAAGTCAGGGAAGCGGTCGAGGAGTGGAATGCGATCGTGGACGCGCACTACGCGGCGGAGGATCCGCGGGGCCTGAGCCAGACGCGGGCGCTGGGCGAGATCAACAAATTCATGTCGGAAACGGACGTTGCGGTGGGCAGCGCGGGCAGCCTTCCGGGCGATATGCAGCGGCTGTGGCGCAGCGGCGCACGCGACACGTACCACATGGAATACGGGTTCTCGAACATGGGATATGAGCCGAACGGAGCGCTGGGCGTGAAGCTGGCGGAGCCGGAGCGGGAAGTGTACGCGTTCTTCGGAGACGGGACGTACATGATGGCGCATTCGGAGCTGCTGACATGCGTGCAGGAGGGACTGCGAGTGCACTTCTGCCTGTTCGACAACAGCGGCTGGGGGTGCATCGAGAACCTGCAAAATAACCAGGGAAACGATACGTACGGGACGGTGTTCCGGTACCGGAATGCGGAAACGGGGGAGCTGGACGGGGAAATCATGCCGATCGACTTTGCGAAGAATGCGTCGGCGTACGGATTGAAGACGTACACGATCCGGACGGTGGAAGAGCTGCGAGCGGCGCTGAAGGAAGGCCGGGAGCAGCCGCAGCCGGTGCTCTACGATATCAAGGTGGTACCGGGAACGATGACGCCGGGGTACGAAAGCTGGTGGCGCGTGGGTGTGGCGGAGGTATCGACACAGCCGCGCGTGCAGGCGGCGTATGCGGATCTGATGGCGCACGTGAAGGACGCAAGGGACTATTGACGAAGGATTTCAAGACTGCAGATACAGGATTTCTGCTTTATAAAAAGTGGAGGAAGCAATATGCTTGATGCGAAGAAGGTAAAGCTGGCGATTGCGCCGATCGGCTGGACGAACGATGATCTGCCGGATTTGGGCGCGGAGAATACGTTTGAGCAGTGCGTGAGCGAAATGGCGCTGGCAGGGTTCAAGGGAAGCGAAATCGGCAACAAGTATCCGCAGGATGTGTCGGTACTGAAGCACAAGCTGGACGTGCGCGGGCTTCAAATTTGCAACGCATGGTTCTCGACGCTGTTCACGTCGGAGCCCTATGAGGTAACGATCCGGAACTTCATCGCGCACCGGGACCGACTGCATGCGCTGGGAGCGAAGGTGATCGGCGCGAGCGAGCAGGGCAATTCGATTCAGGGGAAGGCGCTGAACATCTTTGGCGCTGACAAGCCCGTGTATACGAAGGAGCAGTGGGAAACCATTGCGAAGGGCTATAACGAGCTGGGCGCGCTGGCGCAGGAGAAGGGGATGGTGCTGACATGCCACCACCACATGGGCACGGGCGTGCAGACGGCAGAGGAAATCGACACGTTCATGTCGCTGATCGACCCGGAAAAGGTGTTCCTGCTGTTCGACTCGGGGCATCTGACCTTCGCGGGGATCGATCCGGTGCCGGTGCTGGAGAAGTACATTGACCGGATCAGGCATGTGCACCTGAAGGATGTGCGACTGGCGATCCGTGAGAAGGCGCAGGCGGAGGGCTGGAGCTTCCTGCAGGCGGTGCGGGAAGGCGTGTTCACGGTTCCGGGCGACGGTGATGTGGACTTCGCGCCGATCTTTGCGATCCTGGAGAAGTCAGGCTACGAGGGCTGGGTGGTCGTTGAGGCCGAGCAGGACCCCGCTAAGGCCAATCCCTTTGAGTATGCCGTCAAGGCCAGAAAGTATATCGCGGATATGACCGGGCTGTAAGCTGCCATGGACGGAGAGGGCGACGGAAGCGCTGCCCTCTCCTTGCCGCGTGACTGTGAAGGAGGAGTTCTGATGGACGACAAGCGTCTTGCTGTCAAATATGCGCCCCTCATCCATTATGACAAGGCTGAAACCATCCCCCTGTGCGCCGTGGGCTACACGGTGTTCCGAGAAGAGCAGCGCAGCGATTCCTTCCCCAAAAGGTCGGTCGTGCCGGATGCCTGCGGTCTGGTCATTGAGTATGCGCTGTTTTGGGATTACGACATTCAGCATATGTATGATCTGGAGCACATCTGGGTATGGGTGGCAGCTGACGGCTCGGTAACTCGTGCGGAAGCCAGCTTTCACGGCAAGTATCTGAATCTCTGGGAGGCGGACATGGGCTTTGCGCAGATGCCGGAAGGCACGCATGTGCATGCTTACTGCCAGCCCGGAAAGCACGCTTTTTTGCCGGATGGCCAGCTGTTCCGTCTGCTTCCGGGATGGAGGGAGAGCTGCAATGTGGACTCCGGCGGCGCGGTGCTGGTGGGAGGCCCCTTTGGGAGCCTGTATGCGGCGACGGCGGAGGATGACGCGCGCTGCAAAAAGCATATCAGGGAGAAATACGCCTTCGAACCGACGCTTGAATTTGACGAGGGAACGGTTGTACCGGAGGAAATCATCTGCCCGTGGGAAGCGCTGAAGGCATGGATTCCGAGCCGAATCGCACAGCTTTGCGATGAACTGAAAAAGTGAGAGAAGCGCTGCCTGTTCCTGCTGCGTTTTTCCGATGATACTTCAAAGGCCGTGCACTTTTCGGGCTGCACGGCCTTTGCTGATGTTCTGATGACAGCGGATTGCTTCATGTAAGTTTCCTGGTGAAAGCAAAAGGCCGCCCGGGCTCCGGTGATCCCGGAAGCTCGGACGGCCCTGATGACATGCGGATGCAGCTTAGCCGTGCTGGCCCTCGGACTGCAGCTGCATGTTTTCCACCACGATGTCGTGGATTTCACCCAGCGTTGCGCAGTATTCAAGAACCTCCCAGGGCTTGTTGGTGTGGAAATGGATCTTGATCAGCTCGTCATCGCCCACGGCCAGCAGGCAATCGCCCTCGAAATGCTCGGTGATGTAGTCGAAGATTTCGTCCTCATCCAGGTCATGTCCTTCGATCAGCAGCTGGGTGTCAAACTTGAATTCCAGAATCTCAGCCATATGTACATGCTCCTTTGCGTGATGTTCAAATAAAGAGAAAACCATTGGGGGTATTCGGCGTGCGGCACGAAAATCCTGCAAGCTGTGTTTATTTTGCTTCAGCCCAGTTGGCCCCCTCGTGCACCTCTGCCTGCAGGGGAACGGCCAGGGTGATAACGCCTTCCATGGCCTCCTGCAGCAAACGGGCTGCTGCTTCGACCTCCTCCGGCGGGCATTCGAGCAGCAATTCATCGTGTACCTGCAGGATCAGGCGGCTTTGAAGCCCTTCGCGGCGCAGCGCTTCATCCACGCGTACCATTGCCAGCTTGATGATGTCTGCGGCTGTGCCCTGTACGGGGGTGTTCATAGCGGCGCGCTTGCCAAATTCACGTGTCATGGCATTGGAGGCCTGCAGCTCGGGCAGGTAACGGCGGCGGCCCATGAGGGTCAGGGCATAGCCGTTGTTTGAGCCATCCACAACGGCCGATTCCATGAAGCGCTTCACGCCCGGATACTTGGCAAAATAGCGATTGATGAAGGACCTGGCTTCCTGCTGACTCACGCCGGTGTTGCGGGCGAGGCCAAAGCCGCTGATGCCATAGATCAGGCCGAAGTTGACCGCCTTGGCACGGCTTCGCAGGGTGGAATCAACCTCTTCGAGCGGAACCTCAAAGATCTCACTGGCGATGCGGGCATGGACGTCCTGACCGGTCTGGAAGGCCTCGAGCATAGCTGTGTCACCGGAAAAATGCGCCATCAGGCGAAGCTCAATCTGGCTGTAGTCCGCGTCCAGCAGTACCCAGCCCTCGCGGGGCAGGAAGGCCTGACGGATTTCGCGGCCCTCCTCTGTACGGACGGGGATGTTTTGAAGGTTCGGCTCTGAGGAGGAGATGCGGCCTGTTGCTGTCGCCACCTGATCGAAGGTGGAATGTACGCGGCCGTGCGCGCCGGTCAGGCGCAGCAAGCCCTCGATGTAGGTGCTGTTGAGCTTGGTCAGCTGACGGTAGCGAAGGAGAGGATCAATGATCTCCGGCGCGATATCCCTCAGGTTTTCCAGCACTTCCGCGCTGGTGGAGTAGCCACGGGTGGTTTTCTTGCCGTGGGGCAGGCCCAGCTGATCAAAGAGGAGATCTCCCAGCTGCTGGGTGCTGTTGAGGTTGATGGGCTTCACGGATTGCCCTGCCATCTGGCTGCAGGCGGCGTAGAAGTCCCGCTTTGCCGTCTCAATATCGGAGATATAGCGGTCGCCGAGGGTGCGCAGGAAGGAGGTGTCAACCCGGAAGCCGATCTGCTCCATGTTGAACAGCACACGGGACAGGGGCATTTCCACGTCCTGCATCAGGTGCAGCATCTGATCCGCTGTGATTTTGCGCTGCTGCCATGCGGCAAGGGAAGCCACGCCCCGGGCGTCCTCCGGCAGCTCGCCGCGCAGCGAGGACAGTGAGTAGCTCTTTTCCTGCGGGTTGATCAGGTATGCACCGAGCATCGTATCCCAGTAAAACCGGTCGGGCAGGGGCAGCCCCAGCTTATTCAGCTGATGCCACAGGCGCTTGCCGTCATGAACGATTGCAGGCTGCGCGCACAGCAGCGGGGCCAGTGCGGACAGTACGTCGGAAGGATCGAGGCCGGGCATGAGCAGGTTACCGCCAAGGCTGACCGAAGCGCATGCGCCGTCCTGAGCAGCGATGGACAAGGTGGTTTCTCCCACATGCAGCGCGAGGGGATGGGACTTGGCGGTCAGGGTATTAAGCCATGCGTGCAGTTCATCTGGGGCGTTGATATCGGCAGCCTCGCCAAAGGGCAGGAGCACGGGAGCGCCGATCTCCTCGGCCGTGTTTACTGCGGAATCAGTGCCTGCGGCGGCGGAGGAAGCCGCTGCAGCTTCGCCTGTGATTCGCTTCACAAGGCTGTTCAGCCGCAGCTTCTTCAGTGCCGGGACAGATTGCTGCAGGTCGGGCAGAGCACATTCAGCCAGCGTGAAGGGGATGGGGGCATCGCGGCGGATGGTCGCCAGCTCCTTGCACATCCGGGCCTGGTCCTGCCATGTCTGCAGCTTTTCGCCCAGTTTGCCCTTCACCTCGCCCGCGTGGGCAAGGATGTTTTCAAGCGTGCCGTACTGATGCAGCAGCTTCACAGCGGTTTTGTCGCCCACGCCGGGAACGCCGGGAATATTGTCGCTGCTGTCGCCGGCAAGGCCCTTCCAGTCGGTTACCTGCTCCGGGGAAAAGCCATATTCCTCGTGTACCTTGGCGGGGGTGAAGCGGATTGTCTCGGAGATGCCCTTACGGGTAAACATCAGCTCCGTCGTACCGTCCACCAGCTGGAGTGCGTCACGGTCACCGGTCAGCAGCAGGGGAGCCGCTCCGGCAGCCGCGCCCTTGAGGGACAGCGTGCCCAGCAGGTCATCTGCCTCCCAGCCCATGAGGGTGAACCACTTCACGCCCATGTCCGTCAGCAGATCGCGGATGGTACGGAACTGCTGACGCAATTCGTCGGGTGTGGCGGAGCGGCCTGCCTTGTAATCCGGGTAGGCCGTGTGGCGGAAGGTGGGGCCGTGCTCATCAAAGCATACGGCGATGTAGCGCACCTCCTCCTCACGGATGACCTTAAGGAGCATATTCAGGAAGCCGTAGATCGCGTTGGTATAAATGCCGTCCGCATCCATGAGCGGAAGGGCATGAAAGGCCCGGTGCATCAGGCTGTTGCCGTCCACAAGCAGAAAGGTGTCTCGCATAATCAAGCCTCCGGTAGCGTGTATTCTTTCTTTAGTATACCACAATTTCCGTGCGCGACAAGGGAACAGCGCGGTTTTTTCCGGCGGAATCCGCATAGGATAGTCCGAGGTGATCAATATGCGTATCCTGCTGCCGCTGCTGATGCTGTGGATGCTGCTGCTGTCCTCGCTGACGATGGATGCGGCGGCAGAGGCCTGTCGGCTGTTTGTTACATCAGTGATGCCGGGGCTTTTTCCGTATATGGTGTTGTCCCTGATGCTGGTGAGCCGTTTTTCGGGCAGACCGCCTGCATGGCTGTTCCTGCTGCTTGGCTGGGGCGGCGGTTCGCCGACGGGGGCGCGATTGCTGTATATGCTGCCAGCGCGGGAGCGCCGACATCGGGTACGCATGGCAGTATCCTGCGCAACGATGAGTCCCATGTTCCTGCTGGGAACAGCAGGTGAATGGCTGGGATCAAGGACGGCAGGTACAGTGCTGCTGGGGAGCGTCCTGCTGGGCGGGTACCTGACCGGCTGGATATCATGGCTGGTTTCGCAGGACGGGACCGGTGAATCAGCACAGTGCCATGAATCGGTCAGAGACGGGAAGGTGATGTCCTTTGGCGGCGCTATTGATCTTGCGGCAAGAACGATGCTGCTCGTCTGCGGGACGATGGTGATGCTGCGGGTGCTTTCGGCAATGGCGTCGCGGGTGGCGCCGGATATCGCCCTGCTGCTGACAACATTCCTGGAGGTTACGACAGGCGTGCAGGCCATAGCCGCGCTGCCCTTACCGCTGGCGCTGCGGACAGCGCTGGTTGCGGGGGCGACAGGCTTTGGCGGCGCGGCTATTCTGCTGCAGAACCGGACGATGTATGGTGATGGCTTTCTTTCTCTGCCTGTGCAGATCGGCTGGCAGACGGTGCATGGGGGGATCTCATTTGTGCTGGCGCTGGGGGTGATGCAGCTCCTGATGCTGTAAAAGTGGTGTGAAAATGGTGTGAAGCCTCGTGTTCTCCCTTGCCAAGCGCCGGAAAACAGATTATAATAGAAAATGGGTCTTTAGGGACCTTTGCTGACAGTACTTCAAAAGGAGCAATTACAATATGAAGAAGGTTCTGCTCTGCGCGGCTGCGGTTATCGGCGTGCTGGCGCTGCTGATTCTTGTCCCCACATCCCCGGCGCTGCTGGTGGATATGCCTGAAACCATCGTGACGCTTCCTACTGGCCAGGTGGATGAGTGGGGTGATCCGGTGGGTTTGCCTGTGACGGTATACAGCGTGCTCATTGCTGCCGGTGCTGCGCTGGCAATCGTATTGACGGCGCGGCTCAAGACCCGCAGGGGCGGCGACTTCTTCTCCGGCATGGCACTGGCGCTGACAAGCGGCGTATGTGCGCTGTTCTGCTCACATCTGCTGTTCTGCGTGCTGCGCTGGTCGTACATCATGAACGACCTTGGCGGCACGGCTGCGTTTCTGGTGCAGTTCTGGCAGGGCGGCTACACGATGTATGGCGCGATCCTCGGTGCGCTGCTGGGCGCGGTGATCTACGCCTGCGTGAAGAAAGAACCGGTGCTGTCCCAGTTGGATGTGATTGTTCCCGGCATCGCGGTAATGATCATCTTCGGCCGTCTGGGCGAGAAGTTCACGCTGCAGGGCGTCGGCAGCTATGTGGCTAACGAAGCGCTGTACATGCTGCCCTTCGTATCCAGGACGGAGTGGGGTACGGCACAGCTGTCCGTGTATGTGTATGAGGCGCTGGCAGCACTGGCGGCGCTGGTCTGCTCGCTGATTGTCCTGCTGCGCAATCGTCCCGTGGGCCGTGCGGCGGAAACGGGCCTTGCCATCATCAGTCTGATGCAGGTGATGCTGGATTCCTGGCGCGGCGATGAGCTGATCCGCTTTGGCTTTGTCCGCCTGAACATGATTTGCGCGGCGGTGACGCTGGCGGTGATCCTTGGTACCCGCGTGTACCGCGTGGCAAAGCAGAAGGGCTTTGACGGCTGGTCGATTGCCCGTACGGTGATGCTGCTGGCCGGCGCCGGCGTGGTGATTGCCATCGAATTTGCGCTGGACAAGTCCACCATCAACAATACGCTGCTCTATGCCCTGATGACGGCGTCGCTGGCCGTGATGGGCGTGGCAGTTCTCAGGGAAGACGGCCGATAAACGGCTGACCGATACGATCCGAGAAAGGAAATCAAAGCAATGCAGGTGACTCATCCTCAGGAGCCCTTCAACAATATCCCGCCGGAGGACGTATTCGTCGCTGTGAACGATCTGGGCGTGCAGAGCGGCTACGGCTATGTGATGTACCAGTATCAGCCCTCCGTCTACCCGGATAAGCCGGTGAATATCTTCTTTAACATGGATTGCACGCCGGAGTCGGAGTACCTTGTCTTCGGCGCGCTGGTGGCCCGGGCACGCCAGATGCGTCAGGCCAACCCCGGCGAGAGCGCGAGGCTGTATACCTCCGTGACGCCCGGTGATTCCCGTAAGATGAACTTCTTCCTGCACAATGGACTGACCATCGGCAACACCGAGGATCTGGTCCGGCTGCAGATCCCGCAGGAGGTTGGCCCGGAGCTGTTCAACTGCTCCATTATTCCCCTGCCGCTCAATACCGTACAGGAACAGGCCAACCTTGTTGAGCGTCTGCAGCGCAATGGTCTTGGCTATATCTCCCTGCCGTATCTCCAGCTGCTGCAGGCCAATCCTAACTTCCACGTTTGGGGCATCCTGTATGGCCAGAATCTGGTGGGCGAGTGCGTGATTTCCGGCCGTGACCAGTCGGCGGAGCTGGTGGGCATTTACATCGTGCCTGAGTTTCAGCGCCGCGGCCTGGGCAAGCGCCTGCTGCACCGCGCGCTGGCGATCGTCGGTCAGGAGGGCGTGAACGACGTGCGCGCCCGCATCATGAGCGCCAGTCAGCCTCAGGTGCATCTGATGCGCGCCTTCAACGCCGAAATGCTGGATCAGACGCTGCTGTTCCCGGGCCTTGATCTGTAAGCAACATCAGCCATGCGGCTCCTCGAAAGGGCTGCGTGGCTTTTTGTTACCGATAACGATGTAAAACATACTGCGATTCGATAAAAACAGATTGACGGAAGGAGCTGACTGTGATATGCTGACAGGGAGAACACGGACGGTGCAGGAGGTGCGCAAAGGATGAAAACCAGACAGGAGCGTCCAAGCATGCTTTTTACCATCATGCAGGTGATGGCCTGCGCTGCGGTGCTGACCTGCGTGATAACGTGGGCGATTGCGGTGCTGGTCATGCTGCGCGACCTGACGGCGGGGCGGAGCAGCTTCGGCGTGATGACAGTGGTGACGCTGCTGTGTGCAACGGGTGTTGCAGGCAGCGGAATGATGATTGCGGCAGAGCTGTTTTGCATGTGCAGCCGGGTGAAGCGGGAAACAGCCTTCACAGCGGCGAATGTCCGCTCGCTGGGCCGGATGGTTGCTGCATTTGCAGCGGCGGGCGTACTGCTGATTCCTGTGAGCGGGCCGCTGATGGATTGGTTTACGTGGGGCCTGACGCAGGCAGGCTGCGGGTTGTGGATGGTGCTGCCGCCGTTTGCATGCTGGATGGCTGCACTGCTGATGCGGGCAGTTCAGCTGCTGCTGCGCCGGGCGGTGGAGATGCAGGCGGAGCAGGAGCTGACGGTATGAGGAGGATGTGCAGATGAAGAAATGGCTTGATTCTCCAAAGCCGCTGTTTACCGTGCTGCGGGTGCTTTCTGCGATGGCGGCTATGATGGGCGTGCTGCTGACGGCAGAGCTGGGTATGGCGCCGGTGATCACCCGTATGCGAACGGAAGGCGTGTCGGCGGCGGATGTGCTGATTCTGCTGGCCATGCTGAGCGGCGCGGTGCTATGGCTGACAGCATGGAGCGATTTCAGGCGCATGTGCGGCCGGCTGATGCAGGGCGAAAGCGCCTTTACGCCCGAAAACAGCCGTACCCTGCGGCTGATCGGACGCTGCACAGGGGGGATCGGTCTGCTGATATTCCTCCGCTGTGCGCCGAGGCTGCTGACTGCGCCGCTCCTTTACAGCCTGCTCGAAACGATTGTGATTCCGGGCGTATTTCTGACGGTTACGCTGGCCGCGGTGATCCTGCAAAGGCTGCTTGATCATGCGATGGCTCTTGAAGAAGCCCAGCGCGATGTGATATAATCAACAAAAGCTCCACAACGGAGGAGGCATATGCATGATTCGTGTAGACCTTGACGTGATGATGGCCCGACGCAAAATGTCCCTGACGGAGCTGAGCCAGAAAGTGGGCATCACCATGGCCAATCTGTCTATTCTCAAGAATGGCCGCGCCAAGGCTGTGCGCATGTCCACACTGGAGGCGATTTGCCGTGCGCTGCGCTGTCAGCCGGGCGATATCCTTGTGTTTGAGGAATCGGAGAACCCGGAGGAATGGGTGCGGTGAGGCAGGGCGGCAGCGTTGCTTCCGGCTTATGACGGCACTGCGGGCATGTGCAGCGGCATTGACGACTCTGATCTGTGTCCAATGGCGGCGTGACAGCCAGAATGTGTTTCGGACGGTTTGGCACCATACGATAGATTGGCGGGGCTGCGGCATGTGTCGCAGCCCTGTTTTGCAAGGAATGGAAGCTGGAACGCTGCTGTACAAATCCAGCAGGATTTGCGATCATGAGGGAGGTGACTGGGATGCACAGAGACTTTCTGCAGCAGGAGATTATCGGGTGCATCTGGTCGGCGTCACTGCGGCGCAGGCTGAAGGAGACGGGCCGCGTATTTACGCCGGATGAGCTGATGACGCTGGCGTGGAAGCATGCGCCGGATTTTGAAGACAGATTGTCGCTGCTGAGGCGCGTGGCGGAGGTATTCCCGGAAAAGGCTGCGCATGTGCAGCGGCTGGAGGACTGGCAGCGGCGGTCATGGGATGCGTTCTGCAGCGCAGACCTCCATGCGATATATGAGCTGCATATCAGGGAAACGCCTGATGCGTATGACGAGCGTTACCTGTGTGCGGACTGGGCTGCGGTGCTTCATACCATCGACGGCTTTTGGCGCGAGTACGAGCAGGCAGAGCCGTCCACGGTGCGCTATACCATTGTGAAACGGCTGGTGCTGGAGCGCGGCGCTCCTTTTCAGGAGGATGAGCTGGGCCAGTGTTTGCTGGGGCCGGGAAAACGGCTGCTTCGTGTAGAAATGTTTGACGGTTTCGAAAGCGGCCCGGACCGGGATATGCCGCGCGTCGATTTTCCGGTGTTTCTGCCGGACTGGTCGCTGGTGCAGTACAGGCAGGAACACAGCGGCAGGCTGCACTTAGGCCTGCTGCTGGCTGATGACGGGCAGGAGGGGGAATCCGTGACGCTGATTCCCCTGGATGCGCAGATATTGTGGGTCCGTGATGCACAGGAGGTATGGTGGCAGCACTGTCATATTGATGCGGAGCAGGTGACGCTTGCGGAGGAACAGATGCAGCCGGAATGGCTGCGGGCAGGAGCCGCGGATTTCATTGCATGGGTACGGACGCAGCGCCTCCTTGGCGCAGAGCAGTCCTCCGAATAAGTTCCCCTTTTCCTGCGGCACGGCGTGTGCTATAATATATTGCTGAAGACTGCAATGATTCAGGAGGCCCCTATGGCCAAGGAAAAGACTCTGTTTGCCTGCACGGCCTGCGGTTATGAAACGCCCAAATGGGTGGGCAAGTGTCCGGGCTGCGGCGCATGGAACACGATGGAAGAGGCGGTGGCTGCTGTGTCCCCGGCGGCTGCTGCGAAGGTGCCCAAGCAGCGGCCAGGCACGGGAGCTGCGGCCATGCTTCTCAGGGATATCCCGGAGGATGTGACCGTCCGTACCAGCACGGGTATTGGCGAGCTGGACCGCGTGTTGGGCGGCAGCGGGACGAATGCTGGTATTGTTGAGGGCGCACTGATGCTCATCGGCGGCGATCCGGGTGTGGGTAAGTCCACGCTGCTGCTGCAGGTGTGTGCCAATCTGTGCAGGGCGGGCAAGCGCGTGCTGTATATCAGCGGTGAGGAAAGTGCCAAGCAGATCAAGCTGCGTGCCAACCGTCTGGGCATTCTGGAAGCGAATCTGTATGTACTGGCGGAAAATGCGCTGGATGCGGTGGAGGAGAAGCTGCGTCACCTGCAGCCGGATGTGGCGGTTGTGGACTCTGTGCAGACGATGTACCGGCCGGAGATGGCCTCGGCGCCCGGCTCTGTCAGCCAGATCCGCGAGTGCACCAGCCTGATCATGCGCATCTGTAAGGAAACCGGCACGGCGATCTTTCTTGTCGGCCATGTGACCAAGGACGGCGCGATTGCAGGCCCCCGCATGCTGGAACACATGGTGGACGTGGTGCTGTACTTTGAGGGCGACAAGCAGCAGGAATACCGCCTTCTGCGTGCGGTGAAAAACCGTTTTGGCTCGGTAAATGAGCTGGGCGTGTTCCAGATGACTGACAAGGGCATGGTGGAAATCCTCAATCCCTCGGAGCAGCTGATCAGCCGCAGAGCCAAGGGTGCAAGCGGCTCGGTGGTGTTCTGCGGGCTGGAGGGGTCGCGGCCGCTGCTGTGTGACGTGCAGGCACTGGCCAGCCAGAGCTATTTTGGTACGCCGCGCAGGACGGTCGGCGGCGCGGACGCATCCCGCGTGGCGCTGCTGCTGGCGGTATTGGAAAAGCGCGCCAATCAGAAAACCTACAATCAGGATGTGTACATCAACGTTGCCGGCGGCCTTGAATTGTCTGAGCCAGCGGCAGACCTTGCGCTTTGCATGGCTGTTGTGTCGTCGCTCAAGGATATGTCTGTGGGCGCCGACGTGGCTGTGATGGGCGAAGTGGGTCTTGCCGGCGAGGTGCGCGCCATTCCCCAGTGCGACCGGCGTATTGCTGAATGCCAGCGCCTTGGCTTCACCACCATCATTTTGCCCCGGGAAAACCAGCGCCGCCTGGCGACGCCCGAGGGGATGAAGCTGGTGGGTGTGGACACGGTGATGCAGGCGATCAGCGTATTATTCTGATTCACAAAGGCGATGACCATCTTATGAAATCAAAACAGATCCAACGGATATTATGGTTCCTGATGCTGTGCCTGGGGGCGGGTGCAGGCGTGGCACTGGCGTTTCTGTGTGTTCAGGTACACAGGATGACCAATGCGTCCGGCGCGCTGAATCTCGGTACGCTGGTACTGCTTTATGGCGGTATGGGCGCTTTGGGCGCGCTGATGGGCCACTTGCTGTCACCAAGACTGATCACCTGGTGCAGCGAAGCGGTTGCTGCGCTGGAAAAGCATATGGACACCCTTTCCCTTGCGCAGCTGGCGGCAATGTGCACGGGCCTGATCACGGGATTTCTCATTGCTGCCCTGCTGACACAGGTGCTTGATTTCCTCGGCGATTCTATCTTCACGCTGGCGTTTTCGGCGATGCTGTATGTGGTGCTGGGTGTGATGGGCCTGACGATCGGCAAGCGCCGGACAGAGGATTTCGCTGCGCTGCTGTCCCATCTTCCGGTGATGCGCGAGCGCAGAAGCACCCGCAGGACAAATGCCGGAGCAGACAATCCGGGACTGAAGGTGCTGGACGGCGCCGTGATGACGGACGGTCGTCTGGAGGCTGTATGCCGCACGGGCTTTGTGGAGGGGGAGCTGCTTCTGCCGGACTTTGTGCTGGAGGAGCTTCGCCAGATGGCAGAGTCTGCGGATGCAACGCGGCGTGTGCGCGGCCGCCGCGGACTGGCGGCGCTGGAGCATCTGCAGGCGGATGAGCATATCCGTCTGCGGGTGGAGCATACCGATAGGCTGCCGCTGCAGGAAACGGATGTACGGCTGCTGTCTGTTGTGCGCGACATGAATGCATCGCTCCTGACCAGCGATCTTGGCGTGAGCAAGATGGCTCGTGCGGCGGGTTTGCCGGTACTCAACCTGAATGACCTTGCCTGCGCCCTGCGCACGGTGACGGCTGCTGGCGATGTGCTGGCGGTCAGAATCACCAAAGAGGGCCGCGAAGCAGGACAGGGCGTAGGCTATCTGGAGGATGGCACGATGATCGTCATCGAGGGCGGCAGCAGCCTGATTGGTGAAACGGCGGAGGTTACGGTGTCGTCCGTTCTCCAGACCAATGCGGGCCGCATGGTGTTTGCACGCGTGAATGACTGAGCAGGGAGTGTGCCTATGGAACGCTGGATCAAGCCGGCCTTTTCGGTCATCGGTATGGAAGGATCGACGGTGGAGGACCCGGCAATCGTGCCGAAGCTATGGGAGGCGGCCAACAGCCGCTTCGCTGAGGTTGCGGGGCTGGCAAAGACAAATCCTGATGGAAGTCTTGCGGGCGTCTGGGGTGTGATGACGGATATCAGCCGCAGCTTTATGCCATGGGAGGATGGGTTTTCCCGGGGATTGTATCTTGCCGGTGTGGAATGCCGGGCAGATACAGCTGCGCCTGAGGGCTGGACACGCTGGGATGTGCCAGGGTTTGAGTATGTCCGGGTGATTGTTGATGCGTCTGATGTGTTTCAGCGCACGCTGGCAGCGCTGGCGGAAAAGGGCCTGACGCTGGCGGGCGCAGTGCACGATTTTACCGACCCGGCTACGGGGAGGATGTTTATGTGCTTTCCGGTGCGGCGACTTTCTGATTGAACAGGGAAGGGTGTACATATCGAATGAAGCTCAATATCAAGCGGACTGCGCTGGTAGGTCTGGCATTTATGGCAATCCAGTCCTTCTGGGGGCTCTATGATTTCACTGTACCGCTGATTCTCAAGGATACCTATGGCCTGCAGGACACCGCGTCAGGCGTTGTGATGGCGATGGATAATGTGGTAGCGCTGGTGTTGCTGCCGCTGTTCGGCTCTCTGTCTGACCGGTGCAATAGTCCTATGGGACGCCGGATGCCGTTTCTGCTTGGCGGTGCGGCAGCAGCAGCGGTGCTGATGCTGATGGTACCGATGGTAATCAGGAGCGCGGCGCTGCCTGTTTTTCTGGGCTTGCTGGCGCTGCTGCTGATCATCATGGGAACCTTCCGATCTCCGACGGTGGCGCTGATGCCGGATGTAACGCCCCGACACCTGCGCTCCAGCGGCAATGCGATCATCAATTTGATGGGCGCTGTCGGCAGTGCGCTGACGCTGGTGCTGATCAACTTCCTCGTGATCCGAACGACGGGCGCCGACGGGCAAACGGTCAGCGATTACACATGGCTGTTTGTGACGGTGGCAGTGGAAATGGTTGTATGCGCGCTGACAGTCAAGCTGACGATCCCGGAGCGGAAGCTTGCGGCTGAAGCAGAGGCAATCGACGCCCGCATGCATGTGCAGGAGGATTCTCCTGTCGAGCAGAGCAGGCGGCTGACGGGCCCGGAAATGCGATCCCTGGTGCTGCTGCTGTGCTCGGTATCCCTGTGGTTCATGGGGTACAATGCCATCACCACGGCGTTCAGCAAGTATGCCATGGTGACATGGCATGTGACGGAAGCGACTGCCGCCAATTGTGTGCTTGTGGCGACCGTTGCAGCCATTGCCAGCTACTGGCCGGTGGGCTTGATGTCCAGCCGATTCGGGCGCAAGCGGATGATTCTTACAGGCCTTACGGTGATGGTTCTCTGTTTCCTGGTTGGTACTCTGGAGCGGGAAATGAACCTCCTGGCGTACGTGATGTTTGTAGGCGTGGGTATGGGTTGGGCCAGTATTGGTGTGAACAGCTATCCCATGGTGGTGGAGCTGGCTTCCGGCTCCGATGTCGGCAAGTACACGGGATATTATTACACCTTCTCCATGGCGGCTCAGGTGCTGACGCCCATTCTGTCCGGCGCGCTGCTGGAGCACGTGGGCTACTGGACGCTGTTCCCCTATGCGCTGGTGATGATGTCCTGCGCGTTGGTGACGATGTCCCTCGTGCGCCATGGCGACAGCAAACCGCGGGCAAAACGCGGTCTCGAAGCTCTTGATGTGGAGGATTGACGATGAACTGGCTGATCGGTATCCTGATTTGTCTGATCGTTCTGCTGGCAGCGTATGCATGGCTGATCCGGCCGCAGCTGCCCAGACGCGACATTTCCCATCTGCTGGGCGTAGACTATGCTCATCGCGGACTGTGGAATGCACAGCGCCCGGAGAACAGCCTTGCCGCCTTTGCTGCAGCGGTTGAGAAGGGGTATGGCATTGAACTGGATGTGCACCTGACGGCGGACGGCAGCCTTGTTGTTCACCACGATGACAGCCTGCTGCGCCTGACCGGTCGGGATGTGCATATCAGCAAAAGCACACTTGCGCAGGTGCGTGCCTGCCTGCTGCCCAACGGTGAACCAGTGCCGACCTTCGATGAGGTGCTGGAGACGGTTTGCGGCCGTGTGCCGCTGATCGTGGAGGTCAAGGTAGAGGGGGGCAACGCATACCCGCTGAGTAAGGCGGTCTGCGAGCGTATGCAGCGCTACAATGGCCCCTGGTGCATGGAAAGCTTCCAGCCCAAGGCAGTCGAGTGGTTCCGCCTGAATGCACCGCAGGTTATCCGCGGTCAGCTGGCCTTCAACCACGCCGGAAAGGGTGAAACGTGGAAACTGAAGCTGCGCAACATCGGCATCGCTTCCATGCTGCAGCACATCTGGTCCCGACCGGATTTCGTGGCCTATGAAGCCAAGTCTGAGAAGAAGTATAGCCTGCCGATGAATCTGCTGCGTCTGATGAAGCCGTGGTTTGTCGCGTGGACGGTGCGCTCTCAGGCGGACATGGACGCGCTGCGGGGCAAATACGATCTGCAGATTTTTGAGAATTTTGAAGCGAAAAAGCAGTAATGTGAGAGGCGCTCTTATTCTTTGAATGAAGCGATAAATTGGAATTTGGCGAGCCGTTGCACAAGAGAGCAACCACCATATTCGCTGCGCTCATACACCTTTCACACCCACCCGTCAGCCGCAAAGGAGCGCGTAGTTCCGGCCGCGCCGCGACGC
>JAFTWV010000115.1 GCA_017465155.1 Clostridia bacterium
GTGGGCTTGCCGCCGTTCACCAGGCCACAACGGATGCGGTAGGAATCACCATTGTCGTTGATCTCGACCAAGCAGATGATGTCTTCGGGATCGGTGATGACATTGCGGAAGAACTTGCCGGAGCCGGTGGAGAGGAAGTAGGAGCCGGCCAGGTTCTCGCCGGTGACGCCCATGGCGACCCAGGGACGGGGTTCAGCGTCGAGGAAGGGGGTGATTTCGGCGACTTCTGCGTCGGTGAGGCGGTAGGTCAGGTTGCCGCCGTTGCGCTCATGCCAGCCCTGATGCCAGCCGTCATCAGCCATGCGGATGTACTTTTTCACGCTGGAAATATCGAGCATGCCCATAGGTTTATCCTCCTGTAACATCAAGTACCCAAGGTGCAGAAAAAAGGGTTAAGGGCCGATGGCCCTTACGGGGGTGGAGGGGCCGCGGAGGCCCCTCCCGGGGTACAGGGGCAGCGCCCCTGCTCTGGCGCCGCAGCGCCACCACCGCGCGTCTTTGAAGAATCCACGGATTCTTCAAACAGCACACATAGCCGCAAAGGAACGGATAAACGCTCCGGTCAGGACTGGCTGCAGCAGAAGGGGCGCGAGAAGGCGGTGGCAGAACGGGGACGTATATCAGGGACGTGACGAGGGCCGGGGTAAGGGTCTCCTCTTTTGGTGTTGAACGGGCTGTTTCACGAATCCAGGGGATTCGTGAAAGGTATGTGTTGCTTGCGCCTGCGGGCGCGGAGGCCTTCGGCGACCAGGGGCTAACGCATTAACATTCCTCGTCGCTTTCGCCTTCGGCGAACTCCCCACTGGGGAGTCGCTCCAACGGAATGCCCCTGCACCCGCGCAAGGGGCATTGCCCCTTGACCCTTTTTTGTCCTTTCCCTGTTTGTTGTCCTTAGACGCGCTTCAGCTGGACTTCCTTCTCGTAATCCAGCACCTTCTGGAACCACTCGCCGTCCTCGGGCTTGCCGCAGCGGCGGCAATACTCATTCCAGATCTCCCCAAAGGGCAGCGTCTTCATTTCCTCCTGAGCGACCATCAGGGCCGTCCAGTCGTCCTTGTCCTGCATGGCCTTATGGCAGCAGGTGGGGGTCAGCAGCGCCATCAGCAGGGCCTTCTGCACATTGCGGAAGCCCACGACCCATGCGCTCACACGGTTGATGCTGGCATCGAAGTAGTCCAGCGCCATGTGCACCTTGCCGTCCAGACCGCCGCAGCGCACGATCTCCTTGCAGATCTCCTTGGTCTCGTCGTCCAGCAGCACCACGTGATCGGAGTCCCAGCGGATGGGGCGGGTGATGTGCAGCGCCAGCTCCGGGAAGAAGGCCAGCAGCGCGGGGATCTTGTCAGACACAACCTCGGTGGGGTGGTAGTGGCCGTTGTCCATCAGCGGGATGCACTTGCCGGGGTTCATGGCGGCGTAGGCCAGGGCGTACTCAGCGCTGCCCACGGTGTAGGCTTCCACGCCGATGCCGAAGACCTTGGATTCCACGCAGGGCTTGACCTTGTCGAAGTCAAAGGGCTCGGTGAGGATCTCGTCCATGGCCTCCTTGTAGCGCACGCGGGGGCCCAGGCGGTCAGCGGGGATGTCCTTGAAGCCGTCGCCGGTCCACATGTTCATGATGCAGGGCTGGCCCAGCTCCTCCGCCAGGTACTGGGAAATGCGGATGGAGGCCTTGCCGTGCTCGATCCAGAACTTGCGGGTCTCCTCGTTGGGGGAGGACAGGGTCAGCGGATCGCACTTGGGGTGGGAGAAGAAGGTGGGGTTGAAGTCGCAGCCCAGGCCGCGCTCCTTGCAGAAATCGACCCACTTCTTGAAATGCTTGGGCTCCAGCTTGTCGCGGTCCACCCAGCCGCCGTTCTCCTCATCGAAGATGGCGTAGCAGGCGTGCAGGTTCATCTTGGGGGTGCCGGGGCACATGGCCATCGCCATGTCCAGATCGGCCATCAGCTCTTCAGGGGTGCGGGCGCGGCCGGGATAGTTGCCGGTGGTTTGGATACCGCCGGTCAGGGGGGCGTTGGGATCGCCGTCAAAGCCCTTGACGTCGTCGCCCTGCCAGCAGTGCAGGGACACGGGGGCCTTCGCCAGCTTGTCCATTGCGGCTTCCACGTCGATGCCGAGGGCTTCGTATTTGGCCTTTGCCTGTTCGTAGAGAGTCATAAAGGTCAGTCCTTTCTGTATGTCGATTAAGCATTGGGCAGGTACTCTTTGATTTCAAAGCTCCCCGGCAGCGCCGCACGGAAGGCCGCCAAATCGGTAAATGCGCCGTCCACGATCATCTGCGCAGCGAGGTTGCCCAGCGCGGTACCCTCGGTGGGGCCGGCGTACACGGGCAGACCGGTCACGTCTGCGGTCATTTGGTTGAGAACCACATTCGCGCTGCCGCCGCCGACGATGTTAATGCTCGTGAAGGTCTTGCCGGTGATTTCGCTCATTTCCCTGATGGAATTGTCGTAGCACACCGCCAGGCCCATCGTCACTGCGCGGAGGATATCGCCCAGGTCAGCGGGTTCGGGCGAGCCAGCGTCCTTCAGGGCTGCCTTGACCTCCTCCAGCATGTTGGCCGGGGCCATGAAGCGATTGTCTGTCGCGTCCACATAAGCAGGATAGGACGACTCTGCTGCCATCTGCGCCATTTCGGCGAAGGAATAGGCCTTGTCGATCTCCTTGTGGATGCACTGCAGCATCCACATGCCCATGATGTTCTTGAGGAAGCGGGTGGTGCCGTTGTATCCGCCCTCGTTGGTGAAGCCTGCGTTCAGCGCAGTCCCGCTGGTGACGGGTGCGGGCAGCTCCGTCCCGAAGAGACTCCATGTGCCGCTGGACAGGAAGGCTGCGCCGTCGTCCTTTGCGGGGACGGCCATGTAGGCGCTGCCGGTATCGTGGGTGGCGGGCAGGATCACGGTCGAGGCGTAACCCACCTCCGCCGCAATGGAGGGCGACAGCGGGCCCAGCACCGTACCGGGCTTCACCATGGGCGTACGGAACCACTTTTCCGGGATACCTGCCGCCGCGCGGATGGTTTCCGACCAGCCGCCGGAGTCTGCGTTGCACAGCGCGCCGGTGGTGCAGTTCGTCCACTCGTGGGCCTTCTTACCTGTCAGGATGTAGGAAAGGTACTCCGGCATCATCAGGAAGTCGTCCACCTGATCAGCATATTCCGGATGCTCCTTCAATACGGCCATCATCTGGTAAACGGTGTTGAAGGGCTGCTTGGCGATGCCGCACAGGCCGTAATGGAAGGCGAAGGGCATGACCTTTTCCAGTTCTGCATCCATGCCGTCGGTGCGGGTGTCGCGGTAATGGACGGCGTCGCCCACGCGCTTGCCGGCCTGATCCAGCAGGATGAAGTCCACGCCCCAGGTGTCAATGCCGATGAAGGCAGGGGTGAAGCCCTGTTCTTTTGCGGCCTTCAGGCCTGCGACCACATGGTGCTCCAGACCTTCGATGTCCCAGCAGAGATGGCCGTTGACCATGCTGCCGCCGTTGGGGAAGCGGTACACCTCGCGGGTCTCGATCTTCCCGCCCTCCAGCCATGCGACGATGTGACGGCCGCTGGACGCGCCGATGTCGATTGCAAGATATGTTTTCATCTTTATATCACTCCATCAGGAACATACGCTGCATCTTGGGCTGTGCGCCGGTGACGGGGTCCATTTCCAGCTCCAGCACATCGTCCATGTACACGTTCCACTTATCCACGATGGGGCTTCCGGCCTGAGTCTTTTCGGCAAACTCAATACCGTGCTCACACTCATAGTAGCCGAACAGCACGTCGCCGTCCGACCAGATGGTGTAGTTGCGGATGCCCGCAGCCTTGAGCAGCTCCAGCATTTCCGGCCAGATCTCGTCATGGCGGCGCTTGTATTCCGCCTGCATACCCGGCTTGATGCGGCCTTTCCATGCAAATCGTTCCATTTTCATTTCCTCCCTGCGTTGTTTGTATGGTGTAATTTGGTCGATTCCGTGTACGTTTCTTACCATTCATTATAGGCGACAAGCTGTAATATGTCAATAATCGGAGCTGAACATGGGTATGAATGGCGTGAAAATGGACAAATCCGGGATTGTTCTGCAGCGGCATTTCATGATATAATAAATCTACATACTATGGGGATATCCGTTTCAACAGGATATGGATTCAAAGGATACCACGATATCACTGTATCATGGAGGAAAATGAAATGGAACAGAAGTACCGTCAGGGCGGCTTTACCCTTCCCGGCGAGGCCGGATATGAGAAGCTCACGCTGGAGCTGGCGAAAAAATGGGGCGCGGACGTCATCCGCGACAGCGACGGCACCAAGCTGTCTCCCGAGATTGTCGAGGCAGGATACAGCATCTATTCCACCATCTGCATCATCCGCCAGCACAATGCCTTCGCAGCGGCGCATCCCGACAGTCAGCAGCAGTCCTTCCTGTGTTCTGACCCGGTGGTGGCGACGGGGGATACGCTGGTGATCCGTCCCATGGACGGCTATTTCACCGAGCAGTTCGAGCTCAATGATACACCCGACGCCCTTGAATTCTGGCAGGTTTGGGATCGCACGGCCAATGCCGAGGTTCCGCGCAGTCAGTGGGCCTATGCGGACGGCGTCGTGACCATCGAGGGCTGCATGCCCTGGCATGAGTACACAGTGTCCTTCCTGTGCTGGCGCATCTGGGAAGAGATCAACATGTACAACCATACCACCAACAACTGGACCACGGAGCATCTGCGTCAGCTGGATCCGCGCCATCCCGCTGCATGGGAATACCTGCAGCAGTGGCTGGAGGACTGGTGCGTGGCCAATCCCGCGACCAATGTCGTCCGTCTGACGAGCCTGTTCTACAACTTTGTGTGGATCTTTGGAGAAGATATGCGCAACCGCAGCCGCTTTGTGGATTGGGCCAGCTATGACTTCACCGTCAGCCCGGCGGCATTGCGTGCCTTTGAGGCTGAGTATGGCTATGCCCTGACGGCTGAGGACTTCATCAACAAGGGCAAGCTGCAGGTCACCCATATGCCGCCCACGAAGGCAAAGCGGGATTATATGGCCTTCATCCAGAAATTTGTCGCGGAGAAGGCAAAGGCGCTGGTGGACATCATCCACAAGCATGGCAAGAAGGCCTATGTGTTCTACGATGACAGTTGGGTCGGCATGGAGCCCTACGGCCCCCATTTCACGTCCATTGGCTTTGACGGCCTGATCAAGTGCGTGTTCTCCGGTTTTGAGTGCCGGCTGTGCGCCAATGTGGATGTGCCGACGCACGAGCTGCGCTTCCACCCCTATCTGTTCCCGGTGGGTCTTGGCGGTCTGCCTACCTTCTCTGAGGGCGGCAACCCGGCCCGTGATGCGCTGCTGTATTGGCGCAGCGTCCGCCGCGCGCTGCTGCGTCAGCCGGTGGATCGTATCGGTCTGGGCGGGTACCTGTCCCTGACGCTGCCCTTCCCGGAGTTCAACGACACGATGGAGAACATGGCCATCGAGTTCCGCCGCATTCGTGAGCTGCATGAGCATGGCGCACCCCTGACGGCGCCCTTCAAGGTAGCGGTGCTGCATACATGGGGCAGCCTGCGCTCCTGGACGCTCTCCGGTCACTTCCACGAGACGGACCGGCACAGCCTCATCCACATCAACGAGGCGCTCTCCGGACTGCCGGTGGATGTGCGCTACATCTCCTTCGAGGACGTCGAGAATGGCGCGCTGGCCGATGTGGACGTAGTCATCAATGCGGGCCGCGCGGGCGATGCATGGTCCGGCGGTGATGCGTGGAAGTCCGACAAGCTGGTGGCCGAGCTGACCCGCTTTGTGCATGAAGGCGGAACGTTCATCGGTGTGGGCGAACCGTCTGCGGTGGAGGGCTATCACACCTTCTTCCGGATGGCGAATGTGCTGGGCGTCGACAAGGATACCGGCGCGCGCGTGTGCCATGGCAAGTGGGCCTTTGATGTGGCTGAAGCGCCCATCACGCTGGTAGCGGAGGTACTGGCAGCCGAGCCGAACCTGTACCTCACCGACGGCAAGGCAACTGTCCTCCATGCGGCGGACGGCGTACCCCAGATGACCATGAATCGCTTTGGCAAGGGCTGCGGTGTGTACATGAGTCAGTTCCGCGTGACAGCAGAGAGTACCCGCATGCTGCTGGAACTGCTGCTGCATGTTAACGGCGTAGCGGCTGACAGCCTGTACCTGAGTGACACCGCACAGGTCGAGACGGCCTACTTCCCGCAGGATGACGTGCTGGTGCTGGCCAACCGCGCCGAGGAGCCCGTCGATTGCGTGGTACACACTCCCGACGGCGACAAGGCATGGCGCCTTGAAGCGCTGGAAACGAAAATCGTCGGCAAGTAAGCATTTGTATATGGAAGGCCGCCGCACAGAGGGTTGTGCGGCGGCCCTGTTATGTTGGTTCGTGTTGCAGATGCAGCGGCTCAAATGATCTTCGTCGTCCACTTGGAGCAGTCCCATACCTCGGATACCACATCGCTGTAGAACTCCGGTTCGTGGCAGATCAGCAGGATGGCGCCCTTGTACTCCTGCAGTGCGCGCTTGAGCTCGGCTTTGGCGTCTACGTCCAGATGGTTGGTCGGCTCGTCCAGCAGGAGGATGTTGCTTTCGCGGTTGATCAGCTTGCACAGGCGTACTTTGGCCTGTTCGCCGCCGGAGAGGACGCGGACCTGGCTCTCGATGTGTTTGGTGGTCAGGCCGCATTTGGCCAGAGCGGCGCGAACCTCCGCCTGATTCAGGCTCGGGAACTCCTGCCAGATTTCTTCGATGCAGGTGGTGGCATTGTTGTAGTCGCCCTCCTGCTCAAAATATCCGATTTGAAGGTGATCGCCCAGCTCTACCTCGCCTGCCAGCGGCGGGGTCAGCCCCAGAATGCTCTTGAGCAGCGTAGTCTTGCCGATGCCGTTGGCGCCCACCAGCGCGATCTTCTGGCCGCGCTCCATGTGCATCGTCAGGGGCTTTGACAGAGGAGAATCGTAGCCGATAACCAGATCGCGGGTCTCGAAGATGTATTTGCCGGGGGTGCGTCCCTGCTTGAAACGGAACTCGGGCTTAGGCTTCTCGGCGGTCAGCTCAATGCGTTCCATCTTGTCCAGCTTCTTCTGGCGGGACATGGCCATGTTGCGTGTTGCAACGCGGGCCTTGTTGCGGTTGACAAAGTCCGTCAGCTCGCTGATCTCCTGCTGCTGGCGCTTATAGGCAGCCTCCAGCTGGGAGCGCTGTACGGCGTACACCTCCTCAAACTTGTCGTAGTTGCCTACGTAACGGGTCAGCTTGCGGTTCTCCATGTGATAGATCAGGTTGACCACGTCGTTGAGGAAGGGGATATCGTGGGAGATGAGGACGAAGGCGTTTTCGTATTCCGTCAGATAGCGCTTGAGCCAGACGATGTGCTCCTCGTCCAGATAGTTGGTCGGCTCGTCCAGCAGGAGGATGTCGGGCTTTTCCAGCAGGAGCTTGGCCATAAGCACCTTGGTGCGCTGGCCGCCGGACAGATCAGCCACGTCATGCTCGAGGCCCAGCGACATCAGCCCCAGCGCTCGGGCTACCTCCTCGACCTTGGAGTCGATCATGTAGAAGTCGTGGGCGTCCAGCAGCTCCTGAATCTCGCTGAGCTCTTCCATGAAGGCGGTCATCTGCTCGTCGTTCGCATCGCCCAGCTGGTCGCAGATTTCCGTCATTCTGGCTTCCAGCTCAAACAGCCATGCAAAGGCAGAGCGCAGCACATCCTGAATCGTCATGCCGGGGGAAAGCGCCGCGTGCTGATCCAGATAGCCGACTCGGACGCGGGGGGACCATTCCACCTTGCCCTCGTCCGGCTGCAGCTTACCGGTCACGATGCTCATGAAGGTCGATTTTCCTTCGCCGTTTGCGCCGACGAGGCCGATGTGCTCGCCCTTGAGCAGGCGGAAGGATACGTTCTCGAAAATGGCTCTGTCACCAAAGCCGTGGGACAGATGCTCGACGGATAGAATGCTCATGTTGAACTCCTTCAAAAGTACAGTTTCGGGCCATGATAGCATATGTAAGCCCGGTGAACAGGGGGGGGCAGCAACGCTTATCTGCTGCGGACGGGAAAGTCAAAGTATGTGTCAGGGTATGGCTCGTTCTCCAGCGTGAAGTGCCACCATTCCGTGCTCAGGGGACGGAAGCCGCGATGGAGCATTGCGCTGCGCAGCAGCATGCGATTGGCGTACTGCTGCGGCGTCAGCCCTTCTGTGAAGGACGGATGCGACCGTTCACCGAAGAAGTCGAAGGCGCCGCCCATGTCCAGCAGGCGTCCTGTCCGTTCATCCAGCAGCGTCAGATCGACGGTGCTGCCCCGGCTGTGACCGGAGCGTCCGGCGATGAATCCCTGCGAAAACAGATCGCGCTTGTCTACGTCCGGGTAGAACACCGGTTTCATGGAATCGGATGCCAGATCCTCCGCCCAGCGCACGAAATGATCCACTGCCCGCTGAGGACGGTAGCAGTCGTAAATGACCGGCCGGTATCCCTGCGCGCGGAGGTCGTCGCTGACTGCCTTCAGAGCCGCCGCCGCTTCCTTCGTGAGCAGCGCCACGGGCTCCTCGTAGCCATCAATGCGTTGGCCAACGAAATTGTAGGTCGTGTAGTAGCGGATCTCAAGGATTGCGTCCGGTACGGCCTCGCCTGCAAGGACGAAGCCGCTGCGGTCATATCTGTCTGTCATGCTGGCCTCCTGCGGAACAAGAAAGGAGACTGCGGGTGGAATGCAGCCTCCTTGCTGATGCTTATTTGCCCTCGGTAATAAGGGTCTTGATATCATTGATGACGTTGGTCATGCCGGTGGCCTCGTCCTTCATGTTGGCGGCGACCTGATTGCAGCCGTGCAGGACGGTTGTGTGATCGCGGTTGCCAAAGACCTGGCCGATCTGCGGCAGGGACAGATTCGTCATTTCGCGGGTCAGATACATCGCGATCTGGCGCGGTACGGTGATCTCGCGGCGGCGGGTCTGGCGGATCAGGTCGTTGACTGTGATGGAATAGTAATCCGCGACGGTCTGCATGATCAGCTGGGGCGTGACCTCCTTGCGGGTCTGGCTGACGAACAGGTCGCGCAGGGCCTCGTTGCACAGCTGGACGGTCAGGGGCTTGCCGGTCAGGTTTGCGTAGGCGACCAGACGAGTCAGGCTGCCCTCCAGCTCGCGGATGTTGGAGTCGATGTGGGCGGCGATATTTTCCAGCACGCCGTTGTCCACGTTGATGTTTTCCTGACGGGCCTTTTCGCGCAGGATGGCGATACGGGTTTCGACGTCAGGCTTCTTGATATCGGCGATCAGGCCCCACGCAAAGCGGCTGCGCAGGCGCTCCTCCAGACGGGCGATCTCATGGGGCGGACGGTCGGATGTCAGGATGATCTGCTTGCCTGCTGTATGCAGGGTGTTGAAGGTGTGGAAAAATTCCTCCTGCGTGGATTCCTTGCCGGCGATGAACTGGATATCGTCCACCATCAGCACATCTACGTTGCGGAAACGGTTGCGGAACTGGATGTTGCGGTTCTGCTGGATGGCGGAGATCAGCTCGTTGGTGAAGGTCTCGCCGGGGATGTACAGGATGCGCTTGGCAGGATCCTGCTCCTGAATGAAGTGACCGATGGCGTGCATCAGATGGGTCTTGCCCAGACCCACGCCGCCGTAGATGAACAGCGGGTTATAGGCCTGCGCAGGCGCTTCGGCAACGGCCAGCGACGCGGCATGGGCAAAGCGGTTGCCGCTGCCCACCACGAAGGTATCGAACGTATATTTCGGATTCAGGGCCACGCCGCTGTCGGTCAGGGGATCCTCCGCGTTCTCCTCGGCTTTGTGGGAGGTGCGCTCCTGCAGCTCTGCATTGGTGAGGATTTCGACGTTCATCCGGCGGCCTGCTGTGCGGCTTACTGCGTCCACGATGCGCGGATGGTGCATGTTCATCAGCTGACGCTGCATGTTTTCCATCGTGATGCGCAGCACCAGCGTGTCGTTCTCAAGGGCCACGACCGTCAGGTTATTGGCGATCCACGTCGTGTACACGATGCGGTTCATTTCCGATTCCAAAAGGGCGCAGGCCCGTTCCCAGAGCTCCTTCATGTCCATTGCGTCCGTTCCTCTCGCAGTGTATTGGCATGCATGCGTCGCCATCGTGCTGCGGCGGTGCATGCTTCCTCAGCGGGTGAAAAAAGCACACGGCGAGCATAGACCGTGAGCTGCTTCCTGTTTACACCCTGTGGATAACTTTTCTTCTCCCGTATAATATCATACAAGCCATGATTTTGCAAGGGTACAGCCAAAAGGAAAATCGTGCATGCAAGCCAAAGCTGTTGATAACTTTTGTGTGGATATGTTGTGGAAAGACATATGTTCGCCACAATCCATACGGTGAAAAGTGAATAAAGCAGCGCATAATACCCCGGCGGTATGCAATTCTTTGGGGTGTGAATGCGAAAAAAAGAACGGAAAAAATTCCATGCGCAGGGATTTGCCCGGCGAATGTCGAAATGAGCAGAGAAGGCCGACGAATCAGTACGAAAGCAGGAGGTGGCCGGAATGGCGATTCCGATCAGAACAGCGGACGTCCGCCGTGTGCTGCAGCCCATGCTGGGAACGCGCTTTGTGTCGGAAACGGCGCTGTGCGATCATGCTGCGGAGCTGCTGCGGCGTTATGCACCCGGCCGCACGACCCTGGAGGAACTGGCCCGCCATGTGCGGGACGGCCTTTTCGGCGATCTGTATGAGCTGTTGGGGCAGCACATGACGCTGCAGCTGGATAACGGCGTGTACAGACGCATCTTGCTCAGCGATGTAGATCGCATGGCGGACGATGTGATGGGCGTGCTGCTGGATGTGCTGTCCGGCGCGGAGCTGACATTGAACGGGCTGCGGGATTATGCGATGAGTACCGGCTCGCTGTCCGCGATGCGGGTGCTGCTGCAGCGCTATGATCATCAGCTTTCCGGCATGGAAAAGGAGCTGCTGCGGCGCATCATCCGGGAAAATCATCCGGCGGAGCGATATTGCCGCTGGATGCAGTGATTTGCTTTTGTCAATCGTTCATAAGGCGAGGAAATGAAAACGCCTCGAAAGATCTGTCAATTAAGGAAGGAAATCAATCGATGAAGAAGGTTTTGTCCCTGTGTCTGGCTATGCTGCTGCTCCCTGCAAGCGCACTGAGCGAGACGGTTGTGACCTCGTTTTACCCTATCTACCTGTTTGCCCTGAACCTCACCGATGGTCTGGAAGGTGTGGAGGTGCGCAATCTGGCAGCTCCTGGCACCGGCTGCCTGCACGATTATCAGCTGCAGACCGGAGACATGAAGGTGCTGGGTACGGCGGATGCATTCCTGATCAACGGCGCGGGCATGGAGAGCTATCTGTCCGGCGTGTTCGAGACATTTGCTGATCTGCCGGTAGTGGATGCATCTGCAGGCATTGCGCTGCTGGAATCCTGCGAGGAAGAGGGCCATGAGCACGATCATGAGCACGAGCATCTCTACAACGCCCACATCTGGCTGGACGCCGGAAATGCGGCGATCATGGCAAACAATCTGGCGGAGGGTCTGATGCAGGCGCTGCCCCAGCATGCTGAGGCCATTGCGCTGAACCGCGATGCCTATATTGCCCGTTTGACGGCGTTGGATCAGGAGCTGACAGCGGCTCTCGGTGATCTGCCCCGCAAGGATATCATCACCTTTCACGAGGCCTTCCCGTACTTTGCCAGTGCGTATGGTCTGAATGTGGCGGCGGTTGTCGCCCGCGACCCGGATGATGCGCTGTCTCCGCGTGCCCTGGCAGAGCTGGTCAAGACGGTACGAAGCCTTGGCGTGCCGCCGCTGTTTGTAGAGCCCCAGTATGAGGACATGGCGGCTCAGACCCTCTCCCGGGAGACCGGCGCGAAAATCTATACCCTTGACCCTGTCGTCACCGGCCCTGAGACGGACGTTCCTTTGACGTTCTACGAGGACGTGATGCGTGCCAACATGCAGGTGCTTATCGAAGCCCTGAGCGAGTAAGGAGACGCGATATGAAGCTGCTGTTTGTCAATGATGATGGGATCGGGAGTCCCTTCCTGCGCTGCCTGTATACGGCGGCCAAGGCCCGCGGTCATCATGTAACAGTCTGTGCGCCGTCCTCGCAGCAGAGCACCACCTCCCATCATTATCACACCTCTGCGGAGATCACGGCGCACCCGCTGACGCTGCCGGATACAGACGCTGCCTGGTCCATCGACGGAACGCCGGTGGACTGTGTGCGCATCGCGCTGCGCAGCCTGTGCCGGAACGCGGATGCGGTGCTCAGCGGCGTTAATCTCGGATACAATACTGGCTGGCCCGTGTTTGCCTCCGGAACGGTAGGAGCGGCCCGGGAAGCGGTGTTCACAGGCGTCCCTGGTCTTGCGTTTTCCGCCGAGCCCCGCACGCCGGAGGACACCCTTGCCTGCTTTGCCGACTGGGCCATTGCGCTGACGGAGTATGTGGCGGTGCTGCCTTGCGCCCTTGACGGGGTATGGAACATAAACGCTCCCTGTGTCCCGCTGGCGAAGGTGCAGGAGCCGGTGCTGTGCGATCTGCAACCGTGTATCTACCGGGATGATTACACCTGCGCTGCCGATGCCGACGGTACGCTGCACTTCCGCCAATTTGGCCTTGCGCAGCCCGCGCCCATGGAGGGCTATGATCTGGCGCTGCTGGAACAGGGCCATATCACTTGCACCGTACTGCGGCCTGGTGCAGACACGGGAGCATATGCCAATGTACTGGCGGACATGCCGAAGGTGGGAAACTTCTGCTGAATTTTCGCCTTTTCCTTGACAATAATGGCCTGATTGTGCTATCATAATCAAGCTATGCGCCCGTAGCTCAGTTGGATAGAGTGTCAGACTCCGACTCTGAAGGTCGCTGGTTCGAATCCAGTCGGGCGTACATCATCCGGCCATTGCAAGCAATGGCTGTCGTTCGTCGGGCAAGCCCGACCTCATCCCGCAATCCTTTGTAAATCAAGGGGTTGCGGTTTTTTTGTTGGGAGAACAGAGACGCGTTTGCCCCGATTCCCTTTTCTTGGCGTGAGCGTATCTGTAAGTGATGTCTTGCAGTCTGCGTGTCCCATGCTGTTTTGAAGGGGTTGTGGTATCAAGGAAAGGCGCTGTCGCCGTGGTGATGGTATCCTTGGCAATCTACGGAAGGAAATACATATTGCCGGCTTCATCCTTGAGCCGCAAAGAGAAATAATGCTTGCGCATCCTGCAGCGATCGTATACAATACAGATAATGCGAATCCTTATTTCTGCGCAGTGCCGCGCCGATAACGGAGGAAAACCATGTACGAACAACTGCATATCCAATGCGAGCACCTGAAAGATGGGCCCGCTTGCAAAGAAATCCGGTATGTCCTGCACAATCCGACAGATGAACCCGTCTGGCTGGAAGAATTTGAACTGTTCCATGCTGATTCGCTGGAAGCATTGGGCGTAGCAGACGCTCACTGCCGTGTATTCCGCACCGGCCGCCACAAGAATGATATGCCCTCCGTGGCGGTGCTGGGCCGGATGGATGACGCCATGCTGGATGCGCTGGGCAGCATGACGGAATCGGGTGACCGGGCCGGGCAAGACGGTCAGCGTCATCTGATCAGCGACCACCTGACTATTCTGGGCGATGCAGACTGCTGGTGCATTATCGCCTTCATGACGGGCTTTGAGCAGCTGTTCTGCACGGAGGTCACCCTGTCGGAGAACGGCGGCTTCCAGTCCCTGTCCAGCCGGGTGCTGTTTCACCGGTATATCCGTCCTGGCGAAACGCTGATCACGGAAACTCTGCGTATTGCACATACTGCGGATCCTGAGGCAAGCATCCGCTGCTTTGCCCATGAAAAGTCGCAGCCCCGGCCTTCGCTGATGGCGGATCCGCCGTCTGTTTTCTGCACCTGGTATTATTATGGCCTGACCGTCACCGAGGAGGATGTGATGGTCAATCTGAGGCAGATGGCTGCGCAGAAGCTGCCCTTCGACGTCTTTCAGATTGACGAAGGCTGGGAACGGACGCTGGGGGACTGGGAACAGAACGATAAATTCCCAACACCCATGAAGGAAATCGCGGATCGTATTCGTGAGGCAGGGTATCGGCCTGGCATCTGGACAAGCCCCTTTGTGGCCAAGGAAACCTCTCCGTTGGTTCTGGCCCATCCCGATTGGGTGCTGCGGGACAAAGCGGGTGCGCCCTGCATCTTCCCTATGAACGATACCACCTACTATGTGCTGGATATCACCCATCCGGATACGCTGCCTTACTTTACCGAGCTCTACCGCCATCTCACCTTCGACTGGGGGTACACCTACCACAAGCTGGATTTTACCCGGGCTCCGATGATCTACGGGGATGCGGATTTCTACAACAAGTACATCACTCCTGCCCGGGCCTATCGCGAGGCGATCGCGGCAATCCGCAGAGGCATGGGCGATGAGGCGTACTTCCTCATGTGCGGCGGGCTGTACGATCCCATCATCGGGCTGGTCGATGCGCAGCGCAGCGGCTCGGACGTGCTGTCCATGTGGGCTTCAACTATCAACAAGGGCGGCAAAACCGCGCCCTTCACCATCAAGCAGAGTCTGCTGCGGTATTATATGAACGCCTGGTGGCACAACGATCCCGACGCGCTGATGATCCGCCGGAACACAACGATGGAGCGCGGTCTGCGGCTGACGTATGGCCTGCTTAACGAGGATGAGGTGCGAACCGTGGTTGTAAACCAGCTCATCGGCGGCGGTATCGTCTGCTCTACTGAGCCGCTGGACCGGATCGATCAGGATCGTCTTGCGCGGCTGCGCCACATCCTGCCGCCGATGCGAACGGTGGTACAGCCGCTGTCGCTGATGCACTCCGGGCGCTTCCCTGATAAAGTGCGCGTTTCCTTTCCCGGAAATGATCGCGTGCTGATCGCGCTGATCAACTGGTCGGATGATACTGCATGCCCTGCTTCCGTCCTGCTGGATGCCGATACGCTCGGTACAGCGTATGCGCCGGATGCGGCCTATGCTGTCAGCAGCTTCTTTGACGGCTGCTGGCAGGCTGATGTGCCGGGTAATTCCACGGTGACCATCGGCGAAATCCCGCCCCACAGCACAGCGCTTTTGAAGATCGAGCGTCAGACAGATAAGCCCATCATCGTCGCATCGGATGCGCACTTCAGCATGGGGATGGAGCTGGACGGCTTGTGCATGGAGGACGGTAAGTATCGCGCCCATCGCCGTGTGCCAGCCTGCTGGGATGCACATTATACGCTGCTCATTCCCGGAGATGGCAAAACGGTATCCCTGACGCTTCCTGCGGAGGAACGGTAAGATGCTGCCGTCGTGAAACCGGAGAATGAAGCCGGTTGGCTGTACGAAAAATCCCCCGGAAGCCTGCACGGCTCCGGGGGATTGCTGCTGAAGAGACTTACTGCTTCTGTCTGAGCTCCTTCAGAGTGCGGAGGGCAGCGATTGTGTAGTCAATCAGCGCGATGACGGCGATGACCACGGCAATCCACAGGAAAACCCGGTCAATGGGTACCGTCATGCCGGTGAAATCCTCATGCCAGAAGGAAAGCACCAGCGCGGCGATGAAACTCACCTGCGCCATTTTGCCCCACATATTGGCGTACACCACAATGCCGTGATGCAGCATATAGGAGCTTCCGTAGATCATGGTGGCTTCCTTGAGGATGACGATGACGATGGCGACAATCGGGAACACGCCCTTGATGCCCTGCATCACCAGCGCGGTGCAGACCATCAGCTTATCAGCCAGCGGATCCATGAGCTTGCCGAAGTCGGTGACGAGGTTATGCTTGCGGGCGATGTAGCCATCCAGCCAGTCTGTGGCCGAGGCGACGCAGAAGGTCAGCAGTGCCAGCTTATCATGCCCGGCAGCATGCAGCACCACGAACAGCGGAATCAGCGCCATGCGGATCATTGTCAGCACGTTGGGGACATTCCAGATGTTTGTCAGATACTTTTCCCGAAAACTACTCACAGAAATATTGCCCTTTCCTGCGGCACGGCATGCATCCGCGCCGATACATACGAAAGCCGGAAAACCGGCTTTTTCGAGATCATTGGTAAAATATCATTGGTGGAGGAAGCTGATGCTGCATGTAAGCTCTGTGCATGATGGCATCAACGTGTAATCATTCGCCGCGAAATGCCGGAAAACCTTCTTGCCCGGCAGATTTCGTTGCAGCGCCTCCTGTATGCGCTGCGGCAAAGAAATACAAGGACAATGATAGCATATTTGGCGCAGGATTTCCAGTGGCTTTGTGATGTTTTACAGACGGGAAGTGTTTTCAGGCAGGAAAGAAGGACGTTTGTGAAGAATATCTCAATATGGGTATCCTGTGGATATCTCAGCATGAAGCAAGAAAACTCATTATGGGAGGATTATTATATGCGCATTGATGGCCGTGCGCCCGAGCAGGCTCGCCCGATCAAGATTGAAACCAACTTTGTCCGTACTGCAGCAGGTTCCTGCCTGATCGCAACGGGCAACACCCGCGTGATCTGTACAGCGTCGGTGGAGGACAGCGTTCCGCCCTTCCTCAAGGGGAAGGGACAGGGCTGGGTGACGGCGGAATACGCCATGCTGCCTGCATCCACCGGCAGCCGCAAGAAGCGCGACGGCATCAAGAAGGATGGCCGCAGCGTGGAGATTCAGCGACTGATCGGTCGCAGCCTGCGTCAGGCAGTTGATCTGACCAAGCTGGGCGAGCGCACGATTACCCTTGACTGTGATGTGCTGGAGGCAGACGGCGGCACCCGCACTGCGTCCATCACCGGCGCGATGGTGGCGCTGACGCTGGCTGTTGCCAGGCTGATGAACGAGGGCAAGCTCGCTCAGTCGCCCATCATTCACCAGGTGGCGGCGGTATCTGTGGGTGTGGTGGGGGACGTCCCCTGCTGCGATCTGTGTTATGCCGAGGACAGTCAGGCGCAGGTTGACATGAACCTTGTCATGAATGAGAAGGGCGAGTTTATCGAGCTGCAGGGAACCGGCGAGGGCCGTGCCTTCACCACCGATGAACTGACGACACTCCTGGCTTACGGCAAGAAGGGCATCGAGGATCTGATGGCGGCCCAGAAGGAAGCCCTTGGAGATGCAGCGCGTTTTGTCTGCGCGAAGCCTTCGCTGGTGGTGGCCTCCGGCAATATGCACAAGATCCGCGAGCTGCAGCATATCTTCGGCGATTACTACACCGTGGTGCCGATGACGGCCGCGGGCTTCAACGGACACATTGAGGAGAACGCCGCGACCTTCGCGGGCAACGCAGCCATCAAGGCGGAAACTGTCTGCGCGGCAACGGGCCTTCCCACGCTGGCGGATGACAGCGGCCTGACGGTAGAGGCGCTGGATGACGAGCCAGGCGTGTATTCTGCCCGCTATGCGGCGATGAATGGCGAGGGCTCCGGCGATAAGGACAACAACAATCTGCTCCTGCGCCGCATGAAGGGGAAGTCCCCCCGCCGCTGTGCGTTCCAGTGCGCCATTGCGCTGGCCCGTCCTGGCCATGAGACGCTGATTGCAGAGGGCTCCTGTCCGGGCGTACTGCTGGAGGAGGAGCGTGGCGAAGGCGGCTTCGGATACGATCCGCTGTTCCTCTATGAACCCCTGAACAAGACCTTTGCCGAGGTGAATGAGGAGGAGAAGAACGCCGTCAGCCATCGCGCCCGTGCATGCGAAAAGATGCTGGAGATCATGAAGGCGCTGCATGACGGGGAGCTGAACGGCTGATGCGTGCGCTGATTCTGTCCGATATCCACGGCGACGATACGACCTTCCGCTGGCTGCTGGAGCAGGCATGGCGGGAGATTGGCCCCATTGACGCGTATATCTGTCTTGGCGACGGCGTGCGGGATTTTGAGCGGGCAGAGAGCTTCATTCGCGCCCGGGATGAATTTGCCCTCATGTACGCAGTGAAGGGCAACAACGACTGGGGTGTGGACGCGCCCAATCTGCGCATTGTGGAATTCGGCGGCCTGAAGCTGCTGATGACGCACGGGCACTATTACCGGGTCAAATCGACCATGTATTACCTGACCGATGCGGCGCGGGAGGCGAAGTGTGACATTGCACTTTATGGCCACACCCATATCGCGGATGTGGAGCCGGGGGTGCCGATGCTGGTGAATCCCGGCGCGGTGTGTTCCGAGCGCTGTGCTCTGCTTGAGGTTGAGAACGGTCGCCCGCGTGTCCGGCTGATGAGTTTCGGCTTCAGCTGACGCGGTCTCCTGCGGGTGTCATCCTGCCGAAAAATCCTGCGAAATCCTGTAACAAATATGACATTTCCTCTTTACCTTGTCCACAAAATGTGGTATAATCACATTTATAGACCACAAGATTGACGCAGGAGGTTCACCCCGATGAGGTGTCAATACTGCAACTGCACGGAGAGCAAGGTAATCGACTCCCGACCGACGGAAGAGGGCAGCAGCATTCGCCGCCGTCGTGAGTGTACGGGCTGCGGAAGGCGCTTTACGACCTATGAGAAGATCGAGCTGCTGCCGCTGATGGTCGTCAAGCGCGACGGCCGCAGGGAAGCATTTGACGCGCAGAAGATCAAGGCGGGCATCCTGCATGCCTGCGAAAAGCTGCCCGTGTCCATGCAGCAGATCGAGGCGATGACCACCCGCATCGAACAGGCTGCCTATGCCAGCATGGAGGGCGAGATCTCCAGCCAGCATATTGGTGACATGGTGATGAGCGAGCTTAAATCGGTCAATGATGTGGCGTATGTGCGCTTTGCTGCGGTATACCGCCTGTTTACCGATATCGGCGATTTCATGCAGGAGCTGCAGAAGCTTCTGGACGAGAATGCCAAGAAAGAACCCTGCTGAATAAGAGGAACATCCCCGGCGTGTCTGACGGCGCGCCGGGGATTGCTGCTTCAACCATCTGGCGAAGTATTCTCGACGTCTGCGTTATTGTTTTGTTTGTCATCCCTCCGTATCATAAGGGAGTCAGCACTGATATCCCGGATGATGCGGAGGGCTTTTGATGCTTGGAAAACAAATCAGAGAATGTGTACGGGTGTGGGGCGTGCTGCTGCAGGCGGGACTGCGCCTGCGGCATGAACAACCGGAGTACAGATGGTATATGCTGCAGCGGCAACGGACGGCATACCGCCAGTGGCATGAATGGCAGAAATACAACCGGTGGTAGAATAATTCTCAACATCTGCGTTATTGCAGGCTTCGGTACATCAGCCTATAATGAAGGAGAATCAGCGCTGATCAACTGACTGCAACGGAGGAATGACAATGAACATCAGGATGGGCGGAAAAATCCGTCAGCTGCGAAAGGAGCGGGGTGTATCGCAGGAGGTGCTGGCGCAGTATCTGGGCGTGACATTTCAGGCGGTAAGCAAGTGGGAGAATGGCACGGCGATGCCCGATGTGGCAGCAATTCCGGCAATTGCGTCTTTCTTCGGCGTATCGACGGACGAGCTGTTTGACTTCAACCGCATGGAGCAGGAAAAGCGCATCATGGAGATCGTCGGCGAGGCGGCGGCATACCGCGGCAGCAATCCGGCGGAGGGCGAACGCATTTTGCGTGAGGCGCTGCGCAAGTATCCGGGCAATGACGTGCTGCTGAACAATCTGCTGTATGTTCTGCAGGCTCCGGAACACCGCGAGGAGGTCGTGACGATCTGCCGCAGCCTCATCGAGGGAACCCGTGAAGATGATGTGAAGTACGACGCATGCCGTATTTTGGCCGAGACATACCGGGAGATGGGCGAAAATGAAATGTGTCGCCAGACGCTGGAGATGATCCCGGAGATCTATTTCTCCAAGCTGGAGCTTGTGGCAAACCTGCTGGACGGTGAGGATGCGCTGCGGGCGGCAAGGTCTCAGGCGTACCTGAGCAGGGATGATCTGATGGACATGCTGTCCCGTCTGGCGCAGCTGTACCGGGAGCGCGGAGAAATGGACAAGGCTGCGGATTATGCGGCTCTGACGCGGAAGGTGTATGCATTGTTTGAGGGCCGGGAGGACGGAACAGGCTACAACAGCCGTGACCAGGAATGGCTGGAGGAAAGCATCTGGCCGAGACTGACGGAATAAAAGCAGGCACGGCTTGCCGGACGGATGGCAGGCCGTGCCTTTGCTGTTTACAGATGAAAAAACCAGGTGGTATCGTTGCCGCCGGAATCGGGGGAGATAATCCCGCCGCACTTCTTGTACAGGGCGTTAGCGGCGGTATTGCTTTGGTGGGCGATGAGGAACAGGCGGCAGAAGCCTTCCGACTGAGCGGCGGCCTTCAAGGATTCCATCAGGGATGTTCCAATGCCCTGCCTCTGACAGCCCCTGTGCACGCCGACCTCGTGGATGTAGAGCATGCGGCGGCCATCGAGACGGTCAAGGGCATACCCATAGGCAAAGGCAGAAATCTCATCCCCCTGCAGAGCGGCAAAAAGCCAATTGTGCTTGTCTGCAAGGAAACGGGCAGCACCGTCCGGCGTGATGAAGCCGGGGCGAAAATCGTCATTCATGTGCAGGACGAGCGGCAGATCACGGCTCGTCAGACGGCGAAAAATGCAGTGCATGGCATACCTCCGTAAAAAAGGCTCGCCCTGTACGGACGAGCCTTAAAATGGCGCTTATGCATCCACGCGGAAGGCGTAGATGGTGGTGGAGTCGTACTTCTCGCCCGGACGCAGGGTCGTGGTGGGGAAGTGGGGGTGGTTGGGGGAATCCGGATAGTGCTGGGTTTCCAGGCACAGGCCGGAGAAGTTGCCGTAGTGCGCACCGTTCTTGCCGTCAGGCTGGTTGGTGGTGCATGCGGTGTAAAGCTGCACGCCGGGCTGATCGGTGATAACCTCCATCGTGCGGCCGGTTTCCTCGTGATGGACGCAGGCGCACAGCCCCATGGCACTGCCCTTGCGCAGGACATAGTTGTGATCGTAGCCGCCAGCGTACTGCATGGGCACGCAGGTATCGATCAGGTCGAGACCCTCGCTCAGCATCAGGCCCTCTCGCAGATCAAGGGGCGTATGCGCCACGGGCATGTAGCCGCCGGTGGGGATCAGCTCGTCATCCACTGCGGTCACCACATCGCTGTCGATGTAGACGATGTGGTCGCGGATGGTGCCGTGGTCGTGACCGGCGAGGTTGAAATAGGTGTGGTTGGTCAGGTTGCAGACGGTGGCCTTGTCGGTGGTAGCTTCGTAGCGGATGGCCAGGTTGCAGTCGTCATCCCAGGAGTAGGTGACGGTCACGTCCAGCGTGCCGGGGTAGTTTTCTTCCATGTCAGCAGAGACATAGTGCAGCTTCACGCTGTCGATGCCCTTGCCCTCCACAGGGGTGGCGTTCCACATCTTGGCGTTGAAGCCCTCCAGGCCGCCGTGCAGGTGATTGCGGTTGTTGTTGACCGCCAGATGATAGGTCACACCGTCGAGGGTGAACTGTGCCTTGGCGATGCGGTTGCCGTAGCGGCCGATGGTATCGCCCATTGCGCCGTGGGGGCCGTCGTACTTCTCGATGGTATCAAAGCCCAGCGCCACGTCGGCGAGCTTGCCGTCCTTATCCGGAACGATGATGCTCGTCAGGATTGCGCCGAAGTCGATCAGGGAAATGGACGCGCCGGACTTGTTTGTCAGCGTAAACATGGTGACGTTTTCGCCCTTCTTCGTCATGCCAAAGGGCTTGGAAATGATGGACATGGGGATGACCCTCCTTATTGCGTTTGTATCTTCCCTTATTGTACCGCAACGGCGGCAGATGTCAAGGTGTTTTTGTGTCCGCTGTTGTTTGCAGGGCGATCCAGTAGCCGTCGCCGCGGGGAGATGTGAACCAGCGGTATCCCTGCAGGGCGGGCGGGGGCGCATTCCTGCAGCCGGGAACGGCCCAGCAGATTTCCTCTGCCTGTCCACAGACGGGGCGCACGCCCAGATAGCACCATCCTGCCGGCGCGCCCTGTGGCAGATCAACCCGGACAAATCGCCATCCGGGCGCGTCAAAGGGCGCACAGGGCGGAAGCGTTTCGAAATAGGGACGGAGTGCAGCAAAGCAATCCGGCCAGCGTAATTCGTTCAGCTGCGTCAGACCGGACTGAGGGGAAGGCCTGCTTTGACGCGGCGGGGGCGTTTTTTCCGGAGGCGGCAGAACCGGCGCGGGCCGGGAATCCTCCTGCGGTACGGACAGAAAGCGTGATGCAGCCTGCTGAAGCTGCCATACAGCGCAGGCGGCGGGCTGTGTCAGCATACCCGCAGCGATGAGCTGTCCGTGAGGCCAGTCTGCTGCAAGGGCCAGCGCATCCCAGCAATGGAGGGTCGTCCGGACGGCACAATGCCGGGTGCTCTGCCCCTGCGCGGAAACCGTCAGCAGCCCCAGATTGAGCGCTGCGCCGTCCTCGCCGCCGCACAGGAGCAGTGCGCGGACCGGAAGATCTGCAGTCAGTCCGGACGCCCGCAGCGTCAGATGAAGCTGCCCATCCGCTTCCTCCGCCCGGCAGAAACCGTGCGCTGCGCCGTGGACGGGCTTGAGCATGATGTAATTGCGTGCGACAGGCGTTGCTTGCATGGCGATCCCTCCGTTGGAAGAGGGTATGCGCAGGCGACGCAGGGAATGACAATGACAGAAAAAAGGGTTCTTCACGGAAAGTTAGGGAGAGAGAGAGTCCTGACAAGGGAGAAGAAATAGGAATCATTGCGAAAACCGTAGGCAATGCGCTTAGCGACCTTGATTTTGTTGTTAAAGCCCTCAAGTTTACCGGTGGAGATGGGAA
>JAFTWV010000116.1 GCA_017465155.1 Clostridia bacterium
CTCGCTACTGTAACCCTGTAACATATTTGCATACAGCCCACGCTTGCGCTATAATGGAGGTGCAAGTATTGTGTAAGCGTGGGTTGTTTCATCAGAAGGAGGATAAACTTGAAACAACCAAACAATACCGCACTATATATGAGACTCAGCCGCGATGACGAACGCTTCGGCGACAGCGTTTCCATCGAAACACAGAGGACCATCCTGCGCAAATTCGCCCAGGAGCAGCAGCTGCACGTTGTTGATGAATACGTGGACGATGGCTGGAGCGGAACCAACTTTGAACGCCCTGCCTTTCAGCGGATGATGGACGATGTCGATGCTGGGAAGATCACCTGCATCGTGGTAAAAGACCTGAGCCGCTTCGGACGTGAGCATGTGACGATGGACTTCTATCTGGAATATGTCTTTCCGGAGAAGAAGGTACGCTTCATTGCCGTTGCAGAGAACGAAGACACCGAGCGTGGCCTGTCCGACTTCGTGCCCTTCAAGAACCTGTTCAACGAATGGTACGCCAAGGACACCAGCCGTAAGGTGAAGACAGCACTTCATGCGAAGCATGCTGCCGGAGAGCGCATGGGAACCTATGCACCGCTGGGATATAAGAAGGATCCCGACAAGCGGAATCATCTGATCGTAGATCCAGATACCTGCTGGATTATCGAAAAGATCTTCGATATGGCGGTGCATGGAGCAGGTGCAGCAAAAATCTGCAAAGCTCTGATCGCAGAGAGGATTCCTACGCCTGGGTTCCTGAATTACCAACGTTACGGCACGTTCGCCAATATCTACGCGAATCAGCCTGAAGAAAAGTCCTATGCCTGGACAATCTCACAGGTTAAGAGCATCCTGCGCGATGAGACCTATATCGGGCACACGATCCACAACCGACAGACGAATATCTCCTACAAGAACAAGCGGAGGATTCGCAAGCCGGAGGAGGAGTGGGTTCGGATTAAAGGGACGCATGAGCCAATCGTCAGCAAGGCTGTATTTGAACAGGTGCAGGAGCAAATTGCTCACCGTCGTCGTCAAATGAAGGATGCCACCACGCAGATTTTCGCTGGGATTGTTCGCTGCGCTGATTGTAACTGGTCGATGAGCTTTGGTACGAACCGCGCCAACAAAACTCCTTACAGCTACTTCAACTGTACATCCTACCGCCAGTTCGGCAAGGTTGAAGGAAAATGCACTGCGCATTATGTTCGATACGACATGCTGTACAGCTATGTTCTTTCCCGTCTGCAATATTGGTCGACTCGCGCTGCTGTAGATGAAACTACGCTGTATCGTGAACTGCTGAATGCTGGCGACAAGGAAAAGGCCGCTACGAGCAAAAAGCAGGCAGCAGCCCTTGCGAAAGCAGAAAAGCGCAAAGCCGAAGTGGATCGTCTGTTCATGAAGCTGTATGAAGACTGGTCATCTGGCCGCATCACAGAATACAACTTCACGATGCTGTCCGAGAAATACCAGGATGAGCAACAGGCGCTCACCGAGCAGATTACCCAGCTGAAGGATGCGATGGCTGCGGATCGACAGACTGCCGAGAACACGGTAAAGTGGCTGGATCTGATCAAACGCTATGTAAATCCCTCGACACTGACTGCTGAAATGCTGAATGAGCTGATCGAGAAGATCGTGATCCATGAAGCGGTCAAGGGCGAAGGCGGCCAGCGGACGCAGAAGATTGAGATTTGCTACCGCTTTGTTGGCAAAATCGACTAACTCATGACACATATATCCTTAATTGAGTGAAACCGGGCAGTCGGTACCGGACATCACGGTACTGACGTCGCTGGCAGACTATTTTGAAGTTTCTCTGGATGCACTGGTAGGGTATACGGTGCAGGCCCGCCGCCAGGAGGATCTGGTGAGCCATATCCGTCTGCTCGCCCGGCAAAAGAAGTATACCGAGGCCATTCACGCGGCGCAGGAAGCCCTCCGGCGCTATCCGAATCATTTCAGCGTGGTCTATGAATCCGCGCGGCTGTACGGTCTGAGCGGCATGGAACGCAGCCACCCTGATGAGCTGCGCATGGCCATCAGCCTGATGCAGCGCGCCATGTCCCTCATGGAGCAAAACGCCAATCCAGCCCTGCGCATGGAAACGCTGTGGTCCTGCATGGGGCTTTACCATGCCAATCTCGGCGAGCGGGAGCAGGCTATCCGCTGCTATGAAGCGGGGAATTTCGCAGGCGTCAATGACATCGCCATCGCCAACAGCCACGCGGCACTGGGCCGCTATGAACAGGCGCTGCCCACGTTGACCCACGGTCTGGTCAGCAGCCTGACACGGGTCTATAACGCCGGCATAGGTGCGCTGCGCTGCCTGCTTGCGCTTGGCGAGCTGACGGAAGCGGAGGTTCTGTCCGAATGGCTGCTGCACGTGCTGGACGGGATGGATGCAACGCCGGGCAGCTATGTCCTGAAGCTGCAGGCGATGGTGCATGGCTGGTCTGCCGCTGTTAACCTGCGACTCGGCCGCCAGGAGGACGCCGGCAGCCACATCCGGCACGCCGCCGACTGCGCCGCCCGTTTTGACGCAGCCCCTGATCACAGCCTGCGCAGCATCCGTTTCTACCGCGGAGAGGAAAAGGCCCTTTCCGACGGTCTGGGCGAAACAGCCATGGACGCGCTCCGGCGCATCATCGACCAGAACAGCGAGGTTTCACAGTCTCTGACACATATGCTCTCCACCCACGAATGACCCTCATCCAAACGCAGCCCCCTTTTGGTTCTTCACAGAAAGAGAGCAAAACCTGCATAAACACAACAAGACCCGGAATCGGGAGCGTGCATCTCGCCCTCCCAATCCCGGGTCTTATTCACTCGGATCTATGATCATTTCGATTTCATCGTCCACCAATGGCGGATGGTACCTGTTGTTCATCCCTTTGCTTTGTGCGTTTTCATCCCGCTGCTTCCAGCTTTGTCCGGCGCGGTTTTGAACAGGTGAATCACACCGTCACGGTTCATCTTTGTAATCACAGCAAGTGCGATTGGCAGTCCGAACAGACCCACGCCACCCATCAGCGAACTTCCCACAACCATGGACATCAGCGTTACAAGCGGATGAAGCCCGACCTGCTGGCCGACAATCTTCGGCTCCGTCGCGTTTCTGACAATGGTAACGACCATGTATAACAGCAGAAGTCCCACGCCATTGGCCGTGTTGCCGACAATAAAGCTGATGAGCATCCACGGAATCAGCACCCCGCCGCAGCCAACTACCGGCAGAATATCGAAGATGGAGATGAGGGCAGCCAGCAGAAACGGATTGTTAAATCCAATGAGCAGAAAACCGACGCTCAGCTCTGTAAAGGTGATCAGCAGGATCAGCCCATAGGACAGGATGAATTGCCTGATGGTTTTACCGCTCTGATGTGCGATTTTGTGCGCCAGCTCGCTGTTCCTGCGGGACAGCTGGAGATAGACAAATCCGGTGATCTTCTCCCAATCAAACAGCATGAACAGCGTGGAGACGATGCAGATGATCACGCTGATGAGCAGAGAAGGCAGCGAAAAGGCAGCGTTTCCCGCCATGCCCAGCAGCTTGGTGGAGAGTGTCGTGATGCCCGTCCCCAGCGGCGCAAGGAGTTCATCCACGGAAAAGTCAATTTCCACGTTCATTTGGGTCAGCTTTTCTGTAAACGATGCGAACAGGCCGCGCAGAGCCGGCATCAGCGTCCCGCTCCACAGGCCGGGTACGGCACGCAGGAAGGCCGTCGCTGCATCAATGACTCTGTCAAAAAGGATCAGGCCGAGAAATGCAAGCAGCAGGAAAAGCAGCACTGTCAGGGCTGCGCCTGTGACCTTGCGCGGCAGATGCAGATGCTTGTTCAGATAACCAACGATAGGCCTGAGCGCGGCCGCCGCCATTGCAGCAATCAGAAAAGGCGTCAAAGCTGACAGCGCATAACGGATCACAAGAAGCACGATCCCCACGATAGCAGCAAAGTATGTAAGGTTGATCAGGAAGCATTTTCGCCTGCATACCTCGGGCGGAAGTTCATTCATTGCATTATCTCCGTTTCGTCTTGTATCCGGATTACACACGCTTCCAGGTTCGTCTGCTGAACAGAATCAGCACCGGCAGGATCTCCAGACGCCCCAGCAGCATCGTGAAAGTCAGGACAATCTTGGAGAACCAGCTGTATGGCGCAAAGCTGGCGTAGGGACCGACAGCCTCAAAGGCAGGACCAACGTTGGAAATGCAGGTCAGCACCGCAGAGAAATTGCTGAAGAAGCCATGCTTCACCACATATTCACCCGCATCGGAAGCGATTCTGGCTTCCTGCCCGTTCACCGGATCAAATGCCAGCAGAAACATTGCGGTAAAAAAGATGAAGCAGTACAGGGTGATGAATGCAAAGACGTCGTTGATGGTCTTCTGCTCCAGCGTTTTTCCCTCGAGCTTGATCACCGGTACATACCGGGGATTGATCAGCTTCCGGATGTTTACATACGCGCCCTTCAAAGCCATCACGATACGGGATACCTTGATGCCGCCTGCAGTGGAGCCTGCCATGGCGCCGATAAACATCACGATCACCAGCGCCATGGTTCCCAGCATGGGCCACACATGATAATCCGTCGTGGTGTAACCTGCCGTCGTCATCAGAGACGCAACCTGAAACAGAGAATGTCGGAAGGCCTCCTCCGTGGTATACGGCTGCGGGAAAGCTTCCAATCTGCCCGCAAGACTGATGAATACAAAGCATACTGCCAGCGCCATGATCAGGAAGTAGCTCTTGAATTCCTCACTGCGCAGCACGTCCTTCACCTTGCCGATCAGCAGCAGGTAATACAGGCTGAAGTTGCAGCCAAACAGGATCAGGAAGATCGCCATCACATACTGGGAGAATGGATGGAACAGCTCCATACTTCCGGGAATGAAGCCGAAGCCGCCCGTTCCCGCACACCCGAAGGTTGCCAGCAGGCTGAAAAACAACTTATCGTCCTCATATCCGGGAATGGGCTTATCAAGCATGAGAATCACGACCTGCAGCACCGTCATACCCAGATAGATCAGATACAGGATGCGGGTCGTCATCTTCATCTTGGAGACGATCTTGCCAACCTGCGGACCGGGACTCTCTGCACGCAGCAGATGCATGGAGGAGCCGTCGTCGCTCTCCGGGATGAAAATCAGCACAAACACAAGGATACCCATGCCGCCGATCCAATGGGAAAAGCTGCGCCAGAAAAGCGTCGAGCGGGATACCGTGGTGATATCAGCAATGATGCTGGAGCCGGTAGTTGTGAACCCGGACATCATCTCAAAGCACGCGTCGATATAACCGGGGATGTCGCCGCTGATGACAAAGGGGATGGCTCCGAAGAGCGTCATCATGATCCACACCAGCGCGGTGAGTGCAAAGCCCTCCTTCTGATAGAGGCTGCTGCGTTTCGCCTTGGGCAGCTGCAAGAGTGTACCAAGAAGCTCCAGCACGGCAATCGGAATCACAAAGGCGAGCACGTTCTTGAAGGGTTCCCGGTAAATCAGGCTCACCACCATCGGGGCAAGCATCAGAATGCCCTCAAGAATCATAATCTTGCCAAGGATGTTCCCCAGCTTTCGATAATTCATAGCGTCACCTTATTCAAACACATCGGCAAGATCATCAAAGCTCTTGTGGGTGGTAACGACCACCACATTGTCACCCTGCTTGATCTGGGCGTCGCCGTCCGGGATAATGACCTCATTCCTGCGGATGATACAGCCGATCAGGCAGCCCTGCCGGATGCGAAGCTCCTTGAGAGGCCTGCCCAGAAACGGTTCCTGCTTGCGGGCAGCAAACTCCAGTGCCTCCACCCGGCCGCCTACCAGCTGATACAGCGTCAGCACATTGCTGCCGCGCGTGTTGGCCAGCGCCCGGATATAGCTGCTGATTCGGCTGGCCACGATATGACGGGGCGATACCGTATTCTCAATCCCCAGCTCATCCAGCATGCCATACAGATCGTCGTTCTTGATCTGCGTGATGGTCTTACGGACTTCCTTTTTGTTGGCAAACATGGAAACGATCATGTTTTCCTCGTCTATGTCCGTCAGAGCAACGAAGGCGTCCATCGCCTCGATGCCTTCCTCAATCAACAGATCATGCTGCGTTCCGTTGCCGCAGACGACTGTTACCCCGGGCAGCTGCTGCACCAGTTCTGCGGCATGCTCGCTGCTGCTTTCGATCATTTTTCACCGCATATTTCTTTTTCGACAGCGCATCGGCAAGGTAGTAGCCAATTCTGCCGCCGCCCACGATCATCACGTTTCTCAGGGGAGAATGGACAAGATCGGCTTCTGCAAGGAAATCGCCCAGCGCTCTTGCCTCGGAGGTAAAGTGGATGCGGTCGCCTTCCTCAATGCGGAATCCGCCTGAGGGAATGATGACGTCGCTGCCGCGCTGCACAGCGCAGATCAGCACCTTTGCGCAGAGCTTTTTGCCCAGCGAGATCAGCGTTTCGCCAATCAGGGAGCAGCCCTTCTCCACCACAATCTCCACCAGATATGCCTTGCCCTTGGCAAACCGCTCTATGTTTGCCACAGAGGGCAGACTGATCAGATTGAAGATTTCATTGGCCGTTTCGCGCTCCGGGTTGACGATCATGGCAATGCCAAGGTCTTCCTTCATTTCAGCGATCTGTGCGCGATAATCAGGATTCCGCACGCGGGCAATGGTATTGCGTGCGCCGACCTTCCTTGCAACAAGGCAGGCCAGGATATTCAGCTCATCGCTTCTTGTCACTGCAACAACAAGATCCGCACTGCCCGCACCAGCCTCCAGCTGGATGTCCCTGCATGCGCCGTTACCAACCACACCCAGCACATCGAACCGCTCGATCAGGCGTTCCACCTTCTCCTTGCTTTTGTCGATGATGGTGATGCTGTGTCCCTCGCCGGACAGACTGGACAGAATGGTTTGGCCGATGGTACCCAGGCCGATCAGAACGATTTTCAGGGTCATCCCTCCCTTGCCTGAGGCAGCAGCCAGTATCCATGCAGCTGCATAGACGCTTCATCTGTTGCATCAGGTGTTTTTCATGATCACGGAGCCCACGCATTCACTGGCGTGCTCACAAGCGTCGGCACAGGCTTCCATGCAATCAAAGATCTCGCGCCACGACGTTGTCACCAATACATCGGTGGACTGCAGGGTCAGCTGCCGCATGGACGCCAGATACAGCTGATCACACTCTTCCTCCGCATCGTTCAATTCAATGATCTGCGCGCGGATTTTCCTGGACTTCTTGAAGCTTTCAAACTCATCCATGATATCACAAAGCAGCTCACAGGAGCGAACGAGCTTCTGGGCAAAGGTCACCGCAGCGGAGGGGATTGCCCGGATATCAAAAATGTAGAACTTCTGCAGAATCTCCTCGATCAGGTCGGTCACATCGTCCAGCCGGTGGCTGAGCATATCAAGATCCTCACGATCCACCGGCGTCACGAACGCCTTTGCCAGCGCCTCATTCATCTCATGCTTTTTCTCATCTGCGCTGTGTTCAATCACATGCATTTTATCCAGCATCTGCTGGATATTCTCCGGATCATAATTCTCCAGGCACTCGACCAGATAGGTTGCCGCCTTCTTGGAAAACGCAGCGCTTGCCGCGAGGTTTTCGTAGTAGAACTTATCGCCCTTAGCCATTGTAAAAACTCCTCTCAATCTATCGTATGATCAGTTGAACAGCATCAGGAACAGCTTCGTCATCACAAAGCCCACAAGACCGCAGCCGGGGAATGTCAGCACCCAGGTCAGCACCATTTCCTTCACCACGCCAAAGTTGATGGCCGATACACGCTTCACTGCGCCGACGCCCATAATGGCCGTTGTTTTGGCATGCGTGGTAGACACCGGCAGGCTGAACACTGAACAGAACAGCAGGGAGATCGCCGAAGCAATGTCTGCCGAGAAGCCCTGATACTTTTCCAGCTTCACCATATCCATGCCCACGGATTTGATGATTTTCTTTCCGCCCATGGCCGTACCGGCAGCCATCACCACAGAGCAGATGATCATCAGCCAGATGGGGATACTCACGCCGCCTGCAGGGAGAGCTTCGCCCCTGGACATATATACGCACAGCAGAATCACGCCCATGAATTTCTGGCCATCCTGCGCGCCGTGCATGAAGGCCATGGAAGCAGCGCCGGCAATCTGCGCCCCCCGGAAGAACGGTTCCGTCTTCGGGCGGTTCGCTTTGTAGAACAGCATCGTGACCAGCTTGCATACCAGCCAGCCCAGCCCAAAGCCCAGCGAAACAGAAATGATAATCCCGTACAGCACCTTGACCCATTCTGCGCCGTTCACGCCCGCCAGGCCGCCATGGAGCGCAATGGCACTGCCGGTCAGGCCGGCAATCAGCGCATGGCTCTCACTGGTGGGGATGCCGAACACCCACGCCAGCGTAGCCCACAGGACAATGGCAAAAAGCGCAGCGCTCAATGCGATGATCGCCTGATCGGGATTCGAGCCGAAGTCCACCATTTTCGTGATCGTCTCTGCCACCGAGGCATTGAGCAGCGTCATCAAGAACACGCCCAGGAAGTTAAACACCGCCGCCATGAGGATGGCTGCCTTGGGCGGCATACAACGTGTCACCACGCAGGTTGCAATAGCATTGGGCGCATCCGTCCAGCCGTTGACGAGAATCACGCCAAGGGTCAGCGTGACCGCCATGAACAGCAGCGGGTTCGCCGTCATTTGAAACCAGAAATCCAGGATGGAATCCAACAGAGATCTCTCCTCTCTTTGTCTGTGGTTTTCTGTCACATCTTATCGCAAATCAGATTAAGATGGAGCAAAGAGTCCTGATCTGTCCGGGGGGATACTTAGCTGTTCATGCGATAGCCCACACCCAGCTCATTGGTGATATAGTTGACCGTTCCCGGTGTTGCACCAAATTTCTTCCGGATGTTGGCCATGTTGACCTGCAGCTTTTTGATGCTTCCTTCCTGCGCACAGCCGCCCCAGACCGCTTTGATGATGGCAGAATAGGTCATCATTTTCCCGGCATTCTCTGCCAGGAAGGCCACGATATTGAATTCCGTCTGGGTCAGTTTGATTTCTTCCCCTTTAATGAACACCTGACGGGCGTCGTAATCAATCAGCAGCTCATCAATGGAGAATCTGCCATCCAGGCCCCTGTCCTCGTGGGCTGTGAAGCGGCTGATTCTGAGCAGCGAGCGGACGCGAGCCAGCAGCTCTGCAGCGCTGAACGGCTTTGTTACATAGTCGTTCGCACCGTTGTCCAGCGCCGCCACCTTGTCTCGTTCCATGGAGCGTGCAGAAAGGACAAGAATCGGTGTCAGAGAGTTTTTACGCACATATTCAAGGAAGACCATGCCGTCTTTATCCGGCAAACCCAGATCAAGGATGACCAGATCGGGCAAATAGGAGGAGTACAGCGTCTGAGCTGTCATGCAGGACTCTGCGCGGATCACCTGGTAGCCTGATGTTTCCAGCAGTGCTGCAACAAAATTCTGGATATTGGTTTCATCTTCTACCAGTAATATCTTGAATTTATTGTTCGTCAAGCTCAACATCCTCCGTATCCAGTGTAAAGCGGAACACAGCGCCGCCTGCCTTCAGGTTCTCTGCCTTGATGTCGCCTCCGTGCGCTTTGATAATTGTTGCACATACGGACAACCCGATCCCGGCGCTTCGCGTCTGACCATCGGACACCGTCTCATTCTGTTTGTAATACCCGGTGAAAAGCGCATTCATTCTTTCCTGCGGAATGCCGCAGCCATTGTCCTGTATCTCAAAAATCGCCTGTTTTCCGAGCGTAAACACACGCAGCGACAGCTCCGTCATGCCTGCTGCATGCTGCACTGCATTTTCCAGAATGTTCACGATAACCTGCTCAATCAGGATGGCGTCCATCGGAATAATGACAACATCATCCGGGATGTCGATCATCACCTCCTGTGCATCGTAACGCTTTTTGAATTTGAGAAGCACGGAATCAACCAGTTCTTCCAGTACAGTTGGTGTTTTGATGATTTTCACTGTACCGCTGTCAATCCGGGTGATGGACAGGAGGTTCTCCACCATGCGTACCAGCCATTCAGAATCCTCCTTGATACCGAGGATAACATTGTTTCTGTGCTCGGCTGTCATCGTTTCCCCATGCTCCAGAAGCGTTGTACTGGCTCCGTAGATGGTTGTCAGCGGCGTCCGCAGGTCATGTGACACTGCCCGGAGCAGGTTGGCCCTCATGCGTTCCTTTTCGCTCTCTGCCTTCATCATCTCATGAAGCTTCAGCTTTGTCGTCAGTGCGCTGGTCAGGACGGATATGACAATCATGATGATGGCTGACGTCACGTTGACCGGCACCGTGAAGTTAAAGGCAAAGTAGGGAAATGTGAACGCATAGTTAACAGCAATCATGCCTGCAAAGGAACTCAGAATCCCATAAGCATATCCCCTGGTCAGCAAGGAAATGAGGAATACAGCAAACACAAATACCGTGGTAATATGTTCGTGAACCTCAAATACATATTGCAGCAGAAGGCTGAAACCAAAGGACAGGCACAGGATCACTGCTGTAATCGCCATATTCTTGACATAATCCGGAATCTTTTTCATCGTACAGCTCCTTTCCTGCCGCACATGCTGCCATATGCATTATATCGGATGATCGGCTAAGGAGCGGTAAATAATCAAGAATCCTGCCCTGTTACTCAATGTGCCCGCTTATCGCAGCTCTTTCCAACGCCGCTTCACCGCCGGAGCGTTACCTCTGCCCGCACCAGCGATGTGCAGGCAGCAGTGCCGTCCTTTACCATTGCCACGCCCGGCCGGACGCACTGCTGAACGACCGCATCCGACGCAATCCCTTCTCCGGTGACCGCTCCTGCAAGGCAATGCAGCTCCGGATCAAAGGGGGTTCCAGGCGCTGGACGCACAACCTGCAGGCCCAGACGCAGCATCGCCTGCTCCAGCTGGCGCAGCTGTGCGTGAAGGCTGCTGTGCAGCTGCATCAGCTGCTCCATCATCGCATCGGGCGCACCCATCATCTGTGCATCGGCTATCAGCTGCGTCATGGTCTGCCCGACCAGACCGCTGTGGGATACGTAGCATTGGGCCAGCATGCGGCTCTCGCTGCGCCACAGGGTATGCTGCCAGCCCGCCAGCTGCCCGGCAATCTGCTCCTGCAGCGTCTGCAGGCTGCTCATCATGCAGGTCCGGACAGCGGCATATTCGTCTGCCACGGCAGACAGAAGCCCGGCAGCATGTTGATCGTCCTCGCTGCGCTGCGCCTCCATCTGCGTCAGTTCCTGTGCAAATTGCTGCCGGAAGGCCTCGGTCGCCGCCTCGCGCTGGCGGGCATACTGCCTGGCCAGATCCGCCTCCATCTCCTGACGGCGGACCTCCGCAGCATAGCGCAGCTGTTCGCTGATATATCCCTCCTGCAGCGCCTTGAGCTGGCGGCGCAGCTCGTCCCGCTCGGCAATCAGCTCGGCATTCTGCTGCTCCAGGCGGACGTTCAGGGCATGGGCCTGCTCAAACTTCCGCTGGGCTACGCTGTCAGCACTGGGGGCAACCGTGTCATCCCGCATGCCGACCATCTGCGCACTGACACTGCTGAGCTCCTGCAGGCTCCTCGTCAGATCTTCCGTCACGCGCATGAGGTATGTCCCCGCAGGGCGCATATCCGCCCACGCCAGCTTGTCGCCCCGGGCACTGCGGGCATAGGGGACATGGCGGCTCGTATCCCGCAGCGGCTGACGGCGCACAATCAGCCGGTGACATTCCATCAGCGCGGCAAAATCCAGCAGGTACATGTCCGTCAGCGCACCAGCCTGAATCTCCTCCAGGATGTTTTCCAGCAGTTCGCTGCGGCCGCTGCGTATCAGCTCCGCGTGCAGCGCGTCTCTCAGCGCCGTGAAATACTCCTGTCTCGGGCCTATGCCGACTCCGGTATTGCGGGTCGCCCTGTCCTGATGAAAGATATCCAGCGCGCTCATGATTGTCACCTGCTTTCTTCTCTTCCGATATTTTTCGACGTGCAAACAGTATACCATTCCCGCACCGGCAATTCAAGCGAACACTGCATATGCCCCCAAAGGGAATGAAAACTTGCGCGAATTCGTTTATTGTAGTAAAATATAATTTCCCCCGGAGGTAACAGAAATGAAGCAACGCTTTTTCGCGCTGATCCTGATGATGCTGCTGGCGGTGTGTCCCGCGCTGGGCGAAACGTCGGAGCAATCCGTCCCTGCCGTATCGGACGTGGGACTTGATCTGCTGGGCAGCAGCGTCCACTATCCACAGCTGACCGGCCTTGCGGATCAGGATTTACAATCCGCCGTCAACGCCGCCATCATGGAGGCGGGGCAGATCGAAGCGCGCCTGAACCGTATGGCCATGCTCATCTCCTCGCCGGTGAAGCTGAGTGTCAGCTATACCTGCACACTGACAGAAGATGTGTTCTCCTGTGCCATCCTTGCTGACGGCGCGGTAGAAACAAACCGCGCCACGCAGATATGGTCCTCGGTGAACATCGACCTGACCAGCGGCGAGCCCATCGTCCTTGCTGATCTGTTTACTGATGCAGAGGCTGCAGCGGCCTTTCTGGAGAGCTATTTGAATGAACAGGTTGCGCCGGAGCTGTCCGCGCACCTTGCCTCGGGGCAGCTCACGCCCGTGCCGGAGACCTTTTCCCTCTCCGCCTCAGGACTGACGCTGTATTATCCCATTGATCAGTTCCGCACGCTGTCGGACAGGGCAGGTACGGTGACGATCCTGTGGACAGAGCTGCAGGAGCATCTGAACACGGGCAAAGGAAGCCTGTCAGAGCGTGTCGGCGCTGCGGATTCCCTGACCCTCTGCCCGGATTCCGCAGCCATCGTCGCTGCCGCATTGCAGGACGGCGCCTTTGACGGCATTCCCGCTGCCATCGGCCAGCCCATGCAGGAGCTGATCGACCGCCACGCGCTGCTGAACGACCCCGACATATACGAAGGCGGACGCATGATCGCGCTGGAGGATGGCGCATTCCGCAAGGTATGGCTGCTGACCGACGCTCTGACAGAAGACTTCAGCCAGAGCATCGTGCAGGGCATTCGGGCGGATCGGCTGAACCTCGGCGGCCTGTGCACTGGTACAACCACCATCGACGCATGGCGCGAAGCCCTCGGCCTGCCCGAAACAACCCTTGCCGTGGACGCAGCCCGCGCTGAAAGCTGGCGCATCGTTCCCGGTACAAGCGACTACTACACCCTTGGCGAATACCGTCTGCGCCTGCATGCCGATGAAACGGGCGTGCTGCGCAGCGTGTTCCTGACCCGATAATCGATCAATTGACAGAAACGGAGGATCGCATGGCTCAGAAACAGAAAAAGAAACAGGTGAAACGGGCGCCAGCCTACTCGGCGGACGGAATGATCGTCTGCCTGATCACAGGGCTGCTGCTCATCGCGCTGGGCATATTGATCCTTCTGGCGACGGCCCTCGGCCTGACAGGCGATGTGTTCGTCGGTCTGCGGCAGATCAGCCGGGGCCTGACCGGCGCGATGGCCATCCTGCTGCCGGTCATCCCCGTGTGGGGCGGCGTGCTGATGATCTACGCTACCCAGCGAAAGCCGCCGGTGCGTCCTTTCGTGCTGGCCTGTGTGATGCTGGTGCTGATCTGCACCGCAGCAACGCTGCTGACCTTCGTTGGCAGCCAGACCCTGATGGACTACACAGCTACAATCAACAAGACCCACGGTCTTGGTGCCGGCATGTCCTCCTTCCTCAGCCGCAGCTTTGAATTCGGCAGTAACCACGGCGTCGGCGGCGGCCTGATCGGCATGCTGCTGTCCTGGCCGTTGTGGAAGGGCCTGGGCGCTGTGCCCGGCGCAATCGTCACCATCCTGCTGGCCATCGCAACCTTCCTGCTCCTGATCAAGCTGGACGTGAAGGGCATCGCAGGCAAAATGAAAACCCGGCAGGAGGAGCGCCGCATCCGCAGCGAGCAGGAACAGCAGCAGCTCCGCCAGCAGGAGCTGATCTGGCAGCAGGAGCAGATGCGCATCCGCCAGGAACAGATGCGCATGCAGGAGCAAATGCGCCAGCAGCAGCTGCAGCAGCAGGCCATGCAGCGTCAGCAGGCCCCGCAGGATCCGTGGGGCAGCATGATGCCCGCAGGCACGGACGGCTGGAACGAGAATCAGGGCTACGGTCAGCAGATGCAGCCCATACAACAGGCGATGCCTGCAAATCAGGCGATGCCTGCAAATCAGGCGATGCCTGTAAACCAGGCGATGCCTGTAAACCAGGCGATGCCCATAAACCAGGCGAAGCCTGTGCAGCAGCCTGTCCCCGTCGTCAAGCAGGTGCAGACGGGCCGCGCACGCAAGCAGCCAAAGCCGCAGATCGGTTTCCAGCCCACCCCCGAGGAAAAGGGCGAATACGCCGCACCCCAGCCGATGCCTGCCGCAGAATCCCAGCAGGCATCGCAGGAAGCGCCCACAAAAAAGAAGCGAACCGGCTTGTTCCGCCGGGACGAAGAGACAGATCCTGTGGCTCTTCCCCGCCGCAAGGGACTGTTCGACCGCAGTACTGCCGAGGACGAACCCGCCCCCGAGCAGCCGCCGCGCCGCCGCAGTGCCGCTGCACCCGTACAGGAGCCTGCAGAGCTGGATGAGCCCGAATACACCTATATCGAGGATGAGCCCATCTTCCCCTCGGAGGTGGAGGCCCGCTTCCGCACCGCTCCCACGCCCGCCCTGAAACCTGCCGCACAGGCCGCACCTGTCGCACAGGCTGTGCCTGCTGCGCAGCCCCTTCAGCCGGATGAAGACGCTGCCGGAGAGCCGGAAGTTCGCGAGGGCAGCTTCCTTGCCCGCCTGAAGGCCGCGAAGGCTGCCGCCGGCATGCCAGTTGACGCACCCGCGCCGCGCAAGTCCCGCAAGGACGTTCCCTCCGGCTGGAGCGAGCAGGGCGGCAGCAGCGCGTCGTGGCGGGACGGCAGCGTTCCCAATGCACGTCCTGTAGCCCGCAGCGCCAAGCCTGCCAAGGAGAGCCCCTACGCCCGTCCGGCAGCTACCGCTGCATCCCCCAATCCCGCTGCCGATCCCAGCAAGCAGAAGCCCTCCGCCTCCTGGGCCGACACGCCCCCGTGGGAGGATTCGCCTGAGTATTATGAAATCGAGCAGCCGGACGAGGTGGTCGTTCCCGTAACGACCCAGAAGCGTCCCGAGGGATCGTGGGAGCCGGAGCTGAAGCTGCAGCCCCGCCGCACCAGCGCTGCCGAGCAGATGGAAGCCCCCATGTTCGACGAACCTGCAGACGTCCCCTATGTATTCCCGTCCATGGATCTGCTCAAGACCCCTGAGCCGCAGGCCGGCGTCAGCGAGGAGGAGGATGCGCTGCGTTCCCGCCGCCTCGAAAACACCCTGCAGTCCTTCCGCGTACCTGCCAAGGTACGCCACATCACCCACGGCCCGGCCATCAGCCGCTTTGAGCTGGAGCTGGCGGCGGGTATCAAGGTCTCCAAGGTTACGGACCTGAACCGCAACATCGCCATGAACATGGAAGTCAAGTCCGTCCGTATCGAGGCGCCTATCCCCGGCAAATCCCTTGTCGGCGTGGAGGTTCCCAACAAGCAGCGCGCTACCGTCACCCTGCGTGAAGTGCTGGAGTCCGACGTGATGCGCAAGGCCAACAAGCCTCTCATTGTCGCGCTGGGCAAGGATATCGCCGGCACACCCATCATCTGCGATCTGGCGAAGATGCCTCACCTGCTCATCGCCGGCGCAACGGGCTCCGGTAAGTCCGTGTGCATCAACACCATTATCAACAGCCTGCTCTACCGCTGCAGCCCCAAGGAGGTCCGGCTGATTCTCGTCGATCCCAAGGTCGTGGAGCTCCAGTGCTACAACGGCATTCCCCACCTGCTGATTCCCGTGGTGTCGGATCCCCACAAGGCGTCCGGCGCGCTGGCATGGGCCGTGGGCGAAATGATGGACCGCTACCAGCGCTTCAAGGAAGCCGGCGTTCGCGCCATCGACGGCTACAACGAGCAGATGGGTGAGGATGAAAAGATGCCCCGCATCGTCATCATCATCGACGAGCTGGCCGACCTGATGATGACCTGCAAAAAGGACGTCGAGGAACGCATCTGCCGTCTGGCCCAGCTGGCCCGTGCAGCAGGCATCCACCTGATCGTCGCAACCCAACGCCCCTCCGTGGACGTCATCACCGGCCTGATCAAAGCCAATATCCCCAGCCGCATCGCCTTCAAGGTTTCCTCCAATGTAGACAGCCGCACCATCCTCGACCGGATCGGCGCAGAGCAGCTCCTCGGCTACGGCGATATGCTCTATATGCCCACCGGCGAATTCACGCCCATTCGCGTACAGGGCTGCTTCCTGTCAGACCCGGAGGTCAACCGCATCACTGATTTCATCCGTGAGACCTGCCCCTCGGATTACGATCCCAGGGTGCTCGAAGAGCTGGACAAGCTGCAGGCCGAATCCGACGCGCCCGCCATGCCCGATCTCTCCGGCAGCGGAAGCAGCGATGAGGCTGCTGCAGGCGATGGAAGCCTTCTGGCCCAATGCATCGAAATGGCCGTCAACGACGGACAGGTTTCCACCTCCCTTATCCAGCGCCGTCTGCGCCTTGGCTACGCCCGTGCAGGCCGTCTGGTAGACGAGATGGAAGCACGCGGCATCGTCGGCCCCAAGGATGGCGCCAAACCCCGCATGTGCCTGATTTCACGCGATGAATTCGAACAGATGAAGGCTTCCGGCGTGCTGGACGCGCTGGGCATGTAAGATGATGCATCCTCAGCCGCCGTATGACCTGCACTTCTGTGCCGGAGCGTGCGCGGCATATGGTAGCCTGAGGAACAACGCGTTCCGAGTTTTTCACCGGGAGGTGATCCTGTGGCGAACATGATGGACTATCTCGTCTGGCGCGGAGACGTGACCGTTTCCTATGCGCCCTGGAACGATGTGGACAGCCTCATTCTGGCAACGCTGAGCTATCTGGAATACCCTCACACGTCCGCGACGCTGAGCGATATGGCTGCCTGGCTGGGCACGCCGCCCGCCATGGAGATCAACTTCGTCCATGAAGCGCGCTCACTGCTCAGCGCAGCCGGCATGACCGCCCGGCTGGCAGGGCTTGCAGTGCACGATCCGGTCTCCGTGGTCGATCAGGCACGGGATATGCAGTTTGCCGCTGTGACCTTTGATTTGCCAGACGGGGCGCATTATGTGGCCTTCCGCGGCACGGACAACACCATCGTCGGCTGGCGTGAGGACTTCACCATGGCGTTCGAGAGCCCCATTCCGGCGCAAACCGCCGCCGTGAAGTATCTGCGCGAGGCCGCTGCGAAAACCACCGGTCCATTGATCCTCGGCGGCCACAGCAAGGGCGGAAACCTTGCCATCTACGCTGCCGCCCATGCAGACCCGGTCATCCAGCAGCGCATCCGGCTGATTTACTCCTTTGACGGCCCCGGCCTTGACGACGCAACCGTCGCATCAGACGGATATGCCGCCATCGCGAGGCGCATCCGTTCCTTCGTGCCCCAATCCAGCGTCGTGGGATTGCTGCTGGCTTATCACCCGGAGTACACGGTTGTGCGCTCCGACTCCGTGAGTCTGCTGCAGCACGACACCTTCACCTGGCAGGTGCTGGGCACGACCTTCATTGAAGTGACGGAGCTGGACGTGAGCAGCCAGCTGGTGGATCAGACGGTGCACGCATGGCTCTCCCGGGTAACCCCGCAGCAGCGCCGTCTGTTCGTCGATACCCTCTTTGATCTGCTGGAAGCCACCGGCGCCGCCACCATGAAGGAACTCTTCACCGACGTACCCGGCCGTACCGCCGCCATCCTCAAGGCCCTCCATCGGGTCGATTTCGATACCGCACGCATGATCATCACGCTGCTGGGCCAGTTCGTGTCCATCGGCGCACAGAACGTCATCGAGCTGATCCGTCAGCGCATCACGCCCGATGCACCCGCTTTGACAGAAGGAGAAACGAACCATGAATGAACTGAAAAACGAAGTATTCTGCGTCATCGATGCAGCAGTGGACGCGCTGGCAAAGGCCGGCGATATCCAGCCCGGCGGCGTGATCGTACTGGGCTGCTCCACAAGCGAGGTTGCCGGCGCGCGCATTGGCAAAGGCAGCGTCCCGGAGCTGGGTGATGTGATCGCCGAGGCCATGCTGACCGCCTGTGCCGCCCGCGGCCTGAACGCAGCCTTCCAGTGCTGCGAGCACCTGAACCGCGCCATCGTCATGGAGCAGCGCGTACTGGATGAGCGCCGTCTCACGCAGGTGCGTGCCATCCCCCAGCCCAAGGCGGGCGGCAGCGTCCCCGCCGCAGCATGGAAGCGCCTGAACCATCCCGCCCTCGCCATGAACATACAGGCTGAAGCCGCCATCGACATCGGCGATACGCTGGTCGGCATGCATATCCGCCCCGTGGCGGTTCCCCTGCGCATTGAGTACGGCAAGGTCAGTCACGCCAATCTCGTCATGGCGTACAGCCGTCTGCCGTACATCGGCGGCAGCAGAGCGGTGTATGAGTAATCCGAAATTGAGGATGACGTCACAAATGAGAACGGCATGATGATTGCTGTGATGGCAAGGAATGAAATCTCTTGCAGCGCTCCTGCCAGTGGGGGATGATGAAAAGAAAGGCGTTATCCTTCACTTTATATAACGCAAATATCGAAAACGCAGGCCTTGACTGGCTTGCGTTTTTTGTCGTAATAGAATGAAAGCGATAAACATGAATTTGGCGAGCCGTTGCACAAGAGAGCAACCACCATATTCGCTGCGCTCATACACCTTTCACACCCACCCGTCAGCCGCAAAGGAGCGCATAGTTCCGGCCGCGCCGCGACGCCGAAGGGGAGCGGCGCACCGACAAACAAAGGAGCCGCGGCGAAACGGCACGCCCCCGCGAGGCCCATGTGGGAAAGACAACTCCGGGCAAAGTCTACCATGTGGGGGCGGGGGGAGTC
>JAFTWV010000117.1 GCA_017465155.1 Clostridia bacterium
AAAGCCATCGGTGAATGGCTGATCAGCGCTGTGGTAGACAAGGCCAACAGCCAGCTGGACGAGATCAAAGACATGCTCACTGCCCAGCAGCAGCAGCTGATCGCTCTGCATGATACGGTGGAATCCAAGCATGCAGAGGATCCCGTAGCCAAGGAATGCGACCTTGCCATCCTTGACGACCGAATCTGCTATCTGATCGGAAAATGCCGGGAAAAGGGCTACACCACAGCCGAGGATCGCCGCCGCGTGGGCCGTATGCACGACGCATACAAGGCCAGAGGCGGCAATCACGGCGAAGAAAACGAATACGCTATCTTTTGCGACCTGATGACCGAAGAAGAATACAGGAGGTATTGCCATGATTGATCTGACTCCCATCCTTGAGGCCGTGGTTATGCTGCTGGCTGCGCTGATCACCTACAAGCTGATCCCCTGGATCAAGGCCAACACCAGCAAAAAGCAGCAGGAACTGCTGCTGTCCACTACATCCATCCTTGTCTTTGCTGCCGAGCAGCTGTATGGCGCCGGTCATGGAGACGAAAAGCTGGACTATGTGGTACGTGAACTGGAAGAACGAGGCTATACTGCTGACCGCGCCGCCATCGAAGCCACCATTAGAGACTATGTAAAGGAACTGCATACACCCAAGCCTGTAATTGTTAAGGGCGAAGGTGAGAATCAGACGAACGGGTAAAGGGGGAGTGCGATGGGCGGTGACCCCTTCCAGCGCTTTGCAGCGCACAGGTTTACCGACGATGATTTCGCACTCCTGACCGACGAGGAAGAGCAGGTGCTGAAGAAGCGCCGCAAGCATTCTCCTCAATCCGTAGCCATGCAACTGCATATGTCCGTCGAGACCGTCCACCGGAGGCAACGCTCCATCAGGGATAAGCTCGGCTGACAGCCACGAGACATTCAAGAGCCAGTACCACGACAGGTACTGGCTCTTTTTTTGCGCGAAAATGAGGGCGAGGTGATGAGAATGCAAGGTAATCCCTACGGATACAACCCCATGATGTACTCAAACCCCTACGCTCCGCGCATGCAGCAGGGAGCAGCTATCCCGACCTACTACCAGCAGCCTCAGCAGACGCAGGGTGTTGTGGCTTCCATGGTCACCAGCCAGAAGGAAGCGGAGGCCGCACAGATCCTTTTCAACAACGACATCAACGTTTTTGTCGATCAGGCCAACGGCGTGATCTATACCAAGCGATTCAATCCCCAGACCGGCTCCGCGGACTTTGCGGCGTACCGCCGCGTAGATGCTGCGCAGGAGGCCCCTGCAACGGCTTACGCTTCGCAGGCTGATGTGGACGCGATCCGGCAGCAGCTAGCCGACGTGCTTGACAAGCTTGACAGGGGCAGGCATGCCCGCAAGGAGGTGAGCGAATGAATCCCATGCAGATGATTTTCCAGGCCATGCAGGGCGGCATGAATCCCATGCAGATGCTCCAGCAGCAGGCCGCCGGGAATCCGCAGCTGCAGCAGCTCCATCAGATCTGCAGCGGGAAAAGCCCGGACGATCTGCGGAAGATCGCTGAAAACATGTGCCGGGAGCGCGGAACCACCTACGAAGAGGTGGCGAAAAACTTCGCCCGGCAGATGGGTATCCCCTACAAGTGATGTGACCGGGCGAGTGCACGCGCCCGATTGCATAGATGGACAAACCCTCGACACAGAAAGGAGAAGCATATGGCATCTGAAATGATGGACGGTTTCATCGCCGGCAAGATGGACGGCGGCAACGGTAATGGCGGCATGTGTATGCCTGTTATGCCTGCCTATGGCTACGGCATGCCTTGGGGCATGGGCGGAATGGGCATGGGCATGGGTATGGGCTGGGGCGGCGGCATGTGGGAGTGGTTCCCCATGCTCCTGATCGCCGGTCTGCTTTTCGGCGGCGGTAATGGTTTCGGCTTTGGTGGCGGCCGTGGCGATTGCGCTACGCAGGCTGACGTCCGCGCGGCGGTTGATCAGCAGACGCTGATCAGCAAGATCGACCAGCAGACCTACGGTCTGGCCGACTCTTTCACCTCCATCAATAACACACTCAACAGCAACTTCCGCGGCCTCGACAACGCCATTTGCACGCTGGGCTATCAGGGTGCGCAGCATGCTAGCGCCATCGCGGCCCAGCTGGCTCAGTACTGCTGCGACATCGAGCGCGGCATTGAGCGCAACACCACCCAGGGCGTTATGAATACCAACGCCCTCCAGCAGCAGATCAGCGCTTGCTGCTGCGATGTGGAAAAAATGAATCTCCAGAACCGCTTCGACGCGGCGCAGATGAATTGTGGCACCCTGCAGGCCATCGACAAGCTTGGCGACCGCATCATCGGATACATGTCCGCCGAGAAGACTCAGGCGCTGCGCGACGAGAACCAGGCCCTGCGCCTGCAGGCCTCCCAGGCTGCTCAGAACCAGTATCTGATCGGCCAGCTGCGCCCCTGCCCCGTGCCTGCGTACATCACCTGCAATCCCTACGCTGCGTCCTGGGGCTATGGCAACGGCGGCTGCGGTTGTGGCTGTGCGGCCTGACGGCTAACCAAATCCCCGCTTGACGGGTGACCATTCGGGGCGGCGGGCCATCCTGCCGCCCCTGAGAAAGGAGCAGATTATGGGTAACGGCAATAACCCGTGCCGTCTGTGTCCCCGGCTGATCATCTCGCAGGCCGTGACATTTGCCGACGGCACACTCACGATCAACATCCCTGCCGGCAGCTACCGGTCCGGGGAGAAATACTGCATTGTGATCGCACAGGCTATCCCGGAGGCGACCACCATCACCGCGCCCGTGGTCATCACCATCGGCGACGGGACAGTGGAGTATCCGCTCAATAACCTCTGCTGCGCCCAGGTTGTGGCGTGCAGCATCCGCACCCGTACACGCTACCCCGTCCGAGTGGTCACCAATGCCACGGGCGGAAGCTTCCGGCTGCTGGGCCGCACCTGTTGCGCACCCAATACTGACCTGGCGTCCATTGATGGCACGGCTCCTGCCGCGCCTGCGGAAGGTGGTGGCGCTGCATGAGTATCGGCACGATGATGATGCTCCAGACTGCCGAGGCGCGTCGGCAGCGTGACAGCCGGGGCCGCTATATGGACGACGACCAGACCGGCCCGGAGATGCGCGCTGATCAGGGTGCAAATCAGTACACCCGCGAGCGGAGAGGCGAGATGCGCATGACCCGATACGCCACGGACGAGCCGGACATGCGCCGCGCTGACGGCAACAGCCGGGACAATCTCGACATGCGCATGGCGGACGGATATCCTGCACAAGCGCGTCGGCAGATCCGCAGGCGATCCATGGCTGACGAGCCCAGCATGGGCGGAGAGGGATATTTCGTCTGGGACGGCCCCGAGCCGCATCAGCCTGCGGAAGGCAACACCCCCGACTACTGGCGGCGTGGCGATCATGAGAGGAGCAATATCACCGACATGCGCGAGTACGGCAGGCGGTACAGCCCCCAGAGCCGCATGGACACGGGCCAGCACCATCGCCAGATGACCCAGCAGCGTCAGATCGGCTTCCAGCATGCCCCGGGCGGAGAGGACTCCGGTTACCTCCCTCGTCACATGGCGGAGGAGTGGGTGCACGGCCTCAAGGACGGCGGCAAGTGGCGCAATCCGTCTGACGTCAAGATGCTGGCGCAGCGCGCGGGTGTATCCGGCGAGGACGCGCTCACGGAGTTCTGGGCGGTGATCAACGCCACGTACAGCGACGTCTGCAAGGTCGCCAAGAAGTACAACGTAGACCGCTCCGACTTCTACGCCGATCTGGCCAAGGCTCTTTTTCTCGAGGACGAGGACGCCATGCCCGGAAAGCCGATGCTCTACTATGAGCATCTGGTCAAAAAGGATGACTAAAAAGGCCGCCCCGAAAGGGGCGGTTTTTCGTGTTTCGGGAGACAAACGTGTACTTTTGTGTGTACTCGGTAAATAAAAAACCCTTGCAAGCCGTTGATTTGCAAGGGTTCTGACTGCGGAGACGGTGGGATTCGAACCCACGGGCCCGGTAAAGGGCTTGCTCGATTTCGAGTCATTAACCTTTCACCGCACCTCACGGAAGTTAGTGGAAGTTGGAAGAAGATCAACGGATTTCCAGACCTCTTGGATTTACCGTTGTTCTGGCCTCCAAAGTGGTTCAAACCATTGAGATTACAGGCAATTCGAACCGTGCGAAAATCGGTCCAAAA